>JASHSU010000092.1 GCA_030038605.1 Thermoplasmata archaeon | reverse complement strand
GATCTCGAACCGGCGGACGTCCGGATCGGGCTCAAGGTCCGCGCCACGTTCCGGAAGCTCCGCGAGGAAGGCCGGGCCGGCGTCATCCACTACGGCTACAAGTTCAGCCCCGCCGGGGAGTCCGACGTCCGCCCGCCCCCGCGCGGACCCTCGGCGCCGGTCGAGTCGACGGCGTCCGGCGCGACGGACCGGGCGTCCGCGTGAGCGCCCCTCTCCGCCGGGACGGACCGGTCCGCACGCCGCCCGAGGATGGACCGGCCGACGAGGAGTACGCCCGCACCTACGCGGCCGGCTACGAGGAGGGAGCCCGGAGCGCCCTCCGTGAGGTCCTCGGGCACACGACCCGGGGCCACACTGCGGCCGAGCTGAGGATGCTGGTCGAGAGCCGCCTCGCCCGCCTCGGCGAAGAGGTCGAACTGAAGCGGAAGAGCCTGCTCGCGCCGCCGCGCCAGCCGGCCTGGTCGTCGCTGCTCCGTCCCGCGGGCGGGGCGCGCCCGTGGGTCGCGCCGGTGCCGAGCACCGCCCCCGCGAGTCTCCCGGTCGCGCCCGGCAGCAGCCTGCTCGTCCGCGAGGAGCGGCCCCGACGGGCCCTCGAGGCGTTGCGGGAGGCGGCGCCGCGGTTCCCGAGGGTCGTGCTGCTCTCCCTCCATCCGCCCGAGACGACCGAGCTTCGGCCGGAGCAGCGGATCGTCGTCCCGGTCGGCACGCGGGGCGACGACCCCACCGCGGCGCTCCCGGCCCCGGGCGAGATCGGCGGCCGGCTGCGGGAGCCGACCGAGGCGCCCGGAGGAGCGCTCGTCTACTTCGACGCGGTCGAGTTCTTCGTCACGGAGCACTCGCTCGAAACGACGTTGCGGTTCGTGCAATGGTTGAGCTCGCAGGCCAGCTCGACCGGCTCGGCCCTGGTCGTCTCCGTCGACCCGCGCGCGCTGGACGTGCGGGACCTGAGCCGCCTCGAACGGGCGTTCCAGACGGTCGTCTGACCGGTGACCGGCCCGCTGCCGGCGCACCGATAGGCATAGGAACCCGCGCGGCGAGCCGGGAACGAGGCCCCTACCGGTGCAGGTCGCCTTCTTCACCGACTCGTACCCGCCGATGCGCGACGGGGTCGCCGAGGTTACGGGCGGACTTGCCCGTACGCTCACGCGCTTGGGCGTCGGGGTCCGCGTCTTCGCCCCGCAGACGAAGGTCGGCCTCCCGTCCGAGGACGGCGAAGAGGACGGGGTACCGGTGCGGCGGGTCCGGTCGCTACCGGTCCCGCTCTACCCGCAGTACCGCTGGCCGCTGTTTCCGTTCGGGCTGGTTCGCGAGGCCCGGGGTCTCGCCGAGACCGACGTGCTGCACGTCCACTCGCCCGGCGGCATCGGAAGCGCCGCGTTTCTCGCCGCCCGACGGTTCCGACGCCCACTGGTCGGCACGTTCCACACCAACATCCGGGAGATGGAGATCTCCGTCCCGGCCAAGTTCCTCGTCCCCCAGTTCTTCCGGGTCGCGTGGTGGTGGAACCTGGGACTCTACTGGCGGTGCGACGTGGCCACCGCGCCGTCCGTCGCGGCCCGGGCGGCGCTGATGGGCGGAGCGCGCAAACCGTTCCGGCGCGAGGTCGAGGTCGTCCCGAACGGTGTGGATGTGGCCCGCTACGGGCCCCACCTCGCGGTGCCGGACTGGCGGGCCCGATGCGGTTTGCCGCCCGGGCCACTGATGACCTACCTGGGTCGCCTGACCGTCGACAAGGGCGTGCATCGATTCCTGGACGCCGTCTCCGAGGCCGCGGCGTCGACCGACGTGGTCGGGCTCGTCGGCGGTGCCGGCCCGGAGGAGCGGGCCGTGCGGGAGCGGATCGCCAGCGACCCCCGGCTCCGCGCCCGGGTCCGGTACATCGGCCCGGTCGCGGACGAGGAGAAGCCGGCCCTGTTGAGCCAGACCGACGTCTTCGTGCTGCCGTCGACCAGCGACACGTCGAGCGTCGCGCTCCTGGAAGCGATGGCCTGCGGAACGACCGTCGTGGCCCCGGCGACGGGCGGGGCGTCCGAACTCGTCGAGGACGGCGCCACCGGGCGAAGGGTCCCGATCCTCGTACCCGGCGCCCTCTCCGCGATGCTGGTCGAACTGGCCGGCGACCCCGCTCAGCGGCACCGGCTCGGGGTCCGGGCCCGCGAGGAGGTGGCGCGGAGCGCGTCGCTGGAGTCGATGGCCCGCCGGTTTATCTCCCTCTACGAGCATGTTATCGAATCCCGGAGGGCCGATGGCCGTCGTACCGCTGCGTGAGCTCGACGAGCTCGCTCGCAAACTCGCCCACGAGCGGCACGGTTCGTTCTCGGAGCGGGCGCTCGGTCGGGCCTACGAGGAGTACCTTGCCCGGCGGCGGACGCCGCTGGCCGCGTTCCGGCTGCGGGCGGACGGACGGGAGTTCGGCACCTTCTACGACCTGGTCGCCGACCCCACCGCGGGCCGGGAGACCCTGGAGCTGGTCCTGGAGTCGCCGCCGCCGGCCGGCGCAGCCTGGGAGTTCCTTCGACCGTTCGAGCGGGTGACGTTCGCCGCCGACGGCGGGGCCGACGTGGTCCCGCTCGGCGGGGGCGCACCGACGCACGTGATCGCGCGGTTCCTGCTCCGTGAACACTACCTGCCCCGGACCCAGGATGAGGAGGACCGCGCGGCCAGCGGAGGCCCGCGGGTCACGCTGCCGACCACGATGCGCTCGCTCCCGGAGGGTTTGGAGGCGTGCCGGACCCGGGGCTTGCTGCCGTTCTCCGTCGCCGTCCTCCTCTACTTCGCCGACGAGCGCGTCGCCTACGAGCTCGACCTCGCCCGGTCGACGCTCCTCACGGACCTCCGGGCGGGCCGGGTCGCACCGGCCCGACGGGTCCCTCGCACGGCGCGCACGAGCTGGCGCGTCGACCGCGTGATCGGCCGGGGCGACATGCCGCTGCTCGCGGCCCGCTCGCTGTCGGTCCTCGTAGAATCGCAGGGGATGACCGCCATCGAAATGTCCCACGTCTTCGGCGGGGTCCGCGAGACGGTCGACTCCGCCCTCCAAGGCTTGGCGGCCCGCGGGTTCGCCAGCTTCGACCGGAGGACCGGCACGTACCGACCCCGGATGGACGCCTTCGCTCCGCCGACGGCGATCACGGAGGCGGCTCCCTCCGCCGGCAGCACGACGCACCCGGCGCTCCGCACGAGCGTCCAGGAGCTGATCGCCGCGGCCGACGCCCGGGCGTCGTGCCCGCTCTGCGGCGACCCGCTGGCCCCCGGCACGCGCGGCATCCTCTGCGCGAAATGCGCCGCGGAAGTAGCGGCCGGGTAGGTAGGCGGGCCTGTCGGGAGTCTCCGCCCCCGGCGGAGCGCGCCGAGGGCCTTTGAACCCGAGTTCTCTGGCTTAGAAGGCCAGTGCTTGGTCCGGGCTAAGCTACAGGCCCGAGGGCCGACCGGCGCCCCGGCCCATAACCCTTCGGTTGCGCCGGCCGTCGCCCGCCGACGCGATGAGGTGGGCGAGACGCAGCACCTCGGGACGGTGACCCCGCACCACGGTGCGGCGGAGGAGGCGGACCGCATCGGCGCGTCGGCATCCGACCGCGGTCAGGAGCACGGGCGGCGCCGGTGGGGGCACGGCGTACAGTCGGTGACGTCGGAGCAGCTCCCAGCGTCGGCGCGCATCTCGGCCGAACCAGGTCCGCAGAGCGGCCCGGATTTTCGTGAAGTCGGGCGGCGCGTATGTGACGGCGACGACCGGCACCCGGAAGGCGCGTTGGATGCGGTCCAAATCGACCACGTTGAACCCCCCGACGACCGCACCGTCCAGCAGGATCGCGTGCAGACCGTCGAGCCCGCCGGTCCGTCGGACGAGCTGGATAATGACCTCGGTCGCGTCGCGCCCGTCCACGCGCACCCGACCCGTGGCGACCGACTCGACCCGGTCGGGCGCGGCGACCGCCACGGCCGCCACGGGGGCCCAGCGGTCGGTGCGACGGAAGGCGCCGTCATCCACCCCCACGACGCGGACGTGTTGCTTTTCGAAGGGCGGACGCAAGGATAAGACCCCCGTCGAGGTCGGTCGTCCTCGATGGCCTCGCGGTTGATCAGCGTCCGCTGCCCGGCGTGCGGTGGGCCGGTGGCGGTCATCCCCGCGGAGGCTCCCCCCACGCAGTGGTTTCCGTGCCCCCACTGTCAGACTCCGGTCCCCGTCGTCCTGCCGCGCGACCCGCCGCCGCTGTACAGCTGGGAGGTCCTCCCCGGGCTTTACCCCTACCTGCCGCCGCCCCGAGCGCCCCGATGGCGGGCGTCCCGGGCGGCCGCGAGCGCGCTGATCGCCGTCGCGGTGCTCGCGGCGGCCCTCGCCGGCGCTCTCGGCTACTACGCCGTCGCGGCGACCGCGCCCGGCCAATTCACCGTGAGCGGGGCCGTCGAACTTCAGCCGCGCAACGTGACGACGCCGTTTCCGGCCGTCGGCGCGACCGTCGTGGCCACCGACGAGCAGGGGCGGACGTACTCGACGGTCACCGGCTCCGATGGCTCGTTCGCGCTCGGCGGTCTGCCCACGGGCGGTCTCTCGGTCAACGTGAGCGAGCCCGGGTTCGCGCCCGTGACGATCGACGTGTTCCTGTCCACCGTCTTTTCGGCGGGGGCCACCGGTATCGACGTGACCCTGCTGAGCGGCAACGTCTCCAACGGGACCCTGGGCTCGCTCACCCCGTTCGTCAACCTGGAAACGTTCGTGGCCGCGATCGGGGGTGCGGTCGTGCTCCTGGGCCTGGTCGCCGCCATCGCGGCGCTGGCCGCCTGGATCACGTTGCGGGCGGACCGGCCGTCGCTCGGCGTCGTGGGCGGCGGGGCCGGCCTCTTCGCCCCGTTGATCCTCATCCTGCTCGACCTCGGCACCCCGTTCCCGCTGCTCGTGGCCGCCAGTTCCGCCCTCGCCGCGGTCGGGGGATTCGCGTTGGCCATACGGGCGGTCGAGATGGGGCTCGTCGGCGCGAGCCCCGACTGACGGGCCCTCGGTCGCGCAGTCTTTAGGCGGGGGCGGCTCGTCCCGCCGCATGGAGTTGCGCATCGGCTGCTCCTCCTGGACGTCCGACGCGTGGAGCGGTCGGGTCTACCCGAAGGGCCTCCCGGACGGGGAGCGGCTCTCGGTCTACGCCAAACTGTTCGACACGGTCGAGGTCGACGCCACGTACTACCGCAGCCCGGCGCCGGGCATGGTCGCCGCGTGGCGCCGCAAGACACCCGAGACGTTCCGCTTCACCCTCAAGTTCCCGCGCGACCTCCTGGACCCGAAGCAACCGGTCGACCCGGAGAAGGTCGCGGCGTTCCTGGGGGCGGCCCGACACCTGGAGGGGAAGCTCGGCGCGATCCTCCTCCAGTTCCCGCCGTGGGTCCGTCCCGGTCGGGCGCAGACGTTCCTGACGCAACTGCTCGATACGCTCGAACCCGGTCCGCGCTACTCGGTCGAGGTGCGGGACGCCGGATGGTTTCGGGGGGAAGCCCACGAGTGGCTGCTCCGCGAGTTGTCGGACCGTCACGTCGCGCTCGCCTGGTCGTACCTGACCTACGTCGAGGTCCCGCCCGACCGGACGGCCGATTTCGTCTACCTGCGCTTCATCGGCGATCACGAAACGGTGCCGGCCGCGTCGCACGGGGAGGTGCGGGTCGACCGGTCGGCCGTCACGCGCCTGTGGGCCCAACGGCTGCGCGACGTGCACGACACGGCGCAGATGGCGTTCGTCCTGTTCAACAACCACTACGCCGGGTACGCTCCGGCCTCGGTGAACGAGTTCCGCGCGGCGATGGGGCTCCCGACGATCGACGAGGGCCGGTACGCCCGCGGAGCCCGCCGGCTTGACGACGCCTAGCTCGTCCCGCCGGGACCGGGCGTGGAGACGCGCCGCGCGGTGGGGAGGGGGCGCCGCGACCGGAATCCCCCCGTGAGGGTGTGGAAGTGACCGACCTCCGGCTCACCGCGAAGCCAGCACAGGTAGACGACCTCTCCGCCGATGTAACCGTAGAAGTCGACCAGGCCGGAGTCGACGTCCCGCAGCTCGATCCCTTCCCGGTGGAGGGCGCCGACCGCCTCTTCCAGCCGCTGCGTCAGATGGCTCCACTCGGCGTCCAGCTGGGCCTTGCGCTCGTGGTCCGCGTGATCCGGCGCGTCGATCTCGCGGCCCCAGAACTCCTGGAGTCGCTTCAGCTCGCCGTGCACCTCGCCCAGCCGGGCCGCCCAGGCCCGCAGGCGGGGCAGGAGCTCGTCCAGCTCCGCGATGCGCGCGTTGGCTTCCGCAACGGTCCACAGCCTCGGGGGGTTCACCTCGGAGGGATCGGAGGGGGCCTCGTCGTGCGTCATCGAGAGAAGAGGAGCGTCACAGAGTATTTACGGACACGATGGGGCCGAGGTAACCGCGCTCCGGCCGGCGAGGGACGCGTCGCGCCGCCAAGCGTTAATCCGCGACACCGCTGGCACGGCCGAGGAGTTCCGTGCAGGCCGTCGTGAAAACCCATCGTGGACCGGGCGGCGAGGTTCGGACCGTACCCGACCCGACCCCCGCGGAGGACGAGGTGCTGGTACGGGTCCGCGCGTCCTCGATCTGCGGGACGGACGTGCACATCTGGAAGTGGAACGAGTGGGCGCAGGAGCGCGTTCGCACGGTCCCGATGATCTTCGGCCACGAGGTGAGCGGCGAGGTCGTCCGGGTCGGCGCCCGGGTTCGGAGCCTCACCGTCGGCGATCACGTCTCGGCCGAGACGCACATCGTCGACGGGACCTGCTACCAGTGCCGCACCGGCAAGATGCACATCTGCGCGAATGTGCAGGTGCTGGGCGTCGATCGTGACGGGGTGTTCGCCGAGTTCGCGGTCCTGCCGGAGCTCAACGCGTGGAAGAACGACCCGAGCCTAGACCCGGCAATCGCGTCGGTGCAGGAGCCGCTCGGCAACGCCGTGCACTCCCTGCTGCCGGAAGACAACATCGAAGACCTCGCCGGGAAGTCGGTCCTCATCGCCGGGGCCGGCCCGATTGGGCTGCTGGCGATCGCCGTCGCCCGGACCCTCGGCGCGGAGACGGTCGTAGCGACCGAGGTGAACCGCGTGCGGGCGGACCTGGCCCGCAAGATGGGCGCCGACCGGGTGTTCAACCCGGTCGAGGAAGGCGACCGACTCGTCCCCGCCATCCGGGAGATGACGTACGGGCGCGGCGTCGACGTCGCCTGCGAGATGTCCGGACACCCGAGCGGTTTTCAGCTCGTCTTCGACGCGCTCACGCCCGGCGGTCGGGTATCGCTGCTGGGCCTGCTGGACCGCCCGACCACGCTCGACGTCGACGCGTCCCTCATCTTCAAGGCCGCCCGGGTCCACGGGATCTTCGGGCGCCGGATGTTCGCGACGTGGTACCAGGTCAAGGGGTTGCTCGCGCTGCCGGCCTTCCGCGAGAAGGTCGGTCAGATCATCACGCATCGCGTGCCGATCCCCGAGCTCGCGCGCGCCATGGACCTGATCGACTCGACGCAGGCCGCGAAGGTCTCCCTCGAAGCGAGGTGGTAGACGGATGACCCGCGACCCGACCGGCTTCCTCCGGCAGGAGGTCGACCAGCTGGTGGCCTCGGAACTTGACTGGAAGCTCCGGGTCCTGGACGGGCCGAGCCTGCCCTGGTCGGTGATCGACGGCAAGAAGGTCCTCATGTTCTGTTCGAACAACTACCTCGGACTCTCCAACCATCCGAAGTTGAAGGCCGCGGCCATCGAGGCGGTCCGGACCCATGGCGCGGGGTCCGGTTCGGTGCGTCCGATCGCCGGCACGATGGACCTGCATGTCGAGCTCGAACAGCGGCTGGCCCGGTTCAAGGGAGCCGAGGCCTCGCTGGTCTACCAGTCTGGATTCGCGACCAACGCCGGTCTCATTCCGCAACTGGTCGGGGAGGGCGACCTCGTCATCAGCGACGAGTTGAACCACGGCAGCATCATCGACGGGGTCCGTCTCTCGCGCGCCGAGCGCAGCGTCTACAAGCACGCGGACACGGACGACCTGGCCCGTGTCCTCTCGGAAGCCGAGCGTCACGCGCCCGCATACCGACGGATCCTCCTCATCACCGATGGCGTCTTTTCGATGGACGGGGACGTGGCGCCGCTGGACCGGATCGCCGCGCTCGGGGCCGACCACGGGGCGATGGTCTACGTGGACGACGCTCACGGGGAGGGGGTCCTCGGGGAAGGCGGCCGGGGCATCGTCTCCCATTTCCACCTCCGGCGCGACCAGGTCCACGTCGAGATGGGGACGTTCTCGAAGGCGTTCGGGGTGGTCGGCGGGCACATCTCCGGGTCGACCGCGCTGCGCGAGTTCGCGTTCAACAAATCCCGCACCTGGTTGTTGAGCGGTTCGCACCCGCCGGCCGTGACGGCCGCCTGCATCGCCGCCGTGGACGTGCTCGAGCAGGAACCGGAGCACGTGGCCCGGCTCTGGAGCCACACCCGACGGTTCAAGCAGGCGATGCACGACGCCGGATTCAATACCGGTCAGAGCACGACGCCGATCACCCCCATCGTCGTCGGCGACAGCGGTCTCGCCCGACGGATGAGCCAGCGCTTGTTCGACCTCGGAGTCTTCGCGCTCCCGATCGTCTTCCCGATGGTCGCCCGCGACAAGGCACGGATCCGGACGATCATGAACGCGGCGCTGACGGACGACGATGTCGGCTTCGCCATCGACGCATTCACGAGGGCCGGGCGCGACCTGGGCGTCGTATGAGCCGGCGGCGCTCTCTACGCGCGCGTTCGGAGATGCGCCATGGCCGACGCGTTCCACCGGCGAGCCGCCGGGCGATTTTCGAGGGGGCCACGCCAAATCTTAGGGTGGGGTTATATAGGGTACCTTTCTCCCCCGCCCCCGCGGAGGCAGGACCCCCTATCGACCCATGGCACGCCATCGTCCACGACGTGGATCTCTAGCGTATTCGCCGCGGTCCCGGTCCGCCCGGCCGCTCCCGCGGGTCCGCTCCTGGGCCCGGGGCGGCAAGCCGCCGGCGATCGAGGGATTTGCCGGCTTCAAGGTCGGCATGACGCACGCGTTCATGGTCGATTACCGGAAGCGGTCGACGACGGCCGGTCAGGAGGTCGCCGTTCCGGTGACGGTCGTCGAGGTGCCGCCGCTGCGCGTGGCGGGGGCCCGCGTCTACGCGTCCACCCCCTATGGGCGGCGCATCGTCGCGGAATTGTGGGGCGGGACCCCGATCGAGGAACTCGGCCGCACCATACCGACCCACCCGGAGAGCGCCGCGGGCGCACGGGAGGCGTTCGGTCAGGCCGGAGGGGACGAAGTCCGCCTGATCGTCTATACTCAACCCCAGCTGATCACCGGCACCGGCTCGAAGACCCCGACCCTGTTCGAGGTCCGGGTCTCGGGCGAGAAGTTCGACGACCGACGCGCCTTCGCGGTCGCCGCCCTCGGTAAAGAGATTCCCGCGGAGGAGCTGGCCAAGGAAGGCGAGTTCCTCGACGTCATCGGAGTCACGAAGGGGTTCGGATTCCAGGGCCATATCCAGCGATGGGGTGTGAAGCTCCAGCCGCGGAAGAACTCCAAGCACCGGCGGATGATCGGGACGCTCGGGCCCCACAACCCGAGTTTCGTGACGTATCGGATCCCCCAGGCGGGGCAGCAAGGTTACCACCGCCGTACCCAGTTCAACATGCGGGTCCTCCGGGTCGTCAAGGACCCGCGGTCGGACCCGATCACACCGGCGGGCGGGTTTCCGCACTACGGGGAAGTCCGGGCGGCCTGCATCCTGTTGCACGGTTCGGTGCCCGGTCCGGCGAAGCGTCTCCTTCGGTTCCGAACGCCGATCCGCAGCCGGGTCGCGAACGTCGAAAAGGTCGACATTCGCTACCTCAGCACCCGGTCGAAGCAGGGGGCCTGATGAGCGACCCCGCGCCCGTCGCACCGGCCGGCCATCACCACCGGGTGCATGTGGTCGGATTGGACGGCAAGGCGAGTTCGCACCAGGTGACGCTCCCGCTCGCGTTCTCCCAGACCGTTCGGCCGGACCTCATCCGACGCGCCGTGGTCGCGACGCAGTCGCACCGGCGCCAACCGTATGGCACCACCCCGACCGCCGGCCTCCGTCATTCGACGCAGTGGTCGGGAAAAGGTAAGGGCGTCGCGCGTACGCCGCGCCTCATGGACTCGATGCGGGGCGCGCAAGCACCGAACACGGTCGGGGGTCGCCCCGCGCATCCCCCCCGGGTGGACCGCATCTGGACCAAGAAGATCAATCGCAAGGAGGCGCGTCTGGCGTTCGCCTCCGCCCTCGCGGCGACCCGGGAGGCGACGTGGGTCAGCGCCCGGGGCCACACGGTCCCGGACGGGTTGCATCTCCCCCTCGTCCTGGAAGACCCGCTCGAAAAGGTCGCGACGACCGCCGAGGCCCGCGCGCTCCTGGAACGGCTCCAGCTCTGGGACGACGTGACGCGGGCGCGCGAGGGGACGACCCTCAAGTCCGGCCGGGCCCGACGTCGCGGACGGGGGCGGCGCGTTCCTCGCAGCGTCCTGGTCGTCACGAGTCAGCCGAACCGGGCCCTCGGGTTCCGCAACCTGTCGGGCGTCGAGGTCGTGCCCGCGCAGCGCCTCGCCACGGAGGACCTGGCTCCGGGCGGGGACCCGGCCCGACTCACGATCTTTTCGCACGCCGGTCTCGAGTCCCTTCGCACCCGACTCGGGGAGGCGAGCGCATGACGCAGCTCCGGCACCGGATCATCCTGCACGCCTACGTGACCGAGAAGTCGATGGACGAGATGGAGCGGCTCAACAAGCTGGAGTTCGTCGTCGACGCCCGCGCCAACCGGGCGGAGATCCGTCGCGCGGTCGAAGAGACGTATCAGTGCAAGGTCGCCAAGGTCAACGTGAAGATCGTTCGGTCCGGCAAGATCGCGACCGTCCGTTTCACCAAGGACTACTCGGCGGAGGACATCGGCAGCCGGGCCGGGGTGTTCTGATGGGAAAGCGCATCATCTCCCGGCGACGGGGTTCCGGCACTCCGACCTACCGCTCGCCGAGCCACCGGCACCACGGTGCCATCGTCCACCCCTCGCCATCGCTCGTGGGGGACGGTCGCGTCGAGGCGATCGCGATGGCGCCGGGCCGCTCCGCCCCGGTCGCCGAGGTCATCGCCCCGGACGGGTCCGCGGTACGCCTGCTCGCCACCGCCGGACTCGCGACCGGGCAATCCGTCGCGTTCCACGAAGGGAAGGTCGACCGCGGGGCCGTCCTACCGCTGAGCCGCATCCCTGACGGCACGCTGGTGTGCAACATCGAGGTCAAGCCGTTCGACGGCGGCCGTCTCGTGCGCGCCGCCGGTGGCAGCGCTCTCGTTACGGCCCACGCCTCCGGCGAAGTTACGATCCAGCTCCCCTCGGGGGAGTTCAAGCGCCTGCTCGAAACCTGTCGAGCCCAGGTCGGGGCGGTCGGCGGCGGAGGTCGCCGCGAACGCCCGGTGATCAAGGCCGGCAAGAAATTCTGGATGACCCGCTCGCTCGCCCGGGCCCCGCTTAAGGTGCGCGGTGTGGCGATGAATCCCGTCAACCATCCGTTCGGCGGCGGCGCCCACCAGCATGTCGGGCGTCCGTCGACTGTCGCGAGCGGGACTTGGCCCGGGGCCAAGGTCGGACGCTTCTCCCGTTCCATCCGCAAGAAGCGGCGCCGCGACCGCGAACGGAGGACGTAGGACCCCATGCCGAAGGCGAGGAAGGCTAAGAAGGTCGAGGCGCGGCGGAAGCGGGAGTTCACCTACCGGGGACTCACGCTACCGGAGCTGCAGAAGCTCTCTCTCGAGGAGTTCGCCAAGGTCGCGGGCTCGCGGGCCCGCCGCTCCATCCGCCGGGGGTTCAACCTGGAGACGACCCACTTCTACGAGCGGATGCGCTCGACGCCGGCCGAGAAGGTCATCCGGACCCATTGCCGCGACGCGCTGGTCCTGCCCGAGCACGTGGCCCGGCGGGTCGCGGTCCACAACGGGAAGGAGTTCAAGGAAGTCGAGATCCGTCCCGAGATGATCGGGCACTACTTCGGCGAGTTCGCGCTCACCCGGCGGTTCGAGAAGCACTCGGGCCCGGGCGTCGGCGCGACGCGGTCGTCCAAGTTCATGCCGCTCAAGTGAGGTTCATCCAACCATGCGAGGGTACACGTACCAGGGCGAGTCGGGCACGAACGTCGCCCGGGCCCGCGGCATCGAGATCCCGATGTCGCCGAAGAAGACGTACGAGGTCCTGAACGCGATCCGGGGTCTCCCCGTCGACCGCGCGGAGACGTTCCTGGAGGACGTCGTCGCCCTCAAGCGGGCCGTGCCGTTCCGACGCTACAACCAGGAGGTCTCGCACAAGCGGGGCACCGGACCCGGCCGCTATCCGCGCAAGGTGGCCCGGAGCGTTCTGCAGGTGCTGCGCAACGCGCGCGAGAACGCCGAGTACGAGGGACTGGACGCGGACCTGCTCGTCGTCAAGGTCGCGGCGAGCGCCCGGGGCCGGATCCGGAAAGCGTCGATGCCGCGGGCCCACGGGCGCGCGACGTCGTGGAACGAGCAGACGACCAACGTCGAGATCGTCCTCGTCGAGCGGAAGGAGACGGAATGAGCGCCGAGCGCAAGGTGATCCAGGAAGCGACCCGGCGGGTCCTGTTGAAGGACTTCCTCGTCCACGAGAGCGCCCGCGCCGGGTTTGGCGGTCTCGAGATCACCCGGACCCCGATGGGCACTCGGGTCACGCTCGTCTGCGAGCGACCGGGCATCCTCATCGGACACCGCGGCGAGCTGATCAAACGGCTCACCGAGGACATCCACGAGCGCTTCCAGCTCGACAATCCCCAGATCGAGGTCCAGGAAGAGCGGCAGCCGAGCCTCAACGCGCAGCTGATGAGCGAGAAGCTCGCCTCCACCCTCGAGCGGGGCTGGCACTTCCGCCGGGCCGGTCACTCGACCGTCCGCCGGATCATGGAGGCGGGCGCGCGGGGGACCCAGGTCATCCTCTCCGGCAAGCTCACGGGCGAGCGGCACCGCACCGAGCGGTTCAAGGCGGGCACGATCAAGTACTGCGGTGAGGCCGTCAACCTCTGGGTCGACAAGGGATTCTACCAGGCCCGGCTCAAGCCCGGCGTCATCGGCGTCAGCGTCTGGATCATGCGGGCGAACTCCAAGCTGCCCGACGAGATCGTCGTGAAGGGCGTCGAGAATCGCCCGGCGCCCGCGCCGGTCGAGCTGCCCCCGGTCGAGGAACCGGCGGCCGCCGCGCCGGCGGAGGGTGCGTCGCCCCCGGAGGCGGTGTAGGATGGCGCTGCTCCGGATGAAGGACCTGCGCGCCCTCTCCGACGACGACCTTCGCCAGCGGATCGCCGACGCCGAGAACGACCTCCTGCGCGAGCGGGGAATCGCGGCGATGGGTGGCGCTCCGCCGAGTCCTGGACGCATGCGCGCCCTGCGCACGAACGTGGCCCGGTCGCTGACCGTCCTGCGCGAGCGCGAACTCACGGCGGCCCGACTGGCGCGCGCGTAGGGGGACGAGTGGATCCATGCCGAACCGGGACCGCCCCACGGACCTCTCCGTCGCGGACCGGACGGCGCTCGCCGGCGAGCTACTCGGAGCCCCCGTCCGTTTCGGGGCCGGACCCGGTCTCGCGCGGGCCGTCGAGGGCGTCCTGGTGGACGAATCGATGTCGATGTTCGTCGTACGGGTCCCGGGACGGGCCCGACCGGTCCATGTCCCCAAGCGGGGCCAGCCCGGCACGATCCTCCTCGGTGGACGTGAGTTACCCTTAAGAGGCGAGACCCTTCGGCTGCGACCCGAGGACCGGACGAAGCGCCTCATCGCCGGTGGTCCTCGGAGGCATCGATGAGTCCCACTCGTACGTCGGCCGCCCGTCGCGCCCGGGACATCGGTCTCGACGTGCGCGCTCCGAAGGCTCGGTGCGACGACCGGCACTGTCCGTTCCACGGTCGACTCCCCGTCCGGGGGCAGGTGCTCGAGGGCACGGTCGTGTCGACGTCCATGCAGCGGACGGCTGTCGTCGAGCGGACGCTGCTGCATTTCGTCCCGAAGTTCGAGCGGTACGAGAAGCGACGGCGACGCTACCTGGCCCACGCGCCGCCCTGTCTCAACATCCCGGTCGGCCACCGCGTCCGCATCGCCGAGACGCGCCCGCTCTCCAAACTCGTCTCGTTCTGCATCGTGGAGGACCTGGGCGAGGCCGCCCGGCGGGTCGCCGCGGAAGAGGCAGGCCCGGCCGCGGCGACCGCACCGGCGGAGGAGGACACGTGAAGGGGCTGGCCGGTCGCCGCGGTCGGGGGCTTCCCAAGGGCGCCCGGCTCGAGTGCGTCGACAACACCGGCGCCAAGGTCGTCGAGATCATCGCCGTGCGGAACTGGCACGGCACCCACCGCCGCTACCCGCGCGCCGGGATCGCGGACCTGGTGATCGTCTCCGTGAAGAAGGGCACCCCCGAGATGCGACGCCAGGTGCTCCACGCGGTCATCGTCCGGTCCCGCTCACCGATCCACCGGGCCGACGGCACCCGGCTTCAGTTCGAGGACAACGCCGCCGTCATCACGACCGAGACCGGGGAGATCAAGGGCTCTCAGATCAAGGGACCTGTCGCCAAGGAGGCCGCCGAGCGCTGGCCGCGGATCGCGGCCGCCTCGTCGATCATCGTCTAGGAGGTCGTCGATGTCGTCGCTCTCTCCGCAGGCGCCCCGCCGCCAGCGGAAGGCCGCCTACGAGGCGCACACCGCCCGACGGCGGCTCCTCATGACGGTCCCGCTCTCCCGCGAATTGCGTCGACGGTTCCACCAGCGGTCCCTGCCGCTCCGCAAGGGCGACACGGTCCGCGTCATGTCGGGCAGTTTCGTGGGGCGCGAGGAGCGGGTCGCGAAGATCGACCGGCGGCGCCTCTCCGTGACGCTCGACAACGTCACGCTCAAGACGGGCGAGTCGAAGTTGAAACCGCTGCCGATCCGAACGAGCCACCTCGTGCTCACGAAGTTGAACCTCGCCGACGCGTGGCGACGCCGCACCCTGCAGGTCCGCGAGGAAGATGTGACGCCCGAGGAACGGGGCGAGACGGTCGAGGCGGCGGACGAGCTCCCGTCGACGCCTGCGACCCCGACGCTACCGGCCGCGACGAGCGAGGCGACGCCGGAGGCGCCCGCTCCGGCCGAGGAGGAGACCGCGGACGACGAACCCGCGCCCGCCCCCAAGCCGCGAAGCCGGAAGAAGGCCGTTCCCCCGACGGAGGAGTCGGCATGACGTTCCGCCTGAAGCGCCGCGCGGCGCCCCGGTCCTGGACGATCCCCCGGAAAGGGACCAAGTGGGTGAAGCGGCCGGGGCCCGGTCCGCATGCGCAGGACCAGTCGATCCCGTTGCTGCTCGCGCTCCGCGACCTGCGTCACGTGGTCCGCAGCGCCCGCGAGGCGAGTCTGCTCCTGCGCGCCGGCGTGGTCCGGGTCGACGGGAAGGTCGCGAAGGACCTCGACCGGGGTCTGGGCCTCATGGATACGCTCTCGTTCGCTGCGCCCCTGGACGCGCACTACCGTGTCGTCAAGGACCGACGGGGCAAGCTCGTCCTGGTCGCGATCCCGTCCACCGAGGCCGGCGTGAAGGTCGCCCGCGTCCGGTTCAAGCACACCGTCCCGACCGGCAAGGTCGCGGTGACGCTGCACGACGGCCGCAACCTGCTGGTCGCCGCCTCCACGCCGTATCGGGTGGGCGACTCCGTCAAGATCGAGGTCCCTTCGCAGAAGGTCGTCGACCATCTCAAACTCGGGCCGGGGGCGCTGGCGTTCGTCGCGGGGGGCTCGCACGTCGGCCAGCTGGCCCGGGTCGAGCGGGTCGAGGTGCGCAACTCGTCCCAGCCGAACCTGGTCCACTTCGCCGAGGGGTTCTCGACGGTCAAGGAATACGTCTACGTGGTCGGCCAGAAGACGCCCGAGGTCACGCTCGCCGAAGGAGTCGCGCGATGAGCGCTCCGTCCGCGAGCCCCGTGACGGCGCCGGTCCCGCCGTCGGGCAACCCTCACCGCTCGGTGCGGGTGATCAAGGTCGTCATCAACTCCGGGGTCGGCGAGTCGGGCGAGGCTCGGACCAAGGCCGAGCGCGTCCTGCAGATGCTGACGCACCAGAAACCGGTCTCGACGCGGGCCCACTCGACCAACCGGGACTTCGGGATCCGGGCCGGGCAGGAGATCGGCGCGAAGGTCACGCTCCGGGGCGCCGCCGCCGTTGACTTCCTGCAGCGCGCCTTCGAGGCGCGCGACCGGCAGCTGGACGCGGACTCGATCGACCGGAGCGGCAATTTCTCCTTCGGGATCGCGGACTACACCGACTTTACCGGCATGAAGTACGACCCCCAGATCGGGATCCAAGGGATGGACGTCTCGGTCGAGGTCGGACGGGCCGGTTACCGGGTCCGGCACCGCCGCCTGCAGTCGCGCCCCGTACCGGCCGAGCTCCGGTCGACGCGGGACGAGACGCGGGCCCTGCTGACGGCCACGTTCGGGGTGACGCTCCTCGATTAGGGAGCGGAGGTCGACCGATGAAACCGAAGAAGTTGTTCGGGCGCAAGGTCGGCTGCCTGCGGTGCGACCGCAAGCGCGGCATCGTCCGCCGCTACGGCCTCCATCTCTGCCGCCAGTGCTTCCGCGAGGTCGCGATGGACCTCGGGTTCAGAAAATACCAGTAGGACGTTTCCATGCAGCACGACCTCCTCAACGACGCGCTCGTCGCCCTCCGCCACGCCGACGCCGACGGGCAGCCGCACGTCACGCTCCACCCGACCTCGAAGCTGATCGCGGAGGTCCTCCGGATCTTCCGCGAGCACCAGTTCATCGAGGAATTCACGTTCGTGGCGAACGGCCGCGGCGGCGCCTACGACGTCAAGCTTTCGCGTCGGATCAACTCGTGCGGGGTCATCAAGCCGCGACTGGCCGTCGCCGCGGGCCGCCTCGAGCGGTACGAGGCCCGGTTCCTGCCGGCCCAGGACTTCGGTCTGCTCGTCCTCTCCACCAACCAGGGCGTCGTCTCGCACCGCGAGGCGCGCGAGAAGAAGATCGGAGGTCGGCTGCTCGCCTATGTCTACTGACGCTGACCGCCGTCTCGCCACCGTCGACCTCCCCCAGGGGGTCTCGGTCACGGTGGACGGCCGCCGCCTGCGGGTCAAGGGCCCGCTGGGGACGGCCGAGCGCCCGTTCCCCGCCGACGTCCTCGAGTTGTCCGTCCACGGGTCGGTCGCCACGCTCACGTTGCAGCTGCCGCCGGGCCGACGCGCCGCCCAGGCGCTGCTCGGGACCTGGGCGGCGCACCTGCGGAACCTCGCCGCGGGACTGACCCGGGGCGTGGAGGCGAAGATGAAGGTCGTCGCCGCCCACTTCCCGATGAAGGTCTCGGTCCGGGGCCAGGAGCTCGTCATCGAGAACTTCCTCGGCGAGAAGTACCCTCGGACCGCTCAGCTCGTCCCGGGGACGACCGCCCAGGTCGACGGTGAGTTCGTCGTGCTCTCGGGCACCGACATCGAGAGCGTGGGTCAGAGCGGGGCGAACATCGAGCGGGCGACCCGCATCCGCGACTACGACCCGCGGGTCTTCCAGGACGGCATCTACCTCACCGAGCGCTCCCACTTCAAGGAGGCCAGCTGATGACCGACCCGACGGAGCCGACGGACCCGGCGGAGCCGACCGAGACGACCCCGGCGCCCGAGGCCCCGCCGCCCAAGCGGCGCCGCCGCGCGACCGGCGTGTCGGACGACACCCCGGTGACCCAGTCCGCGACGACGACCCCGCCGGCGGTGTCGGCCGAGAAGCCGGCGACCAAGACCAAGTCCAAGCCCAAGGCCAAGGATGCCGAGGCGGACGAGGTCAAGATCCCGAAGCGGGCCACGCTGCCGGAGACCGTCGCGACCCACCTCAAACTCCGCAAGACCCTGGACCGGCGCCGTCCGGTGTTCGGCCGCCAGGCCGCCAACCGGTACTACCGCATCGGCCGCGACAACGCCTGGCGCCGTCCGCGGGGGCTCCAGTCGAAGCAGCGCCGCCACTACGGGTACCGACCCCGCATCGTCCGGATCGGCTACGGCTCGCCGGCGGACGTGCGCGGCCTGACCCCGAGCGGGTACCGCCCGGTTCTGGTCCACCACGCCGACGACCTGGCGCCGCTCGACCCGAAGCGCGACGCGGCCATCATCGCGCGGACGGTCGGCACCCGGCGGCGACTTGGCCTCGAGGAGGCCGCGAAGAAGCTCGGCATCCACGTGCTCAACCCGATCGCGACACCCGGGGAGGAGTAGACGATGCCCGACCTCTCCAACCAGCGCCGCCTGGCGGCGGCCCTGCTCAAATGCGGCGAGGGCCGCGTCTTCCTGGACCCCGCGAGCCAAGAGGACCTGGCCGACGCCGTCACCCGCGCGGACGTGCGGGGCGCGATCAAGGCCGGGGTCATCCGTCGCCGGGCGACCATCGGCACGTCCCGGGCCCGCGCCCGTCGTCGCGCCCAGGAGGTCGCCAAGGGACGGCATCAGGGACCGGGCTCTCGCAAGGGAACCCCCGAGTCCCGTCTCACCCGCAAGTCGCGGTGGATGCGCCGGATCCGGGCCCAGCGGGACCTTCTCCGCGAACTCCGCACCGGCAAGAAGATCCCCCCGAAGGTCTACCGCGAGTTCTACCGGCGGGCCAAGGGCGGTATGTTCCGCAGCCGGGCCCACCTGCTCCAGAACCTCCGCCTGGCCGGCCACCTCCCGGAGGCGGCATGAGCGATTCCCCGCGCTACCGCGTCCACTTCCGTCGGCGACGCGAGGGACGGACCGACTACCGCGTGCGGTTGAAGCTCCTCAAATCCGGTCGGCCCCGGGCCGTGGTCCGCCTGTCGGAGCGTCGCGTCCGCGTCTCCGTCGTCGCGTTCGACCCGTCCGGTGACCGGGTCCTGGCGACGGCCGACTCGACCGAGCTCGGAGGGATCGAGTTCCCGTCCGTTTCGCTCGCTTCGACGCCCGCGGCGTACCTGACGGCCTACTTGGCCGGGCTCCGGGCGAAGGCGCACGGCCAGGCCGAGGCGGTACTGGATCTGGGCATCCGCCACCCGACCTCGGGCGGGCGATTGTCGGCGGCGCTCCGGGGGCTCCTGGACGCCGGCCTCACGATCCCGCACGGCGACGAAGGGTTCCCCTCTGCCGACCGGCTGGCCGGGGCGCATCTCCCCAAGAAGCTCCCGCTGCCGCTCGACACCTACCGGCAGAAGCTATCCGCCCTCGTGCAGCGTCCGGAGTCGTCATGAGCGGAGCGATGGCCGGACCCTCGCGCGAGCGGGGCGGATACTCGGGGGGACCACCGGGCGCCCCGGCGCCCCCGCCGTGGGTCCCCAAGACGGAGCTCGGCCGCCGGGTCGCGGCGGACGAGGTCAAGACGATGAGCGAGGCGCTGGCGACGGGACTGCCGTTGCGCGAGCCGCAGATCGTCGACAAGCTGCTCCCCGGATTGCACGACGAGGTGCTGGACGTCAACATGGTCCAGCGGATGACCGACTCGGGCCGCCGGTTCAAGTTCGCGGTCACGGTCGTCGTCGGGACCGGCGACGGCTTCGTCGGCCTCGGCCGCGCCAAGGGCCGCGAGGTCGGTCCGACCATCCGACGCGCGATCGACCGGGCCAAGCTGGAGATCGTCGAGATCCTCCGCGGATGCGGCAGCTGGGAGTGCGGGTGCGGTCGCGCCCACTCGCTCCCGTTCCAGGTCGAGGCGCGGGCCGGCTCGGTCGTCGTCTCGTTCCGTCCCGCGCCGCGGGGCGTGGGTCTGGCGGTCGGCGACGTCGCCAAGCCGATCCTGCGCTTCGCCGGCATCACCGACGCGTGGGGCTACACCGACGGACACACGAAGACCACGGTCAACTACGCCCAGGCGGTCTACGGCGCCCTCGCCGCGCTGGCCCAGCTCAAGGTACCGGCGACGGATGCGCAGCATCTGCGGATCGTCCGCGGACCGACCGGCACCTCGATCCTTCCGCCGAAGGAGGAAGGGGTCCGACCGATGCGCGGTGGCCGGGGACGGGGTCGCGGACGCGGCGGGCCGCCGGGCCGTGGCGGTCCGGGCCGTGGACCGCCGGGTCGCGGACCTCCGGGACGGGGCCCGCCCGGTCGCGCGCCCCCCAGCCGGAACGCTCCGACGACGGGAGGTGCCTAGCGATGGGCTGGATGATCGTTCGCGTGCGTGGCACGATCCACGCGCGGCATGACGTGGTCGACACGCTCCGGCTCCTGCACCTCACGCGGGCTAATCACGCGACCGTCGTACCCGAGCGGCCGGAGTTCCGGGGGATGATCACGCGCGTCCAGGGATACGTCACCTGGGGCGAAGCGGACCCGGCGACGGTCGGCTTCCTCCTGGAACACCGGGGCCGCACGGCCGAAGGTTCGAGCGTCACCGCCGAGCGCGCGGTCAGTCTGGGCGGAAAGGACCTGACCGAGGTCGCGGCCAAGGTCGCCAAGGAAGGACTTCCTCCCGTGCGCGGGCTCAAGCCGCTGTTCCGCCTCACGCCGCCGAAGGGCGGGTGGCGGTCGACGAAGAAGCCGTTTACGCGCGGCGGCGCCCTGGGATACCGCGGCGCTCAGATCAACGAGCTCGTCCGGCGGATGGTGTGAACCGATGCCGAGCCGGACGCGCAAGTTCCGAGGTCTCCGGACGCACGGTCGGGGCATCAAGGCGGGCCGCGGCGCGGGCAAGCAGGGCGGCCGGGGCAACGCGGGCCTGCACAAGTACAAGTTCAAGTCGATGCTCATCTACGCGCCCGACCACTTCGGCCGGCACGGGTTCAAGCGACCGCCGGGGACGGTCGAGCGGCCGACCTCGCTGAACGTCGGGGACCTGCCCACCTATCTCCCGCTCCTGCGGGCCGCCGGCGCCGTGACCGAGAACGGCACGACGTACGTCGCGGACCTGACCAAGGCCGGTATCGACCGCCTGCTCGGCGGCGGGGCCCCGGTCGGGACCTGGAGCGTCTACGTCGCCCACGCCTCGCGCCACGCGGGCGACAAGGTCACGCTGCTCACGGAGCCCCCGGCGACGGGGGCGGGGGACCGGTAGCGCGGGCCGCCGCGGCCGTCCCGCGCGGCTCCCGTAGACTATATTAATCGGGCTCCGGGTGGAACGCGGCTTCATGGCGGACGATGAGACGCCCCGCGACCCGCGTTGGGCGATCCCGCTCGCGGTGCTCGGCGCCATCCTGCTCGCCATCATCTGGTACTGGGAGCAGCCGACGCTCATCGCGTTCGGCCTGGTGAGCGCCGTCATCGTCGTCGTGATGGGGGTCCTCTACCTGGGACTCTCCTACACCGGTCCCGGTTCCAAGCTCTACGGACTGAAGCCGCTCACAACCCGGATGCCGGCCGTCACGCAGCCGAAAGGCCACGTGCATTTCCGGACGAAGCTGTTCTGGACGGTCTCCGTCCTGCTGATGTACTTCCTGCTGACGAACATCTACCTCTTCGGCGTCGACCAGGCGACCGTCATCGACCTGTTCGCCAGCTACCGCGCGATCCTCGCGGGCGCGCAAGGCACGCTCATGCACCTGGGCATCGGCCCGATCGTCACCGGGTCGATCATCATGCAACTGTTCACGGGTGCGAAGATCATCAACCTGGACCTGACCAACGACGAGGACAAGGGGACCTACCAGGGCACGCAGAAGGTCCTCGTCATCGCGATGATCTTCATCGAGGCGGTCCCGCAGGTCTACGGGTACCTGACCCCCTCGGCGGGCATCGTCACGAGCCTGGGCAACGCCTCCCCCGGTAACGGTCTCCTGCTCGCGAACACGATCATCGTCGCGCAGCTCGTGTTCGGCAGTTACCTCGTCTTCCTGATGGACGAGGTCGTCTCGAAGTGGGGGATCGGCAGCGGGATCTCGCTATTCATCGCCGCGGGCGTCTCGCAGCAGATCGTGCAGGGGACGCTCAACTGGGTCCCGCAAAATCCGGCGGCGGCGGTGAGCGCGAGCAATCCGCCGAGCGGCGCCATCCCCAAGGCGCTCTGGTTCTTCACCAATTACAGCGCGAGCCAGATGGCGAGCGGGGGGTGGGAACAGGTCCTGTTACGTCAGCCGAATCCGATCGTCGCGCTCATCGGCACCGCGGCGATCTTCTTCCTCGTCGCCTGGACCGAATCGACGCGGATCGAGCTGCCGCTCTCGCACGCCGAGGCCCGCGGCGCCCGGGGACGCTACCCGCTGCGTCTCATCTACGCGTCCAACATCCCGGTCATCCTGATGAGCGCGCTGCTCGCCAACGTGTCGCTCTTCACGATCCTCCTCTGGTCGAATTCGACCCTCATGCATTTCCCGGTGCTGGGCCATCAGTGGTGGGTCGGGTCATACCCGACCGCGGCCCAAGCGAGTTTGTTAGGGGTGAGTCAAACCCAACCGCTCACCGGAGGTGCGTACTACCTGTCCACGGTGAACGGCCTCGAGTCGTGGCTGCTCCCCATCCTCAACTACCAGACGTACGGCGGGTTCCTCTACGGGCACGCATGGTGGCAAGGCCTCGTCCACGTCGCCGTCTACTTCACCGCGATGGTCTGCGGGTCGATCCTGTTCGCCAAGTTTTGGATCCAGACGACCAACATGGGTCCCGAGGCGGTCGCCCGACAGATCGAAGCGTCGGGAATGCAGATCCCCGGGTTCCGTAGAGAACCCCGGGTCCTCCGTCGCGTGCTCGAGCGGTACATCCCGGTCATCACCGTCATCTCGGGCGCCGCCGTGGGCGCCCTCGCCGCCGGGGCGGACCTTATCGGTACCCTCGGCAATGCCAGCGGGACCGGGGTGCTGCTGATGGTCGGTATCATCATCAATCTCTACGAGGCGATGGGCCGCGAGCAGTTGATGGAGATGAACCCGCTGCTCCGTCGCTTCCTGGGAGGCGAGTCGTAGGATGCTGAGCGACGACGCCCCGTTGACCCCCACGACGGAGGTCGTCGTCGAACCCACGGCGGAGGAGGCGAATCCGTCCGGTCCGCCGCTGCCCAGCGCGGCGACCGACACGACGCCGGACGAGGCGGCCGCTCCGCCCCCGCGCCGTCCCGCCTCCGGGGGCATCAAGTGGTCGACGACGGTGATCATCTTCCTGGGGTTCCTCGGGCTCTGGATGCTCATCGACACCGGGTTCCGGAACTCGCTGGCGGGCGGCCTCGGGACGAGTCCCGCGACGCCCGGTCCGCTCTACTACGCCATCGGGTTCGGTTCCGACCACATCCTCGCAACCATGGCCCTCGCCGGCGCGGTGGAGATGGCGATCACGGCGCTCGCCTACAACTACACGACCGATTGGACGAAGGCGGCGCGTGTGCAGAAGTGGAACGCCGCGTTCCGCAAGGCGCAGATGGCTGCCATCAAGTCCGGCAAGAAGGACCGGATCGCGGCGTTGAAGCCGTTCCAAGAGCGGATCACGCGCCTCTCCAGCGAGGTGACGATCGCGCAGTTCAAGGGGATGGCCATCACCTACTTCATGCTCATCCTGATCTACACCTGGGTCGGGCTCGTCATCGCCGCCGCGACCGTGACCCAGCAGACGGTCAGCCTCGGCGGTTCGATCATCAACATCTACTCCTACCATGTCTTCGGCTACTTCCCGCTCTGGTTCCTGATCTTCAGCCTGTACACGGTGCCGGCGTCGATGGCGTTCCGCCGCGTGCTGAAGGACTACTGGCTGCGCCGCTTCGCGCGCGAGCGGAACCTGGTGCCGGTCCGGCCGCCTCCGACGCCTCCGGCGGCCCTGAGCCCGGCGTGATCGGGCGGGTCGTCGCGCTCGGCGGACCGCCCGGGAGCGGTAAGTCGACCGCCGGACGTCGCGTCGCCGAGGCCCTCGGGCTCACGTTCGTGAGCGCGGGCCAGGTGTTCCGGGAGGAGGCCGCGGCGCGGGGGATGGATGTCGAGGCATTCGGCGGCTACGCCGAGGCCCATCCGGAGGTCGACCGGACCCTGGACGAACGGATGCAGGGACTCGCCCGTCCGGGCATCGTGCTGGACGGACGGGTGCAGGGAGCGCTCTGCCGGCGTCACGGCACCCCGGTCTACGCGGTCCTGGTCGTGGCGGACGAGACCGTGCGGGCCGAGCGGGTCGCCGGCCGGGACCACCAGTCGGTCGCCGAAGCGCTCGCCCGGATGCGCTCCCGGGTCGAGGGCGAGCGCCGGCGCTACCGGTCCCTCTATGGGATCGATGTCGACCACGAGCCCGCCGACCTGACGGTCGACTCGACCCAGCTGCCCCCGGACCGGGTCGCGGGCCGGATCGTTGAATTCCTGCGGGCCCAGGATGGTGGAGTCTCCCCGTGAGCGGTCCCCCGTCCGACCCCGTCGCCGAGCGCCTCAAGGCCGGTGCGTTCCTGCTGCTCGACAAACCCCGCGGCCCGTCCTCGCACCAGGTGACGGCATGGGCCCGGGACCTGCTCGGGGTCACGACGGCGGGTCACGCGGGGACGCTCGACCCCAACGTCTCGGGCCTCCTCTGGGTCGGGGTCGGGCCGGCGCTCAAGCTCCTCCCGCTGGTCCTCGAATTCCCCAAACGCTACGTCGCGGTGATCCGGCTCCACAGCACGGTGCCTCGCCGGGAACTGGAGCGGGTGATCGCCGAATTCCAGGGACCGGTCTACCAGACGCCCCCGGTTCGCTCCGCCGTTCGACGGGAACGCCGCGTCCGCACCATCCATCGGCTGACCCTGCTGGAGGTGGACGGTCCGCGCCTCCTGCTGGATATCGTCGCGGACTCGGGCACGTACGTGCGGACGCTCGCCGTCGACGTCGGCGAAGCCCTCGGCGGCGGCGGCCACATGGAGGAGCTGCGTCGGGTGGCGAACGGTCCGTTCGACGAGGGACTCGCCGTGACGTTGGCGACGCTCGCGGACGCCGACGCGGAGCGGCGCGAGGGCCGGCCCGAGGCCCTGCTCCGCTACCTCCACCCGATCGAGGAAGTGTGGAGGGAGTTCCCGCAGGTCGTGGTCAAGGACGGCGCGGCCAGTGCGGTCGCCCACGGGGCCGGCCTGGCGCGTGGGGGCGTCCTCGCGATCCCTCGGCCGTTCGCGCGCGGCGCCCACGTCGTGCTGGTCACGCGGACCGGGGCCCTGGTCGCGACCGGGGTCGCGCGCGAGGAATCCCGGGCGTTCGGCACCGTGAAGGAAGGCTGGGTCGTGGCCGAGACGCGGGTGTTCGCGGACCCGGCCCGGTACCCGCCCCGGTGGAAGGGCGCCGCCGCGACCGGAGCCACGGAAACTCCGGCGCCCCGGTAGGGTTATCTTCGGCAGTCTCCCGGGGGCGCCCGTGGGGGAACCGCCGCGGCACGATGCAACGCTCGGGTTCCGCCTGTTCGCCGGGCTGGCCCGCGGGATCATCAAGCACCCGTGGTACCCGGTGATCTTCTGGGTCGCCCTGCTCGTCGTCGTGGTCCCGTTCCTCCCGCTCCTCGGCTCGGTGACGACCAACACCAGCCAGAACGCCTCGGCGTCGTCCCCGAGCGCACTCGCGAACGACGAGTTCGCCCGACTGTTCCCCAACGAGACCGGGGGCTCCTCCAGCATCCTGTTGTTCACGGGACCGAACCTCACGGACCGGAGCGCGCAGGGAGCCCTGCTCAACGTGACGGCCGCGCTGGCCGCCGACCGGTCGCTCCAGAATGTGGCCGGCTACAGCAGCGTGTACACCGCCTACGCCGGCTACCTGGCCGGTCAGGTGGAGCTCGCCGGGGGCGCGATTCGGGGCGCGAGCTCCGGCCCCGACAGCCTGACGGCGGGAGTGAACGGCACCGCGTCCCTCCTCTGGGGTACTCCGGCGGCCTTCGTGGCCACCTGGGAGCAGCTCATCCAGAATACGAGCCAACCTCCGGCGCACTGGAACTACCCGGCGTACGAGGCGACGCTGGCCTCGCTCGGCGGCAACGCGACCGCCGAGGCGGTCCTCACCGCGTTCTACACCGGCGCGGGTGGTTCGACCGACGGGTTCAACGGCAGCGCGGACTGCGCCGCCGCCCCCGCCCAGGTCGTCGCGTGCGCCCAGTCGGTCGTTCGCGGACCGGTCGCCACCCTGGTGCCAACCCTCTTCCCGACGCCCGAGTCGGCCGGGGTCGCGAGCGCGGTCCTGGGCTCGCTCGGCCTTCAGAACTTCACGGCGTGGTCGAGCGTGCGGACGACCGCCTCCGGGTTGCTCGCCGTGCAGGTCGGGTTTCCGGCGACCTGGGTGGACACGGTCTGGACCGCGTTCCCGGGCGGACGGACGACCAGCGCAACCGCGGAGGCGTGGGCCAACGCTACCGTGGCGAACGCGACGTTGTGGACCGAGCCCCTGCCCGTTCCGCGCGCGATCCTCGCCCAGTTCGTGAACGCGGCGGGGACCGCGTCGCTCATCAGCGTGGCGTTCACCGTGGCCGACGACTACACCAACGGGAGCGGCGGACAACCGGTCTACGCTGACTACGGAAAGATCGACACCACGGTCCAAGCGGTCCTGACCTCGTCCGACCCGTCCCGTTCGATCTCCTACGTCCAGACCGGCGCCGGCCCGTTGGACCTGTTCACGAATCAGGCGGTGAGCGAGACACTGGCGCTCGTCCTCCCGCTGACGGTCGGCCTGCTGCTGGTGATCGCCATGCTCTACTTCCGGTCCCCGGTGACGCCGTCCGTCACCTTCGCCGGCCTCGGGATCGCGCTGGTCCTCGCCCTCGGAGCGACCATCGTGATCGGGAAGGTCTTCGGAGCCGTGGACACGACGTCCCTCACGCTCGAGGAAGTGTTCGTCCTGGGCGTGGGAACTGACTACTCGATTTTCCTGGTGGCCCGGTACCGGGAGGAGCTGGTCCACGGTGCGGGTCCGGACGAGGCGATCGTCCACTCCGTGGCGTGGGCCGGACAGTCGGTCGCGACCAGCGGCTCGACCGCCATCATCGCAACGCTCGCCCTCACGTTCAGCGGGATCACCTTACTCGAGAACTGGGGGTCGGTGCTCTCGGTGGCCATCCTCCTCACCATCCTGATGTCGCTCACGCTCGTCCCGGCGTTCCTGAAGCTGCTGGGGCGCCGGATCTTCTGGCCGTACTCGGGGGCCCGGTTCGAGCGCCTGGCCCGGCGGACCGAGGAGGCGACGCGCCGCGAGCAGACGTACTTCTACCGGGCCGGCCGGCTCTCGCAGCGGCGCCCGGTGGTCCTGGTCGCCGTGCTCCTGCTCGTGAGCATCCCGCTCGTCTACATCGCGCTCAATGTCCCGCTCGCCTACGACTTCTACGGCCAACTGCCGTCCGGCCACCCGGCGACCGACGGGCTCCAGACGCTCTACCACGCCTACGGCAACGGGTTCGCGACCCCCTCGTTCGCGTTGGTCACGTTCAGCGCGCCGCTCGTCGTCGGCAACCAGACGAATGCGCAGGAATTCGTCGACCTGGCGGCGTTCACGGCGCGGGCGGAGAATACGAGCGGGATCGCCTCCGTCCTCTCGCCGGTCGGACCGTACGGAGCCCCGCTCGGGACGTGGCTCAACCTCTCCAGCCAGCCCCTGGCGCCGCAGAAGAATCTGCTCGGCACGTTGAGCGGGTACGTCGGGACGGACGGGCGCACGGTGTTGCTGACGTTCTACCCGACCGCCACGGGGCTCTCGCAGCAGGCGGTGAACGCGGTCGACGCGGTCCGGTCCTCGTACGCTGCCTTCACGGAGAGCCACCCCGAAGTGACCCAGATCGCCTACGGTGGGGGGGCTCCCACGATCGGCGACCTCGCCTCCGAGACGGCGCAGGCCACGCTCATCCTCATCGTGGCCGTGACGGTGGGGTTGCTGGTCGTCCTGATCGCGGTGCTGCGGTCGTGGATCATCGCCCTCATGGCGGTGGCGACGATCGGGCTGTCGATCAGCTGGGCGTGGGCCGTCACCTACCTCGTATTCGACCAGCTCCTGGGCTTCCCGCTCTTCTTCTACGTGCGTACGATCCTGTTCATGCTCGTCCTCGGCTTGGGCATCGACTACAACATTTTCGTGCTGAGCCGGGTGCGAGAGGAGCGGCTCCGGGGGCGCCCGTCCTCCGAAGCGGTCGTGACCTCGGTCGGCCGGACGGGTGGCATCATCACGGCGGCCGCGATCATCCTGGCCAGTGCGTTCGCCGCGCTGGCGGTCGGTGAGTTCACGCTGATCCGGGCGATCGGGTTCTCGGTCGCGGTGGCGGTCATCCTGGACGCGATGGTGGTCCGTACGTACCTGGTTCCCGCGGTGCTCCAGCTGCTCGGGGACCGCGCCTGGAGCCTCTCGGGCCGAAAGGGCACGAGCCCGACGACGGCGGAGCCTCCGGTCGCCCCGAGCGAGGCGACGTCCCAGCCTACGACGTGAGGAATCGCTCGCGGGCCTTGGCCACGTGCGTGTCGGCCGGGGCCCCGTCTACGATCTCGAGCACCTTGCCGGCCGCGTCCAGCATGAACGTGACCCGGCGGGCGGTGCCCCCGGGCTTGAGGACGCCGTACTTCGTGGCGACCTCCTTCTTCGCGTCCGCGATCAGCGGGAACCGCAACCCGTACTTGTTGGCGAACGCCTTCTGCGCAGGGCAGTCGTCGGTGCTCACCCCGACCACGCTCACGTGCTGGGCGGCAAATTCGCCCAGGTAGTTCTGGAATCCCTTGGCCTCGATCGTGCAGCCGGGCGTGTCGGCCGCCGGGTAGAAGTAGAGCACGACCGGGTGGCCCCGCAGCGAGGAGAGCTGGAACGGCTGGGCGTCCTGGTCCGGTGCGACGAAATCCGGGGCGACCTGTCCGACTTCGACCATCGGGCCCCCCACGGAAGGTTCGCTATTTTAGACCGGCTCGGGGCCCGGGCGTTTCCGGCGCAGTCGCCCGGGCCCGAGCCGTCGAATGGAGGGTCCCTCAGCTAACTCGTGGCGACGGTGACGAGGGTCTCGGTCGACTTGATGCCCGGAACCCGGCGGATCTTGTGGACGACGGTGTCGAGGGCGGCGTTGATGTGCGGTGCCTCGACCTTGACGATCAGGTCGAACGGGCCGGTCACGGCCTGGACCTCGGCGACCTCGGGGATGCCCCGCAGGCGACGGGCCACCTCGTCCAGCTTGCCGACCTCGGTGACCACCAGGAGGTAGACGATCTCCATCCGGTTTCGCGGGAGGAGACGCCGAGGCCCACTTGAGCGTTGTGCGTTCGCGCGACGACCGCCGGTCGGCAAAGAGCTAATGCCCTTCGGCGGCGCCACGGAGCCGGGATGGAGCTGCTCCTCCGGGACACTCTCTCGGGTCGCGTGCGACCCGTGACGCACCGTCCCGCGCGGCCGGTCGGTCTCTACGTCTGCGGCCCGACCGTTTACGACGGGGCGCACGTGGGCCACGCCCGGACCTACCTCGTCTTCGACCTCATCCGACGGCAGCTCGAGGCGGAGGGCGTGCCCGTCCTCCACGTGATGAACGTCACCAACTTCGAGGACAAGATCGATGCCCGAGCCGCGGAGCTCGGCCTGACATGGCGCACGCTCGCGATGCGGGAGGAGGCGAGCTTCCTCCGGGACCTGCGGACGTTACGGATCCTCTCTCCGCGCTTCCGCCCCCGGGCCTCCGACTACGTCCCGCAGATGACGGAAGTTGCCCGCAAACTTGCCCGGACCGGTAGGGTGCATCGCCAGGGGGACGAGTGGCTCTACACACCGCCCCGACGACCGGCGGGCGTGAACTTCCCCACCGGCGCCGAACTGGCAGCCCACGCGGTCGACGAGCCGGGGCATCCGTTCCCGGTCGACGAGCAGTCCGCGGGCGAGTTCCTGGTCTGGAAATTGCAGGAGCCGCCCCGCCCCTCCTGGGAAGGACCGTGGGGCCGGGGCACCCCGGGCTGGCACCTGGAGTGCTACGCGATGGCCCACCAGCTCATCGGCATGCCGGTCGACGTCCACGGAGGCGGTCGGGATCTCATCTTCCCGCACCACTACGCGGAGAACGAGGTCGCGCTCGCCCTCGACCGTAAACCGTTCGCCCGCCTGTTCGTACATCCCGCCCTCGTCCTGTGGGCCGGGTCCAAGATGTCGAAGTCCCGAGGGAACCTCGTTCCGTTGCGGACGGCGCTCCGCGAGGTCGGTCCGGACGCCCTGCGCTGGTACCTGCTCTCCGCGCCCACGACGGAGCGGTTCGACTGGAGCTCGACCGGGTTGCATCGGGCCGCCGCCGAGTGGCGCCGCATCCGTCGCACGGTGCGGTTCTGGCTCCGGCCGGGCGTCGGGGGCCACATCGGGGCGCTGCGCGCCGTCGAGGTGGCCGCCGCCGTCCGTCGGGACCTGGCCGCGGACCTCGCCACCGACCGGGTGTTCGACCATCTCCGGGCGTTCGCCGCCCAGATCGACGCCGACCCGTCCGGTCACGTCCCGACGGGAGACCGGAAAGCGGCCCGGGCCGCCATCCAGGATATCGAGCGGCGGACGGGCCTCGCCTTCGCTGACGCGGCGTCCTAGAGCACGCCCATCTCGGTGAGCTTTTCCGGCAGGTAGTGCTCCGTCACGTAGTTGAGTCCGTACTTCGCGAGCGACTGCTGCTCGGCCTTCTTGCCGTTCTTGAGCATCAGCTCGATCTCGGCCCGCCATTCGGGCGTGCCGAACCGGGGGTCGGTGAGCTCGGCCTGGAGCGCCCGGACGTCCTGGTCGGACAAGTGGTCCGAGGGCAGGTCGTAGTTCTCGATGTCGGAGGCGGTGACGCCGAGGAACTCGGCGGCGGGGGTCGCCAGATACGAGGAGATGTGGGCCGTCTTGATCGCTCCGTAGGCGACGCTCGCGTAGATGCGGAACGACCAGGGGTCGCCGTCCGTGAAGACGACCACGGGCAGCTTGAGCTCCTCCGTGACGCGTCGCAGGAACCGACGGGTCGAGCGGGCCGGCTGGCCCTTCAGGTGGATGAGGATCGCGTCGTACTGCTCGTCGAACCCGTTCTCGGCGAGCCGGTCGACCATGCCACCGCATTCGATGGCGATGACGAACTTCGCGCTGGTCTTGACGAGCTGGATCTTCTCCTTCTCGACGTTGAACGGCAGCGAGTAGCCACCGTCCCCGACGTCGTCCCGGCAGTTGATCGTCTTCACGATGCCCTTGCGGTTCCGCTCCTTGAGCGTGAGGTCGCCGATGACGGAGGCGCCGTTCTCCTCGGGATGGAGCCGAAAGTCCTCGCGAAGGCGCTCGCAGAGGACCTCCAGGTCCTCGATGAGGAGGTTGGACTCGTCCTCGCTGTGGAACTTCGCCTCCTGCCAGGCTTCGCTGATGTAGTAGAGTTCCCGCAGCGTCGAGGTCTTCTTGTCGCGAGCCATCTCGTTGATGAAATCCACGAGGTAGAACGTCCGGAGCAGCATCAGCGCCCCGTCCAGCTTCCGGGCGCTGCGGGTGCCCATCTGGCGGCCCAGCTTCCAGACCCCCTCCCGGGCCTGGAACGCGAGGTTCTGCTTCGTCCGGAGCGGAAGCCGCATCCGGGGGATCTCGCCGTGGTCCAGCTGCTCGTAGATCTGACGGGCCAGGTCCAGGGTGGGCGTGAGCGCATCCGCCCGGATCTTCGGTTCGTCCTCCTCAGTCGTCTTCGGCGCTGCTTTCGCCCGACTCCGCGGCATCGTAATCCACCTCCTCCTCGCCTCCGCCGTTCGCGGCCCCCTCGGCGGCGGCCGCTTCGGCCGCCTCCACGATCGTCCGGGGCAGGCGGACGTCCCAGTCCCCGGGGAGCGGGTCGGCCCCCAGCAGGTGAGCTTCGTCGATCCCCGCGACGTACCAGTCGAGGTCGTTGGACTCCACGTCCGTCTTGGGAGGGAACGTGAGCTCCAGGTGGGTCTTCCCGCTCGGCGTCAGCTTCGGGAGCGTCCACCACGCGCGCCCGAGGTGAGGGTCCGTCCCGTCCGGGGCCGGAGCGAACGTCGCCCCTCCGAGCGCTTCCGGGGGCAACTCGACGAACAGCTCCAGGACGCGAGCTCGGGGCGTGTAGTTGGTGATGTCCACGGGGACGTGGACGCCGTCCGCGGCGGACGTGACCCCCGACTCGATGTTGACGACATCCATGATCCGGGTGATGACCGGCGTCAAGTCGGGCGGCGGTTTGCCGACCAGCCCGCTCGTCTTCTCGGCGAGCTTGGGCAGGATCTTGAGGATGATCGCGAACTTTTCGCTCGCCAGATCGCGCCGGTTGCGACGCGACAGATGGGTCCGCAGGTGCCGGGCGGCCACCTGGAGCGCGAGGGTCAACTCCCGGTCGACCTCGGGGTCCTCGGCGATCGCCTCCTTCGCTTCGCTGGTGAACGGGATCTTGGTGGACGCGACGTGGACGAGGATGAGGGCGGGCCCGGCCGGCAGCCCCGAACCTCCCTTCTGGTCCAGGCCGTAACGCCGCCAGTCCAGGTTGGAGATCGCGTTCGTGATGGCGCACGCTCCCTGCTGGAACAGGAGGGGCACTCGGTTGGCGAAGCGCAGGATCTGGACGGGCTGATCGGCCGGCAGGCCACCGCCGTAGACCAACCCGACCTCGACCATGAACGGGTAGCCGCCCCGCACCTTGGGCGGGCGGCTCACGGGCGGAGCGAAGAAGTCGGGCCGGACGTCGCCGAGGACGTTCTTGAGCCCGCGTTTGATGAGCATCGCGCCGATGGGCGAGAGTCCCTCGGCGGACGGGGCGACGAGCGACGCCGCGCGGAGGGCGGTCAGCAACCGCTCCTGGTCTTCGCCCTGGACGGAGCCGGGCGCGGTGGACGCCTTGAGGCCGGCGGCGGCGAGGACCTCCTTGGCGGCCCGGGACGAAACCCCCTGCAGGTCCTTGGTCAGGAACTCGGTGCAGGTCGGTTTCTTCGTCGCCTTGAGATGGTAGCCGAGCTCGCCGAGTTCGAGTCCGTACGGGTGCGGGAGCGTCTCCTTCGCGATCGGGGGCCGCTCCTCGGTCGCGCGTTCGAACGTGACGCGGGTCCCGTCCGGTTCGACGAGGACGATCCGCGCATGCGGGTTGACGATCGCCGTGCCCCGGAGGTATTCGTAGGGCGATTGACGGCCCCGGATGTACCGGGCCTTCAACACGAGCTCGATCCGGGTCCCGTGGGGTCGGTCCCAGAGGACCACGTCCTCGGTCGCGACCCGGGGCTGGTTCTTCTGGGTATCGATGAACAGTTCGAGGACGTGCGCCGCCTCTTCTTCCTCGACCTTCGAGGTGATCTTCGCGGGCCGGGCCGTCGTCAGGTTGGCGTACAGTACCGCGGCGCTGATGCCGATCCCTTGCTGTCCCCGGGCCTGCCGGTTGGAGTGGAACCGGGAACCGTAGAGCAGCCGGGCGAAGACGTTCGGGATCTCCTTGCGGAGAATACCGGGTCCGTTGTCCGTGACGGCGACCCGGACGCGGTCGTCCCCCTCCTTGGCGATCTCGACCAGGATCTCGGGTAGGATCCCCGCCTCCTCGCAGGCATCGAGCCCGTTGTCCGCGGCTTCCTTGACGGTCGTGAGCAGCGACCGCTGCGGGTTGTCGAACCCGAGGATCTGCCGGTTCCGCTCGAAAAACTCCGCGACCGAGATCTCCCGTTGCTTGGACGCGAGCTGCTGCGCGATCGTCGGGGGCGGGGCCATCGGCGAGGGCCAGCCCGCTCCGACCGCTATAAGTCCCGTGTTAGAGCGGAAAGGTGCTCCGCCGTCGAGCCGGGCCGGGTCGCGACGTCCCGCAGGACCGGGCGGAACGGACGCCAGCGCGCGGCCTCCGAGAAGTCCACATCCACCGAAAGGAGCCGCTCGTCCGCGCGCAGACCCGGGAGGGTCAGCGGAGTCGCCGCGATCGGCTCACCGCGGGCATCCCACGCGCCGCTCCCGCCCCCGAAGACGATGCCGTCCTCGACCCCGACGCGGTTCACGTAGACGACGGGCACGCCGTTCTCGACCGCCCGCGCGGGGAGGAGCTTGGCGAACAGCGCCCCGCTGGTCACCGGGGACGCCGAGACCACGACCAGGAGTTCCGCGCCGTCCAGGGCGAGCGCGCGGAACACCTCGGGAAAGAACGTGTCGTAGCAGATCGCCAGTCCGACCGACTGTGCCCCCCACGGCAGGGCCCGGCTCGTGTCGGACGGCGTGAACGGGACGCCCTCCTCGAACGGCCCGAACGTCGGAAGGTACCGCTTGACCTGGATCCCGACCGTCCCGTCGGGGCGCACCAGGAGGACGACGTTCTGGAGCTCCCCCCGGCGCTCGGACGACCGGGTCGGCGCGCCGACCACGAGCGACGTTCGATGCTCCTTCGCGAGGGTGAGGAGACGGTCCCACCGGGCATTGCCGGGCGTGAGCGCCAGATGGTGGAACCGGTCCCCCACCCGGTAGCCGGACAGGAACAGTTCCGGGAAGACGGCCAGCTCGGACCGATGCGCCGCCAGCACCGCGTCCAACCGGTCCAGGTTCGCGTCGGGCTGGGCCGGCACCGGCGCCAGCTCGCCCAGCAGGACGTGCGTCAATAGAAGTACCGGCGGACCGAGAGCAGGTACACGAACAGCACGACCAGCAGGACGAACAGCACCGTGATCGACCCGGTGAAGAACAGGTAGACCGTCGTGCCGAAGACGATGAGGAGCGTCGTCCAGAGCGCCCAAGTCTCCTGACGCCAGAGCGACGTCGCGATGATCAGGAGCGCGACGCCGAGGACGACCAGGATCGCCGCCCCCAGCAGGTCGATGGACGGGAACAGGTCGAGCGCCGAGGGGATGACGGTGCTCCCGACCTCGCCGAGGAGGAACAGGAGACCGCCCAGGACCATGATGAGGCCGGCCAGAGCGATGAGGACCGAGACGACCGCCACGCCGATGGGAAGGCGGGGGACGGCCGTCGTCGGCGCCCAGGACGGGGGCAGCCGGTCGAACGTCACCGACGTGGCGTTTGCGTCCGACGCCGGCGAACCGCCCATGGGTCTCCGCCTCCCGTGAACTCCGGCCCGATGGCTTGTAGCTTTCGATGCAGCGGGCGCGCACTAGAACCGGCGTTCCGCGGCCCCATGCGCCAGCCGCTCCAGCAGGGTCCGGTACGGTCCCGCGGGTACCGGCTCCAGGTGGCGGACGGCCCGGTCGGCCCAGTCGGAGGCGTCGCGGGCGACCGTCGCCGGCGCGTCGGTCATCAACGTGAGCTCCCGCAGTCGGAGCAGATGCTTCGTCCGCTTCCGGCGCAATTGGAACAGCCGCTCGAATTCGGCCTGGTGATGCGGGTCGAGCCGGGCGTAGGTTTCGAGCGAGACGAGGGTAGGGTTCCCCTCCCGCAGGTCGGAGTAGAGCGGCTTGCCGAGCAGGTCCGGGTCTCCGACCACGTCGAGCAGGTCGTCGCGCATCTGGAAGGCGATGCCGAGCGCCCGTCCGTACCCCTGCATCGCCTCGACATAGGCCGGCGTCGTCCCCGCGATCTCACCGACCGAGGCGAGGGCCGCGGCGATGATGGCGGCCGTCTTCCGCTCGATGATCCGCAGGTAGTGGTCGCGTCCCGACGAGAGGTCGAACCGGGACGATTCCTGGAGGACCTCGCCCTCGACCAGGTCCGCACAGGCTTCGCCGCACCGCATGATGATCGAGCGGGGGTACTCCGAGGCGAGCTCGAACGCGCGAACGAACAGGTAGTCGCCCGAGACGATCGCCAAGGGCACGCCGAACGCCCGGGGCATCGACGGGCGGCCGCGTCGCGTCTCCGCGTGGTCGATGACGTCGTCGTGGACGAGCGTCGCGGTGTGGATCAGCTGGAAGGCGGCGGCCAGCGACTGGATCGCCTGCGTGCTGCTGGCCCCGAGCGACCGGTAGGCCGCGGCCATGAGGAGCGGACGGACGCGCTTGCCACCGGTCGCGCAGGCGTAGCGCGCGGCCTCGGTCAACTGCGCGTAGGTGGAGCCGAGGACCTCGGCGACGCGCCAGTCGATGTCCGCCATGTCGCGGACGAGCACCGGCAGCAGCTCGGCGAACTGGGTCGCGGCCTCGGCCCCGAACGTCGTCGAGACGATCGCTTCCAGGGACGGGTCGACCGACTCCGGGACCGACGCGGGGGTCGTCACGAACCCCTCCCCAGCCGGGCCGGCCAGCGCAGCCGCATCATGGCGTCGAGACCGGCGCTCCCGATATAGCGCATGCCCAGCGCCAGGAGGGGGTCGTACCGGGCGAAACGGTCCCCCCAGCGCCAGATACGGGCGGCTCGGTCGAGCGGCGCGAACAGCGACGTCCGCCAGGCCTCGTCGTAGGCCGTCAGCGCCGTCCCGGACCGGACGTGGTCGGCGGCCGCTTGGCCGGCGAGCCAGCCGCTCAGCATCGCCGTCGGGATGCCGCCCCCGTTGGTCGCCATGACCAGGTTGGCGGCGTCCCCGCAGAGGAGGACTCGGTCGCGGACGAGGGAGTCGGGGGGCGGCCCGACCGGTACCCACCAGCGGGTCGGGTCGCGGGGCGGTCCCCAGCCATACCGCCGGGCGAGCCGTTCGAGCAGACGGGGGAGCGTGGTGCCCGGTGGGACATCCGGCACCCCCAAGCCGACGTTGACGTCGTGTGCCCGAGGGAACGCCCAACCGTACCCCCCGGGGGCGTCCCGGCCGAAGAACAGGTCAATCTCGTCCCCGAGCGGCGCGTCGACGGTGGCGGTGATCATCCGGAACATCGTACGGGTCGGCTGGACGCCCACGGACCGAGCCACCGTCGATGTCGGTCCGTCCGCGCCGATGACGACCTGCGCGCGGACGCCCGACCCGTGGGCCAAGCGAACCTCGTCCCCGTGGACGCCGGTGACCCCGACCGGGTACCGAAGTTCCACGCCCGCGCCCTCCGCGCGGTAGGCGAGGGCCTTGTCGAACGCCCGTCGCGATACCGTCGCCCCCCGCAGGGGGAAACGGAACCGGTGACCGTACGGCGAGACACAGGCCATCCACTCCGTGCTCCGAAGGACTGTGGCCGGTGGGATGTCGAACGCCGAGCGGATGAGATCCGAGCAGTCGAACAGGTCAGCCAGCTCCTCCGGCGCGGGGACGAACTCCCCGCACTGGACCGGGTGACCGAGCTCGGGCCGGTGGTCGACGAGCAGGGTCCGGGCACCTCCCTCGGCGGCGCGACGGGCGGCCAGCGACCCGGCGGGGCCGGCCCCGACGACCACGACGTCGTACCGCTCCATCGGCGCCTACGCCCCGACGACGACGAAGTGCTGGGCCGCCGACTGGATGGCGCCGAGGATCGGTTGGGGGTAGACGCCCACCGCGACGATCGTGACCGCGATGAACCCGATGGCGATGGCGCGTCCGTACCCCAGCCCCCCGGCCGGTAGCGCGTCCGTCACCGGCGGCGTCGAGGGGGCCGGGGCGGTGTCAAAGAACATCACCTTGAGGACCCGGGCGTAGTAGAAGACGGAGAGCGCGCTGTTGAGCAGACCGGCGACGGCGAGCCAGATGTAGTACCCCTGCGCTTGCACGGCCGCCGAGAAGAGGACGAACTTCGAGACGAACCCGACCGTGAGCGGCACGCCGGCGAGCGAGAGGAGCATGAGCGCGAAGGCGGCGCCGAGGAGCGGTCGGCGCGTGCCGAGGCCCTTCCAGTCGTCAATGAGCGGACCGACGCCGAGGGCCCCGACCCCGGCGACCACCAGGAACGCTCCCCCCTTCATGAGCACGTGGGCGAAGATCTGCATCGTCGCTCCCGTGATGGCCGGGGCCGTGCCGATCGTCACGCCGATCAGCATGTAGCCGGCCTGGCTGATGGACGAGTAGGCGAGCATCCGCTTCATCTCCTTCTGGAGCAGGGCCAGGAGGTTGCCGACCGTCATCGTGACGACCGCCAGGACCGCGAGCGTGATCGTGAGCGTCCCGCCGAGGTCGATCGGGCCCCCCGCGAACGGCGAGCTGCCCCCGACGGTCCGCAGGTACAGGACCGGGCCCAGGAAGACGAGGAAGTAGGCGAACAGACCGATCTTCTTCGTGACGCCGGCGAGGAACGCGCTGACGTCGCTCGGTGCGCCGTCGTAGACGTCGACCGCCCAGGCGTGGAACGGCACGAGCGTGACCTTGAACGCGAGGCCCGCGACCAGGAAGCCGTAGCCGAGTAGGACCAGCACCGGGTAGCCAACCGCGCCGGTCGCGTGTCCGATGGCGACCAGGTTGGTCGTCCCGTACGCTCCGAAGAGCAGCGAGGCGCCGTAGAACGAGAGGACGGTCGACAGCGCCCCGATGATGAAGAACTTCATCGCCGCCTCGAGGGAGCGGGCCTCGCGCCGGTGGTAGGCGACCAGCAGGTAGGTGGCGATGCTGGTCACCTCGATGGCGAGGAGCAGGAAGATGAGGTCGGTCGCGACCGCGACCAGCAACATCCCTACCGTCGCCAGCAGGAGGAGGCCGTAGAAGATCGGCGCTCCCTTCTCGCCCGAGGGTCGGCTGGCCGATGCGAGCGAGACCAGGAGGGCCGAGAGGAGGAAGATCCCCTGGAAGATGAGGCCCAGCGAGGTGAAGGCGTAGAGGCCGGTGGTCGACGGCGCGGCGTCGATGACGTTAGCGGGCAGGGTCGCGAACACCGACAGCGGCGCGAACCCCAGGTCGCCGAGCACGGAGAGCAGGGCCAGCGTGGTCCCGGCGACCGCGACCGTACTGAGCGTCTCGTTGCGCCGGATACCGAGGACGTCCAGCAGGAAGATGAGCAGCGCCGCACCGAGGAGCAGCAGCTCCGGGACGAACGGGCCGATGAAGCTGCTCGCGTCCATGGCTCACGGCCCCGGGAAGCCGGCGATCGGCGAACTCGTGATCAGGTTCACGAGCAGGAACGGCAGGACGCCGAGCACGATCGTCAGCGCGACCAGCAGACCCATCCCCGCCGCCTCGAACCAGGGCAGGTCGTGGACGGTCTCGGGGATACCCCGCGGGGGCCCGAACAGCATCCGCTGCATCATCCAGATGTAGAACGCCGCCGTGACGACCAGGATCCCGAGCGGCAGCAGGACCCAGTAGGCGAGCCCGTCCCACGTCGCCAGCAGCGCCGTGAACTCGGCCGGGAAGCTGATGAGCCAGGGCAACCCGAGGGAGGCGAGCGACCCGACCATCGTCATGGTCGCGAGGACCGGCGTGGACGGCGTGATCCCGCCGAGGGAGGGGATGTCCCGCGTCCCGTAGGTGTGGTGCACGCTGCCCGAGACCATGAACAAGAGAGCGCTCACGACCCCGTGAGCGAACATCAGCAGGACCGCGGCGAGCAGTCCGAGCGACGAGCCGAGGGCGATCGCCAGGAGGACGATCCCCATGTGGTTGATCGACGAGAACGCCACCAGACGCTTCAGGTCCCGTTGCGCGAGCGAGACGATCGACCCCCACGCGATCGTGGCGAACGCGATCACGAACAGGACCGGCTGGGCTTCGTGGAATCCGAGCGGCAGGATGAGGACCGCCCAGCGGATGAGACCGTAGCCCCCGAGCTTGAGGAGAAGGCCCGCCAGGAGGACCGAGCCGCCCGTCGGAGCCTCGACGTGGGCGTCGGGCAACCAGGTATGGAACGGGACGACCGGGAATTTGACCCCGAACCCGAAGAAGAGGGCGAGGAACAGGAACGTCTGCGTGACGGTCATGAGACCGTGACCGGCCAGGTAGACGCTGCTGTAGTCGAAGCTGGTCGCACCCGAGTAAAAGACGAGGCCCAGCAGCCCCACCAGCATGACGATGGAGGCGACGTGGGTGTAGACGAAGAACTTCAGCGAGGCGTAGCGGCGCCGGGGCCCGCCCCAGTAGCCGATGAGGAAGAACATCGGCACCAGGACCGCCTCCCAGAACAGGAAGAACAGCAGGATGTCCAGGGCGACGAAGACTCCGACGCACCCCAGGCAGGTCAGAAGGACCAGACCGAACCAGGGCCCGGGTCGGCGCGTCTCCTCCCACGAGTAGACGACCGTCGCGATCTGAAGGACCGCGGTCAACAGGATGAGGACGAGGGAGATCCCGTCGACGCCGACGGTGTAGTTGACCTGCAGCCAACCCAGGTGGATCCAGGCGTACGATTCCTGGAAGGCGAAGCCCGGCACCGCGCCGGAGGTGTAGCCGGGCCAGCCCGGATACTGCCAGATGAGGGCCGCGGTCTCCGCCAGGAAGACGATGGACGTGGCGAGCGCCACCCATCGGGCGTACCGGCCCGCGACGAACGTGACGACCGTCCCCAGCAGGAGCGTCGCCAGGACGAGCGAGAGGACCGGGAACACGCTAGCCGCCTCCCATCTTGCTGAGCAGGTACGGCGCGACGATGAGCAGCAGGACGAAGACGCCCAGGAGCCCGGCGATCACATACCCCGCGTAGTCGGACACGGCGCCGGTCTGGGCGCGCCGCAGACCGTTCGACACCGACCCGAAGACGCGTTCCAGGCCCCGGACCGTCCCGTCGATGACGTACCGGTCGACGAAATCGGCGCCGCGGGAGATGCCGTAGACGAGGCGGAGACCGACCCAGTCGTAGGCGACCTTGAAGTAGTACCGGTGGAGGAGGACCTTCCGAACGGACTGGAGGGGGCTGTCCTCGGGCAGCGCATAGACCCGGCCGTTACCCCACAGCCAGTACGCGAGTCCGATCCCGGCGACGCCGAGACCGACACTGATCCCGGAGAGCGCCAGGTCGGTGGGGCCGTACACCGGCGGGATCCCCGTCGCCCCCGCGCCGTTGAGCAGCAGGGCCTGGAAGTTGGGCAGGAAGATGAACAGTCCGGCGACCACGGCGAAGGCGGAGAGGATGACGAGCGGGACCTGCATCACCCACGGGCCCTCGTGGGCGTGCGGCAGCGTCGGGTCGCGGGTGTGGTCGCCCGAGAACGCGAGGAACCAGGCCCGGAAGATGTAGTAGGCGGTCAGGAAGACCGCGGCGAACGCGAGGAGGAAGAACGGCCAGTAGAGCGGGTGGCTGCCCAGCTGGGAGTAGACGGCGCCGAGGATGTCGTCCTTGCTCCAGAATCCCGCGAACGGCGGGATCCCGGCGAGGGCGAGCCCTCCGATCAGGAACGCGGCCGAGGTGACCCGCATCGACTTGCGCAGCCCGCCCATCTTGAACAGGTCCTGCGTGCCGATGGCGTGGATGACCGAACCGGCGGCGAGGAAGAGGAGCGCCTTGAAGAACGCGTGCGTGAACAGGTGGTAGAGTCCCACCATCGCGAACCCCGCCCCGACGGCGAGGACCATGTAGCCGAGCTGGCTGATCGTCGAATAGGCGATGACCCGTTTGATGTCCGGGTGCACCACCGCCATGGTCGCGGCGAAGAACGCCGTGAACCCTCCGATGGCGACGATCGCCAGCTGATCGGTCGACGTGAAGCCGATGAAGACGCTGGTGATCGCCAGCAGGTAGACACCGGCCGCGACCATCGTCGCCGCGTGGATGAGCGCCGAGACGGTGGTCGGGCCCTCCATCGCGTCCGGCAGCCAGACGTGGAGCGGGAACTGGGCGCTCTTGCCCGCCGCTCCACCGAGGATCATGAGCCCGGCGACCGTGAGCAGCGTGGAACCGCTGCCGGAGACGACCGGCAGGTACGGGGCCGTCCCGTTCGCGAAGACGAATCCGTTGGCCGCCCAGCCGCCGGACGGGCCGACCGTTGAGAAGTGGTAGAAGTAGATGAAAATCCCCAGCAGGAAGAGGACGTCACCGATCCGGGTGACGAGGAACGCCTCCTTGGCCGCGCTCGCGGCGCTCGGCTTCTCGTAGTAGAATCCGATCAGGAAGTAGGAGCACACGCCGACGAGCTCCCAGAAGAGGAAGAACTCCAACAGGTTGTTGGAGAGGACCAGGCCGGTCATCGCCGCGAGGAACAGCGAGAGCTCGGCGTAGTACCGGGGCAGTCCCCGGTCCTGGTGCATGTACCCGATCGAGTACAGCATCACCAGGAACCCGACGACCGTGACGACCAGCAGCAGCAGCGCCGAGAGCGGGTCGACCAGCGTGCCGACCACGAGCGAGACGCCGTTGGGGAACGTCCCGGGAGAGCCCGCGAGGTGGAGCCAGGTGAACTGGCTGTTGACGTAGGTGCCGGGCGACAGCATCTCGCCGACCGCGATCAGGAGGCCCAGGACCATCGCCGCGCCAGCGAAGCCGACGGCGACCCAGCCGCCCCACTCGAGCGATTTCAGCCGGGTCCCGACCAGACTGATGACCGAGAAGGCGAGGACCGAGAACAGCGGGACGAGGAACGCCCAGCTGTCGAGGGTGGTGTAGAACGTCGTGCGGGTCCCCTCCTACTCCCGGAGCTCCGTGGCCTGCGCGACATTGATCGTTCCCTTGATCCGGTTGAGCGCGAGGACGATCGCCAGACCGACGGCGACCTCGGTGGCCGCGAACCCGATGAGAACGACCGCGATCGCCTGGCCGGAGAGTCCGGCGGCGGTCGGAGCGAAGGCGGCGAAGTACACGAAGTTGAGGATGGTCGCGTTCATCGCCACCTCGACCGCGATCAGGATGAGGATGAAATTGCGCCGGGTCAGCAGGCCGAAGATGCCGACGGCGAGCAGTGCGCCGGAGAGGACGAGCAGGTCGGCGACGGGCAGCCCGGTCACTCGCGACCCTCCCGGACGAGGTAGATCGCCCCGGCGACCCCGCTCATCATGATGATCCCGAGCAGGAGGAGCCAGGGCCCGTCCGTCCCGAACAGGAGGGCGGAGAGCGCCGACGGGTCGTAGACCTGGAGCGTCGTGGGTGCGCTCGGGAACTCACCGACCGACGCGACCAGGAAGATGAACGTCACCGCCGCAAGCGCGAGGGGGACCGGTCCGAGTCCCGTCGCCGCGTCCCGGGAGAAGATCCGCTTGCGCGTGACCATGATGCCGAACAGCAGGAGCACCGTCACCGCGCCGGCGTAGACGCCCAGCTGGAGGACGCCGAGGAACGGTGCCTCGAGCAGGAAGTAGATCGCCGAGAGGTCGACGAAGAATACCGAGACCCAGAGGATCGTATGGACGAGTTCCCGGACGAGCAGGGCGGCGAGCCCGGTCCCGACGGCCACGACGGCGAGCACGAGGAACGCGAGCTCCTCGAGGCTCACTTGCGCGTCCCCCAGAACAGACACTCCTTGGGGCAGACACTGATGCAGGTGCCGCACCGGACGCAGTCCGAGTCGTTGATGACCGGCTCCTTCCAGATGCGCCGGGGTTGTTTCTCGCCCGGCTTGAACTCCGGCTTGGTCACGTCCACCATCGTGATGCAGTTGGTGGGGCAGTCGCGGGAGCAGGCGTTGCAGCCGATGCACAGGGGGGGCTCGAGCAGGATCGAGTCCTCGTTCTCCGGCCGCTCCAGCCGGATCGGGTTCATCGGTAATTTCGTCCGGTAGATCTCGAACAGTCGAGTCGGCGAGTAGATCATCTCGGCCCGCTTCGGTGTCGACAGCTCGTAGCGGGTCGTCATCGTGAGGCAACCCTCCGGGCATGCGTCCGAGCAGAAGCCGCAGTAGCTGCACTTGCCGTAGTCGATCTGCGGGCACTTCTTCGGGTGCTTCGGGTCCCCGCCGGGGACGTTGACCATGTCGATGCACAGGTCCGGGCAGGAGAACGCGCAGAGGTTGCAGCTGATGCACGTGTTGATGTTGAGAGCGTGAACGCCCCGATAGTTGTCCCAGATCGCTCCGACCCCGATGGGCTTGCCGGGCGCGACCGCGACTTCCTTGCGGAACGCCGGGTCCTCGAGCCGCTCGAACGGGTAGACGACCGTGGAGGGTCGCACCAGGCTCCGAGCGAACTGACGGGCGGCGGTCAGCATCGGCTTGGCGACAAAGAGGATCGGGTTGTCGGACGGCTTCTCGGTCGCGGTCGCTTCGTCGGTCATGGTGAACCTAGACCCCCGGTGACGGCAGGCATCCGAAGACGGGCAGGCAGCGCACGAGGACGAGCGCCGCCGCGAGGAAGACGGAGGCGAGACTGAGCGGGATCATCCGGTTCCATCCGATGCGCAGGAGCTGGTCCGTGCGCACCCGCGGCAACGAGGCCCGGATCCAGACGAAGAGCCCGAAGACGGCGTAGGTCTTCACCATGAACCAGACGATGCCGGCGAGCGGGAACGACGTCGCCGCGCTCGGCACCCAGCCGGGCATCGTCCAGCCTCCCAGGAAGAGCAGGACGACCAGGATGCTCCCGACGAGCGCCCGAAGGTAGTCGGCGAGCATGAAGAACGCGAACAGCATCCCGCCGTACTCCGTGTTCCACCCCTCGACGAGCTCGGCCTCGGCTTCTGGAAGGTCGAACGGGATCCGTTCCATCTCGGCGAGCATGCCGGCGACGAAGACGACGAGGGCCAGGAACAGCGGTCCCCAGAACCAGTAGTTCTGCTGCTCCTGCACGATGGTCGCAAGGTCGAAGCTGCCGGACACCACGACGACCGCCACGACCGCGAGGAGCAGCGGCACCTCGTAGGCGATCATCTGGGCGGCGGACCGCATCCCGCCCATGAGGGAGTACTTGTTGTTGCTCGACCAGGCGCTGACGAAGATGAACAGCGGGGCGAAGGAGAAGATCGCGAGCGCGAGCAGGAGGCTCAGCGGGAGGGCGCCCGAGTTCCAGCCCGAGGAGATCGGAAGGATCCCGAAGATGATGAGCGACGTCACCATGTACGCCACGGGGCCGGCGTAGAAGCCCAGCGAATCCGACTCCCTTGGTCGGAACGTGTTCTTCCGGAACAGCTTGAGTCCGTCGGCGAAGTTCTGGAGAAGGCCGGCGTAGCCGACGTGCATGGCTCCGCGCCGGTCCATGAACCGGCCCAGCAGCTTGCGCTCCCACCAGATGAGCACGATCGTGTTGATCATGCTCGCCGCGAGCAGGATGGCGCCGAAGATCAGGACCGCGAGCCCGAGGATGAGGTCGGGGTTCGTGAGCCAGCCGTGGATCGGTTGCGGAAAGATCGAGCCGAGGCCGTTCAGCAGGACGCTCGCGAGGGTGTCCGAGACACTGAAGAGGGTGGCGCCGCCCATGGAACGCTACCGGTCGACCTCCCCGACACAGACGTCCACGCTGCCCATGATGGGTGGGATGTCGGCGACGTGGTAGCCGACGAGATAGTGCCGCGCCGCCGAGATGTTGGCGAAGACCGGGGAGCGGAACTTGACGCGGTACGGATGCTCACCGCCCTCGTTCACGACGTACGCCTGGGCTTCTCCGTGCGGCTCCTCCACCGAGGAAAAGCCGAGGCCCTTGGGATAGTTGCGCTTCAACAGGTATCCCTCGCGACCTTGCGGCGCATACGGCGCCCCGAGCCATCGGGGCAGCCGATCCGCGAGGACGGGTCCGGGGTGGTGGTCGAGCCAGTCGAGGATCTGACGGAGCATGCGTGAGCTCTGTCGCATCTCCTCCATGCGGACCAGGTAGCGCGCGGTCACGTCGGCGGCATCCGCGACCGCGACGTCGAAGTCCAGCTGCTTGTAGATGGAGTACGGTCGGTCCTTCCGCAGGTCGCGCTTGAGGCCCGCGGACCGGAGCATCGGGCCCGTCACGCCGGTGGCGATGCAGTCCCGCGCCGTCAACTTGCCCAGGTCGTCACACCGCTCACGGAAGATCGTGGAGCCCAGGCAGAGCCGGTCGTACTCGACGTATCGCTCGTCGAGCCAGTCCAGCACCTTCCGCGCCCGGTCGGTGAACCCGGCGGGCAGGTCGCTGCGGACGCCGCCCACGCGCTGGTACTCATAGGTCATCCGCGCGCCCGTGAAGCTCTGGAACAGGTCGAGGACCAGGTCGCGGTCCCGCATGCCGTAGAGGAACGGGCTCATGAGCCCGAGGTCCTGGACGAAGGCCGCGTACCACATCAGGTGCGAGGCGATGCGCTGGAACTCGTCGCACATCGCCCGGATGTAGTCCGCCCGTTCGGGCGGGGTGACGTGCAGCGCCTGCTCGGCCGCGAGAATGTAGAGGTGCTCCCAGGCGAGACCGGCGACGTAGCAGCACCGGTCCATGAGCGTGATGACCTCGTTGTAGTGCCGGTCCTCGCTGATCTTCTCGATGCCCCGGTGCAGGTACCCCATCTCCGGGTCGCAGTCGAGGATCATCTCCCCGTCGATCTTCACGCGGAGGTTCCAGAGGCCGTGCGTCATGGGGTGCTGGGGCCCCATGTTCAACCACATCTCAGACACTGCGCTGCTTCACCTCCAGTTCCTCCGGCTCGTGCAGTTTGAACGAGCGGAGCAACGGGTGGAAGACGTACCCGTCCGGCATCAGCAAATGACGAAGGTCCGGGTGGTGGTCGAACGTGATGTCCACGAGCTCCCAGGTCTCCCGCTCGTGCCAGTTCGCACTTTCCCACACCGGCGTCGCCGACTCGATATGGGCCGCGTCCGCCGGTAGGTCGGCGGAGAGAATGAGGTACTGGCGGACGTCGTCCGACCAGACGACGTAGAAGACCTCGCGATGGTCGACCCAGTCGATCCCGCCGACCATCGACAGATGGCGGAATCCCAGCTCGTCGTGGACGGAGTGGAACGTGTCCAGCGCCGCGTCCGCGCGGAAGCGGACCCGTCCGGCGGTCCCGACGAACGTCTCGACGCCGAGGAGCCGATCGCCAAGCCGGGTGGAGAGAGCGCGCGCCACGTCGTCCGGTTGCATCGTTCGGCTCTGACGTCCCGACGGCCCGGCCGTCTATTCCTTGCGCTCCCGGATGAGCGTCTCGAGTTTCAGGATCCCGTCGATCATCGCCTCCGGGCGCGGGGGGCAGCCGGCGATGTACACGTCCACCGGGACGAGTTTGTCCACACCGGGGACCACCGAGTAGGCGGTCCGGAACGGCCCGCCGCCGGTCGCGCAGTTCCCCATCGCGATCACCCACTTGGGCTCGGGCATCTGTTCGTAGAGCGTGATCAGCTTGTGCGCGACTTTCCAGGTGACCGTCCCGTTGACGATCATCAGGTCGCACTGGCGGGGCGAGGACCGCGGGACGATCCCGAACCGCTCCGCGTCGTGACGCGCCGAGAATGCGGCGGCGAACTCGATCGCGCAGCACGCGAGACCCCAGTGTAGGGGGAACAGGGAGTTGCGGCCCGCCCAGTTGAACGTCGGGCGGATGACCTTGGCCTGACCCTGTTCGGCCAGCAGGGCCGTGAACGCCTCCTTCGCCGCCGGGATGAACTCTTTCGCCCGGACCGTCTCGATCTCGATGAACGGGACGGCGGGTTGGTCGACCATCGGGAGGTCGCCCATCAGTTGATACCCCTCCGCCGGGGGCGGAGCGACCTTCGGGACGGGAGTGGCGGGCGTCAGATGACCCACCTCTTTTCGCCGCTGAGCGCGTAGTAAATGCCCGTGATCGCAAGCGCGGTGAAGCCGACGGCGATGAAGACGGGGTACCAGCTCGAGTTGACGCCCCGGAACGTCAACCCCCAGAGCGCCAGGATGAACCCGAGGACATCGACCGCGACGAAGACGATCGCGAAGGTGTAGTGCTGCGTCGGGAAGTCGATCTGGGCCTCGCCTTCCGCCTCCTCGCCGCACTCGTAGGTCGTCGTCTGGAGGTACGAGCGCCGGCCCTTCGCCCCTAGGGTCCGGTTCGCGACGATCGACCCGACCCCGAAGGCCGCGGCGATCGCCGCGAAGACCAGGAATGTGGTGATCCCTGCCTCCACCGTTTCCTCCTCAGGCTGGCCAGCTAGTGAGGGCTGAGACTTCCGTTCGCTATTTAACCCCGACCGGCCGAGTGTCGGAGCGACACACATTCCCCCTCGAGGAACGCCTCGTCGGGGTTATCTTCCGGGGGACGTGGAACGCCCGTGCTCGACGTCACCTTCCGCCACCCACTCCGCTTGGCCGGACGGCACGTCGAACTGGTCCCTCTCGAGGAACGCCACGTGGAGGCGCTGGCCCCCGCCCTGACGGACTGGACCAGCGTAGAGTTCCTGCGCGACCCTCCCGGGCCGGACCTCGCCACCGGGCTCGCCTGGCTCCGCCGCTGGGTGGAACTGAGTCGCACGGGGCCGGACCTGTCGTTCGCGACCACACTGCGGGCGACCGGCCGACCGGTGGGTGTGACGTCGTTCCTCCGTCTCGACCGACCGAGTCGGGGGGTCGAGATCGGAGGCACGTGGATCGACCGCCGGTTCTGGCGCACGCCCGTGAACAGTGAGGCCAAGCTGCTGATGCTCCAGTATGCCTTCGAGGAGGCCCACCTGCACCGCGTGCAGTTCCAGACCGACCTCCGGAACGTGCGGTCCCAGACGGCGATCGCGGCGTTGGGTGCAACCCCCGAGGTGCGCCTGCGCGAGGACGTTCGGCTCCCGACCGGGCGGTTCCGGACGTCCGTCTACTTCAGCATCCTGGAGGCCGAATGGCCTGCATCCCGCGCGCGGCTCGCGCGTCGTCTGGAGGCCGAGTGGAAGCCGCCCGAGCCCTGGCCTACCCTAACACCGACCCGAAAACCGGACCCGACCTCCCCCTCGCTCGGCCGTCCCGATGCGCCGCCCCTCCGATTCCATCCGCCCGTGACCCTGGAAGGGCCACGGGTCCGCCTCGTGCCGCTCGACCGCTCGCACGTGCCCGCGCTGACCCTCGCCGGGGCGGCCCCCGAAATCTGGACCTTGTTGAGGATCCGTCATGGGGACACGCCGGAAGGCATGGCCGGGCTCGTCGAGGACCTTCTGACCCTACAGGAGAAAGGCGAGGTGCTGGCGTTCACCGTCCAGCTCGTCGGCGACCGTCGGGTCGTGGGGATAGCGCGATTCCTGGACATCGACCGTCCTAACCGCTGGGTCGAAGTGGGCACGTGGCTCCACCCGGACGTGTGGCGGACCCCCGTGAACACCGAGCTCAAGTGGCTGATGTTTCAGTACGCGTTCGACACCGAGCAGGTCCACCGGGTGCAGCTGAAGACGGACGCCCGGAACGTACGATCCCGTCGTGCGATCGAGCGGCTCGGTGCCGTAGGGGAGGGCGTCCGACGGGACCATTACCGGTTTCCTGATGGCACGTATCGGACCTCGGAGTACTATAGCGTCCTGGCTTCCGAGTGGCCGTCCGTCCGAGGGCGGCTGGAGACGATGCTGCGTCGGCCCTGGTCGTCCTCGGGTTAGGCGCTCGGCCCCGGAAACTGGGGGGGACGCTTCTCGCGGAAGGCCCGAATCCCCTCGGGCAGTTCGGCGTGCTCCGCGGCTTCGACCATCCCGCGCCGCTCGAGCGCCAACTGGGTCTCGAGCGACGCGTTGAACGCCGAGACCATCAATCGCTTCATCCATCCGTAGGCGAAGGTGGGCCCGTTCGCCAGTTCCCGGGCCCGGGTCCAGGCCCGGTCCATCAACTGGTCGGCCGGGACGACCTCGTGGACGAGCGCAAGGCCCTGGGCCCGCGCCGCCGAGATCCGCGCGTTCGTGAACAGCAGCTCCTGAGCGGTCCCAATGCCCAGATAGTGTGGAAGGAAGTAGGTCAGCCCTCCGTCCGGCACGGCCCCGAGCGACGGGAACGCCGGTACCAGCACCGCCGAGTCCGCGGCGATCCGCCAGTCCGCCGCCAGGGCGAGCGAGAGTCCGCCGCCGGCGGCGACCCCGGGGAGGGCGGCCAACACGGGCTTGCGCATCAGCAGGATCTCTCGCACCGCGGTCTCCTGCTCCCCCGTCAATTCGTGGAAGAGGTGAGGCAGATCCCCCGACCGAAGATGCTCCTCCATCGTCGCGACGTCACCGCCCGCGCAGAACGCCTTGCCGGCTCCGGTGAGAAGTACGGCACGGACCGTCCGGTCGACCGAAGTCTCCTGCAGGACGCGGCGAAGCTCCTTCATCGACGGGACGTCCAGCGCGTTGAGCCGGTCGGGCCGGTCGAGAATGATCGCGAGGACGCTTCCGTTGCGCTCGGTTCGCACTGAGTCCACAGGCCCACCGGAGCGGAGCAACGGCGCCGGCTACTAAGGAGGTTCGGCCGCGGCGGCCCCAGTACGACGGGGTCGGGGCTTAATCCGCTCGCGCGCGTCGGTCGATGGTCGACATGCCGGGACCCGCCTCACCGACCGTGCTCCGAGTGCGCAGCGCTCGCGGTCCCGTGCCGCTCGCCTACGTCGCGGATGCAGAGCGGCTCTGGTTGGTCGCTCAGCACGGGGCGGGAAGCTGGGCCGTGGAGATCCTGCGGGCCGGACAGGGCACGTTCGAGTTGCCCGACGGAGTTCGGAGCGGGAGCTGTCGCCTCGTCACCGCCGTGGAGGACCGCGCCGCGGTACTCGTCCGCTTCGTGACCAAGTATGGAGCCGAACAGGTCGACCGATGGTTCCGCCCGCCCGGTCGGATCGTAGAGGTCGATTTCGGAGGCAGCGGTGCGGCGCCCTCCGGTCTGCCGTACTTCGAGTGGTTGGAAGCCGAGTTCGACTCGATCGCGGCCGACTACGACCGTCACATTCTCGGGAACCGGATCAATCGGCTGCTGCGGGACCGGTCGCTCGCGTTCATGCGACGCACGTTCCCGCGCACCGGTCGGCTGATGGAAGTTGGCTGCGGCTCGGGGACCGAGACGGTAGAGCTGCTCGAAGACGGTCACGAGATTCTGGCCGTCGACATCTCGGCCAAGATGCTCGACGCCGTCCAGGCCAAGGCGCGCAGCCGCGGTCTGGGCGAACGCCTTCGCGTGGCGAAGGGACGTCTGGGAGAACTGGGACGGTTCGTGGCGGCCGAAGGGCGCGCCTCGTTCGCGGGGGTTTACTCGACGTACGGCGCCTTGAACTGCGAGCCCGACCTGACGGCGGTCCCGGCGCCGGTCGCCGACCTGCTGGCCGCGGACGGACAGTTCGTCGCGGGGGTCTTCAATCGGTGGTGCGGTTTCGAAACCGGGGTCTACTCCCTGCTGGGCCGGACGGGGCGCGCCTTCGGGCGATGGGGTCGACCGGTGGGGGTCGAGGCCTCCCGGTTCTGCGTCGACGCGTTCGCCTACTCCGTGCCCGAGTTTGCGGGACTGTTCGCCTCCCGATTTCGGCCGACCCGCGTGGAAGGGGCCCCGGTCCTGCTTCCGCCCTCGGACCTCGCCCGCTATGCGGAGATGTTCGCCCGTCGATTCGACGTGCTGTCCCGATGGGACGCCGCGCTCGGCCGGCGTTTTCCGTTCCGTGCATTCGGCGACCATTTCCTCATGGCGCTCGCGCCGACGAGCCCGCCCGGCCTACGGTAACGAGCTCACAGACTCCCGACGGCGGTCGATCCACTTCCACCGCTCGGGCGCGGCGTACCCCCGGGTGAACTTGGCCCAGAAGATCGGCGTGTAGGCGATGTTCCGCCAGTTGCGACTGTTGAGATGAATGAGCAGGATGACGAGGAACGAATAGGCGAACTCGCCGACCTGGCCCCCCGCGACGAGCCGCGTTTGCGCCCCCTGCCACTCGGGCCATGTGCGCACCCGCCGGAACGTCCCGCGGTGCTCCATCGCCTCCCGGACGTACCGGACGCGCAGATGCTGGGTCCGCGTGGCGTACCGGAAGTTGTACGTCTCCTGACCCTGGCCCTGGACCGCCATGCCGGCGGCGCGACCCCAGGCGGTGCGGAAGAGCGTGAGACCCAGAGGAAGTCCGTAGGCGAACGGATGACCCACCGCGTTCCCGACGACCGCCGAAGTGCCCGGTCGTTGCAGCAGTCGGAAGGCTTCCCGGTAGAATTCCGGCCGCCGCAGGATCACATCGCTGTCGACGAAGAGAGCGTATTCGGTGTCCGCCTCCGCGAGCGCCCGCGCCCGGGCGGGCCCGCCGCCGCTCTCCTCGGAGATGACGCGAGCGCCGAACTGTCGAGCGATTTCCGGGGTCCCGTCCGTACTGTTCCGATCGACAATGACCAGGTGGTGAATGGGTACCCAACGACGGAGCGCGTCCAGGGACTCGGCCAGGTACGTGGCCGAGTTGAACGTGATCATGAGCACGTCGAGCGCGGGTTCCGACGGGCCGCTCGGCCCTCCGCTCACCACGTCCCGGCCACGTCGGCCTGCCCCTTATAGGTCGGTAGCCGTCGCGGAGGGCGGTCCGGCGTATTCGGGGTTTGGGATGGAGCAGCCGACGGGGATGGATTTTCGTACCCTCGACTTCGAGCGCCTATGGGCCGGACGCTCGCTGACGACCGCGGTCGAACGTTCGGTCGTCGCCGACCTGCTCGGCCCCCAGCCGTGGGAGCGCGTCCTCGAGGTGGGTCCGGGCGCCGGCCGCCTGACGGACGTGGTCGCCTCGCACGGCCGGGAGTACGTGGCGCTCGACCTCCATCGGGAGTTTCTGGCCCGGCTGCCGGTCGACGCGACTCCGGCGCACGTGCTTCGGGTCGAAGCCGACGCCCGACGTGCTCCTCTCAACGACGGGACGTTCGACCTGATCGTGGCCGTTCGCATCTTCAACTTCTTCGCGGACCCGCCCGAGCTCCTTCGCGAATTCCATCGACTACTCCGGCCCGGCGGCAGACTCCTGTTGGGGTATCAACCCCGGCCGTCCGTGGCGACGTTGGTGGACGATGTCCGGAACGCCCTGCACGGCCGGCGACCGCCGGGCGCTCCGACGATGACCTTCGGTCGGGGCGACCGGATCTCGGCGCAACCGTCCTCGTTTCCCGCGTGGCTCTCGACCCGTAGCTACGTCCGGTCCGCACTGTCCCGTGCGGGTTTCCGGGTCGACCGGAGCGTGTCGACCGGAGCGGAAGACTACGCGCTGGGCCGACGACTGCCCGCTCGGTTGTTCGCGCGAGCGGCGCCGCTGGCGGACCGTCTGGCGATATTCCCCACGCAGTTCGTCTGGGCCCGGAGGCTACCCGATGCTTCGGGGCCGCCGTTCCCCGACTGGGAGGACATGCTGCGCTGCTCCCGTTGCGGCACGGCCTACGGTGCCGTATCGTGGTCCCCCCCGCGCGACATCGCCTGCGCTGCATGCGGCGACGCGCTCCGGGTCGAGCCCGGCTGGCTCCTCTCCTCGCCCACCGAGGGCCGGGCCGCCCAAGGGTAATAGCGGACTCACCGTACCCGGGGTCCGGACGATGAAGATCTACTCGGAGCGACTGTTCCTCAAGTATCTCTTCTCGGACCATGGCTTCTGCTTCGGTGTCGACATGAAGGACCGGTCCTACCTGTTCCTGGGCTCCCGACAGGGGTTGATACTCCAGCGGCGACCGGTCGGCGACAAGGTCGTCGAGAACCTGGATTACGAGATCCCGGCGATCGTCGCGGCGCTCCGGTCCGAGGGGCGCGTTCGGTTCCCTACCTAAGGGCGTCGCCGTCGAGAGACGGAGCCGGCCGGTTCGGGCCCGCAAGTCTAAGCGGAGGAACGACTACCCGAGAGCAGGTTCCCCGTGGAGGCGGCGTTCCCGTCCGAATCGGAAGTCCCCGAGTGGACGAACCCGCCGGGGGAGGCGGGCGTCGAGGACCGGCTTCGCGTGCTGCTCGGGGTAGCGAAGCGGCATCGCGCGCCGATCTCCCTCGGGCAGCTGGTCGACCACCTCCCGGACGGACCGACCTGGACGGCCGACCGTGTGGTCTCCTGGATCGACGGGCATCCCGAGTCCGGCCAGCTCGTCGCTGGTCATGTGCTCCCCTCGCCCGAGATCGCGATCGCCGAACTCGCTGACCGGGCGACGCGGAGCGCCCGCCTGCTCCACGAGGCCGAGCAAGCGCTGCATGGCCCCCTTCGGCCGGCCACCGCCCTCACCCGGTGTGTGGGCGTGAGCGGATCCGTGGCGTATGGGTTCGCCGAGCCCCACGACGACCTCGACTTCTTCGTCGCCGTCCGTCAGGACTCGGTCTGGGTGTTCCTGCTCCTGACCTTTGCCCAGTACCGCTTGGTCCGATGGAGAAATCAGGGCACGGCCCACTGGTGCTTCAACTACGTCGCCGACGAGTCGGACGCGGCCCGGGAATTTTCGACCCCCGGCGACTTGCTCTTCGCCCGGGAAGCGCTTACCCTGCGAATTCTCCGGGGGGACGAATACTACCGGGGCATCCTCCGCTCCGCGGCCTGGATGAAGGACGAACTGCCTCGGTTGTATGCTCAACGATGCGCCGCGGAGACCGGGACCTTCCCCGGGCCAGCGTCCTCTACTCCGCGCTGGGTCCGCCTGGCGAACCGACTGCTCTTCCCGGTACTGGCCGCCTACCTGCAGGCGACCGGACTGGTCCGCAACCACCGGCTGCGCCGGGAGGCTCCCGAGCGGCAGTTCTCGACCTGGACGACCTACCGGCGGTTCATGTTGCGCAGTCTCCACTATGCCGAGCTGCGCCGGGTCTACCGCGGACCGGACGGAGGTCCGCCTACGACGTCGGGGGCGGGCGGCGTCGCGGGTCCGTCGGCGCCGTAGGAGCCGAGGGCGTCGGGGGTGCGGCCGGGGCCGGCGGGGTCGCCGTGGCCGCCGGCGGATTCAGGTCGTCCGGGTCGGGCAGACCCGGAGTCCCTGCGCTGTGACTGCCGCTCTTCGAGCCGTAGCCTCCCAGCAGGTCCACCGACGACGCCGACTCGGCCCGGATCTCGTCCTCGATGGACTTGATCTCGGTGACGAGCTCCTCCTGCTTCGGGATCGGTCCGAGGATGTCGTCCAAGGCTCCGATCTGTTTCTGGAGGTCGTCGAGGGTGTTGAGCGGGCGGTCCGGAACCTGCCGGCCCGTCCCGAGGTAGTCGGAAGCACCCTCGACGAGTCGGGAAAACTCGAACGGGAACAGGATCTTGGTCGCCTGGCCGTCGCCGACCTTGGCGACCGTGTCCAGCGAGAGGACCGTGAGCGCCTTGGCGTCGAGAGGGCCGGCCCCGAGCGACAGGATGCGGAGCCGCTGGGCCTCACCCTGCGCTTGGAGGATGGTGGCGACCCGGGCGCCTTCGGCCTCGAGGATCTGGGACTGCCGGACGCCCTCGGCCTGCAGGATCCGCGACCGCTTCTGTCCCTCGGCGACCAGGATAGCGCTCCGCTTCTCACCGTCGGCCCGAAGGACGGCCGCCCGCCGCTGACGCTCGGCGGACGTCTGTTCCTCCATCGCCGCCTTGACTGGTCCGACGGGGTCGACCTCCTTGATCTCGACCGCGTCGACGCGGACGCCCCACTTGTCGGTCGCCTCGTCGAGGATGTCCCGGAGCCGGGTGTTGATCCGCTCGCGGTTGTAGAGGATCTCGTCCAGTTCCATGTCGCCGATGATCGACCGCAGGGTCGTCTGGGCCAACGCGACCGTCGCCACGTGGTAGTCCTGGACCTGGAAGATCGCCTTGGGCGGGTCGACCACTTTGATGTAGATGATCGCGTCGACGTTCGTCGGCGAGTTGTCCTTCGTGATGACTTCCTGGCGGGGGACCTCGAGCACCTGGGTACGCAGGTCGATCGGGATCACGACCGAGATCGGGCTAACGATATTCAAACCCGGATTGATGATGCCCCGGTAGGACCCGAGCCGAGTGACGATGCCCTGCTGGTACGGAGCGATCGTGTAGATCG
>JASHSU010000091.1 GCA_030038605.1 Thermoplasmata archaeon | reverse complement strand
CAACCAGTACGATAGTGCCGGGTACAATTGGCTCGCCACTCAAGATACGAATTTACCGGCGCCCGATCGACCCGCCTTCGTGAGCTGGTGGGACTACGGTTTCCAGGCGATCGACCAGGGCCAGCACCCGAGCGTCGCCGACAACTTCCAGAACGGCATCGACCCGGCGGGCCAGTTCCTGCTCGCCCAGAACGAGTCGAACGCCATCGGCGTGTTGGCGACCACCCTGCTCCAGGCCGAGCTCACCAAGAACGGCGGCACCCTGCCCTCCACGCTGACCACCACCCTGGCGGCCGACGGCGTCAACATCACGCGGTTGACGAACTACCTGGTCAACGAGAGCTCGGACTTCACGCTCGTGGTCAACAACCCCGGCATCTACCTGCCGGTCGACCCGAGCACGCTCACCTACGACAACGCGATGTACCTGGCCACCTCGGTCTTCCTCGGTTCCTCCCTCACCCTCTCCGGCGTCGCCCAGGTGTACAACGACATCCAGGCGTTCACCGGTTGGTCGATCCGCTACGACATGGTCGACAGCCGACTCATCCCGTTCAGCGGCCAGGACACGGGTATCTACTACGCGCCCGCCGACCTGACGGGCCGCGTCATCGACGACGCGGGTCTCCCGTCGTCGTTCTTCAACGTGACGATCTTGGGCTCGGACGGCAACACGTACCCGCTCGGGCAGCTCCCGGCGGGCGTGACCGCGGCTCAGTACAACATCAACTACTTCTCGCCGTTCTACCAGTCGATCATCTACCACACGTACTTCGGGTACAACGGCACGGAGATCGGTCAGTCCGAGGGCGGCATCCCGGGCCTCTCGGAGAACCTGATCGACTCGCCGGTGATGCCCGGCTGGATGCTTCAGCACTTCATGGTCGTCTACCGGACGGCCTACTACTGCCCGACCCAGGCCGACGACAACTCGTCCAACTGCCTCGCGAACAACCTGCCGACCGCGGTCGCGCTCGCGAAGGCGAACAACGGCTCCGTCGCGAACACGTCGGACCTGCGCTACTTCCAGGGCGGCGAAGCGATCCTCGAGTACTACCCCGGGCAGACCGTGGTGGGGACGGTCCATCTGGCCGACGGGACCCCCGCCGCGGGCGTGCGGGTGACCGTCTTCGACCAGTCGGGGATCCCTCACATGACCACGGTGACCGCCGCGGACGGCTCGTACTCCCTGGTCCTTCCGCCGGGCAACGACACGCTCAACTTCACGGCGGGAACGATCGAGGGGATGTATCAGCAGGGCTCCGTGTCGCTGCGGAGCATCAAGGTCTACGTTCCCAACTCGTACGGCCTCGGCTTCGACTCCCCGACGCTGACCCTCTCGCCGCAGCTCGGCTCGGCCCAATTCACGGGCACGATCTACTGGAACACCGCGAACAACACGACGTACGTGCCCAACGAGGACCCGCTGGTCGCGGGGGCGCAGGTGGTGCTCTGGGGCGCCGAGGGTCAGCCGACGATCCGAACGACGACCGACCACGACGGCACGTTCGACCTCACCAACGTCCCGCCGAACGTCTACAACTACAGTGTCGTCTACGAGGGTCACAACTACACCCAGCCCGCGCAGTACCTGACCGTCGGCTCGCCGATCAATGGGAGCGTCGGGCTCTCGCCGGCGCGGATCCAGGGCGAGGTCACCGTCGACGGCATCCCTCTGGCCAACTCGGTCGTGACCGCCGCCGGACCCAACGGCACCGTCGCGTCCTACACCACGAACACGACCGGCAACTACACGCTCACGGGGCTGGGGCCGGGGAACTACACGGTCGTCGCCTCCGGTCCGCAGCCGATCGAGCGAAGCGCCGGCGTCCTCGCCGCGGTGACGACGCCCGGTGAGTCGGTCGGGGTCAACCTGACCGTCACGCCGGTCGCCACGGTCCAGTACGTGGTCGTCGCGAACGGAGTGAGCGTGCCGAACGTGGCGGTCCGGTTCCTGCCGCTCCCCGACTTTTCCAACGCCTCCGAATCCCCGATCGCCGCGCTGAGCGGCACGACCTCCAACGGGACGGTCGTCGTCTCGAACAGCAACGGCGTCGTCAGCGCCACGCTGCCCGTCGGCAACTACTCCGTGTACGCTCTCGCGTACGTGAACGGCGGTCTGGCCTCGGCCCTCACGAGCACGGCGGTCTTCCCCGGACTACCGACCACCTTGACGCCGCTCGTCCTTGGCACGACCACGCGCCTGTCGGGCACGGTCGTGGGGGCGGGGGCGAACGTCTCGGGCACCAAGACGGCGGTCCTCGCCTACGGGAACGGTCTGGCCGAGGTCACGACCTGGGCCGCGTCGAACGGCTCGTTCTCGGTGTTGCTGCCCGTCGGCAACTACTCCGTCCTCTCGCTGACCGGCTCGACCGCGTCCACGGCGGGCCTCTCGGCGGCCCTGACGAGCGTCGCCCTCCGATACCCCGCCAGCCTGCGGCTCCAATCGACCGCCGCGGTCGCCACCCGGTTCTCCGTGGGGGCCGCCATGTCGGGTGGCAGCCTGTTCCCGGCGGCCGCGGCCTCCGTGACGGTTTCGGCGGGCGTGGGAGGTCCCTCCGTGCCCGCTCTCGCCTCGGGCAACGGCACCGTCGCCTACTACCTCCCGAGCTCCAACCCGCTCGCCTCCGGCGGCTACTGCATCGCGGCCCAGTCGGCCGGCTTCCTCTCGCAGACCGGCTGCGGCTACACCGCCAACGGTCTCGCCAACCTGAACCGGTTCACGCTCACTCTCCGACCGGTCAACGTGGTGCTCCGCGTGACCGGGCTCCCCTCGGGCACGAGCGTCGCCGTCAACCTGACATCGGCCGGCACTCCCGCGACCACCCAGCGGTTCAGCGGCGGACCCTCGTTCTCGTTCACCACGACGCCCGGACCGTACTCGATCTCGGCCCGCGCGGTCATCGGTAACGGGACCGTGATCTACCTGCCGTCGTCGATCCTCAACACGACGATCCCGCTCGGGGCGTACGCCTCCAACCTGACCCTGCGATTGGTACCGGGCATCAACTCGACCGGCACCCTGCTCCTGCCGAGCGGCGGCGCGGTGAAGGACGTCGACGTCGCGCTCACCTCCTCGCTGTTCAACGTCACCGTCAACGGCACCAACTACACCAAAGGGTTCTACATCGCGCCCGGGACGTACTCGGCGCACTCGACCCTCGTCCTGGGCAACACGACCTACACGAACGTGAGCCGGGTCACCGT
>JASHSU010000010.1 GCA_030038605.1 Thermoplasmata archaeon | reverse complement strand
CCGAACTCCTGCTCGACGTCGAACTGCTCGATCCCGAGCGCCCAGAGGGGGAACGTGATGAAACCGAAGGCGGTGACGATGAGGACGGACGCCACCCCGACGATATCTCGATTCACGGACGCGCCGCCCCCGGGAAGAGCCCGGCGCCGGTCGCAGCCGCCGTCGGCGGATAAACCGCGGCTTCGAGCCGCGGGCCGGACCTCCGCATTATAGCCCGCGCCGGCGTCGGGGCGACATGCCCAACCCCACCGCGACCCTGCGCACCACCGTCGGCGACATCCGGATCGAGCTGTTCCGCGACAAGGCGCCGAAGACGGCCGAGAATTTCATCACCCTCGTGCGGAAGGGATTCTACAACGGGCTCACGTTCCACCGCGTCATCCCCGGGTTCATGATCCAGGGCGGCTGCCCCACGGGCGACGGCACCGGCGGGCCCGGCTACGAGATCAAGGACGAGTTCGAGCCGACCCTCCGGCACGACGGGCCCGGCGTCCTCTCCATGGCCAACGCAGGCCCGAACACGGGCGGCAGTCAATTCTTCATCACGCTCGCGCCGACCAAGTGGCTGGACGGCAAGCACGCGGTCTTCGGGCGGGTCCGGGGCGGTATGGACGTGGTCGAGAAGATCGCCCAGGTCCCCCGGGACGGTAACGACAAGCCACGGACGCCGGTCCGCATCGTCGAGGCGACGGTCGCCGGTTAGGGCGGATAGTCGTAGGGCAGACGCTCGGTCGGCGTCCGGGCGTCTTCCACCGTCGTGACGATCCCCGCGGCGAGCGTCAGCGCGGGCACGATGAGCAGCAGTTCGATGAGCTCCGTGTACTGAACGTGCAGGGTCGCGTTCGTGTTCGGGAGCGTGAAGGCGTAGGTCGAGTTGCCGAGGATGTACAGGACGTACGCCACGACGATGACGCTGGAGAGGACCGAGAGCGGCCCGTAGAGCCGGGTCGGCTTGGCGACGTAGCGCGCGGTCGAGACGGCCGTGATGAGGGCCCCGGCGACCGTCACGACCAGGATGGAGAGCGGGATGGGGATCGAGTGGGAGGCCAGGAAGCTCAGGGCCGCCGCCGGCAACCCGATGAACAGGAGCATGAGCGGGATGATCCGCAGGGAGGCGACCGTGATGCGCCAGCCGAGCGACGGGACCCGGTAGCCGAGGTGGGCCGGCGGAGGCGAGGGCGTGCTCACGGGATCGCCTCCGGCGGCAGAGGCACCGTGTACCCCGTCGTCACGTACGCCGAAACGACCGAGCCGCCCGCGGGGGAACAGCCGGGCGTCAGCGCGATGTCCTGGGTCTGCGAGAACGATTGGCCGGTCGCGACGTTCAGCGTCCAGCCCGCCGAACCGCACGAGATCCCGTCCGACGCGACCACCGCCGTGCTCAGCGACCCCTGCTCGGCCAGCGAGGCCTGGTTCTCGAAGGAGATGGTGACGGGGAGGCTACCGTTCGGAGTCGGTTCTCCGACCGATACGTTCAGGTGGTCGAACGGGGCCCCCCAGGAACGACTCTGGTTGAGCGCGATGCCCGCCGGGAACAGGTAGCCGAAGGTCGCGTTCCCCCAGAGGGCGACCTGCAAGATCTGACTGTGGGTCAACAGCGACGCGCCGGCGCCGGTGGCGGAGACCGGGAGGTAGAGGTTGATGGGGATCTGGTCGGTCGTCTGACCGGACAGGCTCTCTGGGCCGAACGCGAACGCGCCCAGGTACCCGCCGGTCGCGTTGTCGACCTTGGCGACGAGCGTCAGGCCGTCGATCGGGTAGTATCCCGGGTTCGAGAGGGTCAGCGACCCGGCGAGGATCATCGTCGCGTTGGTATCGAATCCGGCGGAGAACGAGCCGACCTGCGGGGGATCGTGCGACAGCTGGGCGGTCGAGTACACGACCGAGACCGTGAACAGGATCAGCAGTACGAGCACGACCGCGGAGAGCACGCGCAGCGCCCGGGCTAGCCGGTAGAGCGCGGGCGAGCGACGGTAGGTGTAGACGGGGGTCGACATCCGACTCGCACGTCAATTACCGCTAGGACCCCCCTCAAAAACCTTCCGACGTCCGCCCGGACGGCCGCCCGGGCGGGGTATCGCTTCAAGTAGCCTGGGGACCCCCTCGGGGCATGGCGGCGCCCCCGAGCCCCGCACCGACCCGCGCCCGGGCGTGGGCCGACAGCGACCTGGGTCTGCTCCTCTTGCTCGGTGGCCTCTGGGGGGCCGCGTTCCCGGTCATTCGGTGGGGGCTGCTCGCCGGGGCGTCCCCGTTCGCCTTTGCCGCGATCCGGTGGGCGTTCGCCGCCGTGCTGATGGGCTCGATCGCCGCGGTCACACGGGTCCCCCGGCCCCACGGACGAGACTCGGTGCTCCTCGTCGTCCTCGGGGGCGGGTTCCTGATCGGCGGATACGGCGGATTCCTGTACTGGGGAGAACAGGGAACGCCGGGTGGACTGTCGGCGGTGCTGATCGGCACCGTCCCCCTCGCGAGCGCGCTCCTCGCCTACTTCGTCCTACCGAACGAGCGGTTCACCTGGCGCGGCTCGCTCGGGATCGCCCTCGGGTTCGTGGGGCTCGTCGTGCTGTTCCTGCCGGACCTCGTCGGCGGAGGATCTGTCTCGTTTACGGCGGAACTGGCGGTCGTGGCGGCCGCGGTCACGACCGCCATCGGGTCGGTGCTCATCCGCCGGCTCGTCCACGCGCCGGCCGACCTGTGGACCCTGACCGCCCAGTTCGCTTTCGGCGGCGCACTGCTCGCGATGATCGCCCTGCTCGTGGGCCAGCCCTTGACCCTACCGGACGTGGGAACGGTGTGGATCTCGCTCGCGTACCTGGTGGTCGCCTCTTCCGTCGCGGGGTATTGGATCTACTTCCGGCTGCTGCACCGGGTCGGACCCGCGCGCACGAACGTCGTGACGTACGTGAACCCGCTCGCCGGCATCGCCGTCGGCGCGGTCCTGCTGAGCGAGGCCGTGGGCCCGTACGAATTGGCGGGCTTCGTGGTCATCCTCGCGGGATTGTACCTTCTCCAGCGGGACCGACTGCGACGCAAAGGCTGAAACCGTCTCGTCGAACTCCGGAGCGATGGCGTCGTCCGGCTTCCCTCCCCTCCCGCCTCCGCACACGCGGGTCGGGGTCGGCGGCGTCCTCGTTCGAGACGGCCGCGTCCTCGTGAATCGGGCCGTCTACCGGGAGCGATTCACGATCCCGAGCGGGTTCGTCGACCCCGGCGAGCCGCTCGAGACTGCGCTGGCCCGCGAGTTCGAGGAGGAAACGGGGCTCATCGTGCGCGCCGTCGAGCTGCTGCTCGCACGCCAGAAGGTCATCGACGCGACCCACAGCGACGTCTACTTCGCCTTCCGGGTCGAACGGCTTCGGGGCGAACCCAGCGCCCGGCCGCCGGAGATCGCCGAGTTCCGGGAAGTTCCGGTGGCCGAGGCGTTGGGGGCGCCCTGGATCTCCAGCTTCTCCCGACTCGCGATCCGCGTGGCCACGGAGGGGGGGCCCGGCTGGTTCCGGTCCGCGTGGGACGGCGGGGAAGTTCCGGGCCTCGCCACCGAAGCGTACCACACGTCCGCGGCTGCCGGCAACCCGGCTCGATCGCCGTGAGTCGCCCGCCCGGACCGTGGGGTCCTACGACCCTGGGCCGGGTGCTGGGCTAGCTCCGAAACGAACTGGCTTGAGCGGCCGGGAAGCGCTGTGGCACCTCGGGTCCGCGGAGGTCGGCTACCGATTGACCATCGCCGCACCGGACGGCGGGTACCGGTCGCCCGACGCGGCCCCGGCCGGGAAAAGCGCGTCCAGGGCGGCCCGGTCGGAGGCGGTCAGTAGAAGGTCGACCGCCGCGACGTTCTCCTCCAGATACCTCGTCCGCTTCGTACCCGGAATGGGAACGACGTGCTTTCCGCGAGAGAGGACCCAGGCCAGGGCCAACTGCGCCGAGGTGCAGCCCTTCGCCGCCGCCAGGGCGCGCAACCGATCCGCCAGCGCGAGGTTCTGTTCGAGGTGGCCTTCCTGGAACCGCGGCAGGCCGCGTCGGAAGTCGTCCTCCGGAAGACCCTCCATCGTCCGCACGGCGCCGGTCAGGAACCCGCGGCCCAGCGGGCTGAACGGCACGAACCCGATGCCGAGCTGGTCGCACGTTTCCA
>JASHSU010000090.1 GCA_030038605.1 Thermoplasmata archaeon | reverse complement strand
ACCGCGCCGCAGTTCAACGCCCTGTTCCACGCGTACTTTGACCAGGTCGTCCCGTGGCTGGGTTCGGCGGTCGCCTCGGAGGGTCCCTACCGCTACCTGCCCGAATCGCTCCGCTCCCTTCCTTCGCGGGAGCGGTTCGTCGCCCTGCTCCGGTCGGCCGGGTTCACCCGCGTCGCCGCCCGGCCGCAGTCGATGGGAATCGTTACGACCTACCTGGCCGAAGTCGGCCCCCGATCGTAGGCTGGGGCCCGGACCTGGTGGGGCAACGCTCGTCGGCCCCCTGCCGGATCGCCCGAAACGGTTAGGCCGACACCCGTGCTGAACGGAGGGAGGGGGAAGGATGCCCAGCATGACCCGCGACCTGCTGGTCTTCTTCGCTTGGATGGCGCTGGCCGCCGCCATTTTCGTGGTCATGGGACTCCTGGTCGTCCCGTTCGTCTGGTCGCTTGCCCGGCCCCCGTAGGGCGCTCCGGGGACTCCGGGACGTTCGTCGGTTCGTGAACCGCACCGAAGGAAGGCGTTAAGCCCGGCATCCGCCGTTGCTCGAATCGTGCCCGACGCTCCGTTCGATGCGTTCCGCTACGCGCACGCGCACCGCCGCCAGGTCGTCTGGATGAGCCAGAACACCAACCACCTCGTACCGCCGCAGATCGTGCGGGAGGCGGTCGACGAGGCCCTGCGCGAGCGCCGGTACGAAGGATACCCCTACGCCCCCGGGGACCCCGAGCTGCTCGAGCTGGTCCAGCGCGACCTCGGTATCGCCGGCCAGGCCCCATTCCTTACGGGCGGAGGGACCGAGTCGCTCTACATGATCGCCCGGGCGCTGCTCGCGTCGGGCGACAGCGTCATCGCGTCGGACCCGAGCTACCTCATCATTCACAAGTTCATCGAGCTCGCCGGCGCCCGGACCAAGAATCTGGACATCTACATGCCGCCGTTCCGGCTCACCGCCGACCGGATCCAAGAGGCGATCGAGCCGAGTACGAAGATGATCCTCCTCATCGACCCGCTCAACCCGCTGGGCGCCGGCTACCCGCGGGCGGAGGTGAAGGCGATCGCGGAGATCGCCCACGACCACCATCTGCTGCTGCTCAACGACGTCACGTACCGGGACTTCTCCTACGAGCCGACCCTCGCCGCGGAGTTCGCCCCCGAGCAGACCCTCACGGTCTGGTCGGTCTCCAAGAACTGCGGGCTCGCCGGTCTGCGCATCGGAGGGTTCTCGGCCCCCACCGAGCTGCGCGCACGGGTCGCCAAGTACAACACGAACGACCTGGGCGTCAACATCCTGGCGCAGGTCGCCGCCCTCGCCGCGATGCGGACCAAGTCGCAGTGGATCCACGAGGTCGTCCGCCAGACGCGGGCGAACTACGAACGGGTCGTCGAGGTCGCGACGTCCGTCGAGGGGATCACCGTGCCCGTCCACCCCTCCTGGGCCAACATGACGATCCTCGACATCGCCGCGACCGGGCTCTCGCCGGAGGCGCTCCAGGAGGAGCTGCTCCTCCATCACGGGGTGTTCGTCCGGTCGGGCAACTACCTCTCCCCGACTCACGGCAGCAAGTTCGTGCGGGTCTCCTTCTCCAACCCGCCCGGTGACCTGGATCGGTTCGCGACCGCCTTCCCTGCGGCGGTCCAGCAGCTGCGGGCCCGCGCACCCGCTCCGTCGGCCGCGTAGACGACCGCCGGGGCCAAGAGCTACCCGACCCTGCCGGCCGGTATGCCCACGCCCCATGTCTATCGCACGACCGTCCGCTGGACCGGCAACCTGGGCTCGGGGACCCGGGAGTACCGTGGTTATAGCCGGGACCACACGATCGAGTTCGCCGGCAAGCCCCCGATCCTGGCGACCTCGGGCCTGAGCCCGCGCAGCGACCCGACGCGGGCCAACCCGGATGAGCTCCTGGTTGGCGCCCTCGCTTCGTGCCACATGCTCTGGTACCTTCACCTCTGTTCGGCGGCCGGCATCGTGGTCACGGCGTACTCAGACGAGGCCGAAGCGACGCTTCAGATCGACCCGGACGGGGGCGGACGATTCACGACCGCGACATTGCGTCCGCGGGTCCGCATCGCGGCCGGAGCGCCCGCGACCGCCCAGGAGTTGCACGCGGCGGCCCACCGGAAGTGCTTCATCGCCAATTCGGTCAGCTTTCCCGTCCGCTGCGAACCGTCGGTCGAGGTGGAACCGGCCCCCGCTGCCTAGCGCACGGTTTTGGCCGTCAGCGGCCTCGGCGGGTCGCGTGGCGAAGTCGACGGCCCAGGGGGACCCGAAGCGCTGGCTGTCCTACTACCGTTGGACCGCCCAGCGTCCGCCGCGGGAGTTGCTCCTCCAGTTGCTGAACCACATCGACTGGGAACCACGACCCCGCCGCGAGCGCACCGCCATCGAACTGGGGTTCGGTGCGGGAAACGACACGCTCGAGCTACTGCGCCGGGGGTGGCGCGTCCTCGCGATCGATGGGCAGGAGGGGGCGGCCCGCTTCCTGGCCCGGCGGGTGCCGGCCCGCCTACGTTCCCGGCTGACCATCCTCGTCGCGCCGATGGAGGGGATCACCCTCCCGTCCACCGACCTGGTCTACGCGAGTTTCTCCCTGCCGTTCTGCGACCCCGGGCGCTTCCCCGAGCTCTGGTCGGAGATCGGCCGGGCCGTGCGTCCGGGCGGTCACTTCGCCGGCCAGCTGTTCGGGGACCGGGACGTCTGGCACGGAAACCGCCCGATGTCGTTCCACAGCCGCCGCCAGGTCGTCCGCCTCGCCCGTCCCTGGACCACCGAGATGCTCCGCGAGACGGACGAACTGGGTCGGGCCTTCGACGGCCCGAAGCGGTGGCACTTCTTCGACCTGATCCTCGAGAAGCCCCGGGTCACACGGTAGGTCGGACCCGTACGTCCACGACCATATGGGTGCGGCCCGGCCCGTAGGCTTTGACCTCTCGGGGCCGCGGACCCTCGAGGACGCTACCTCCCGCTCCGTCGACCGCGCGGGCGACCGCCGCACGGGCCCGGCCGGTCGCATCGTCCGCGTCCTCCACGGCGTGGACGTGCAACCACGCACCGTCCGACCGTGCGAGCTCCAGCGCCCTCGGGATCCACGGTACCGCCGACGGGAGGTATCCCAAGAAGACCCGGTCCGCGGCGTGCGGAGGCAGAGCGGCCGTCCGGTTGTCCCCTTCGACCACCGTGACGCGCTCCGCGACGCGGTTCCGGTGTAGGTTCTCACGGAGGTAGTGGGCGGCCAACGGATTGTGGTCGAC
>JASHSU010000089.1 GCA_030038605.1 Thermoplasmata archaeon | reverse complement strand
GGCGTGTCCCACCTGCGGCAAGGAGATCCCCGGCGACTACCTGGTCTGTCCGTTCTGCGGTTCGGTGACCCAGTAGCCGGAACGGAGCGAGGACGGCGGGTCGCCGCCGTCTCGCTCAGACCGGCGGCTGGCCGTCCGGTGTGAAGGCGTCCAGGAAGCCGCTCGAGCCGGCCACGTAGACCGCCCCGTCCACGATGGCGGGGGTCGTGACGAGAGCGCTCCCGAACGCGTAGTCCCAGCTGCCGCTGTAGAGGGTCGTGTGCCGACCGCCCAGGTCGCCCTTCGCGTCCTCCCAGACGATGAGGCCGTGGACCGTCGCCAGACTCACGATCCCCGACCCCCAGTCGACGCTGAAGTCGAGGGCGTGCGTCGACGCGGTGATGAGGTAGAGGTACCCGCTCACGGTGCCGACGATCACGAGACCCTGGTCGTCCACGCTGGGCGCCGCGGTGATCGCGCCGCCGGTGAGATACTTCCACTTGAGCGCCCCGTTGGACGGCGCGAGGGCGTAGAGATAGTGGTCCTCCGAACCGACGTAGACGACCCCCCCGTAGCTGACGGCGGGTGCGACGACCGCGGCCCCCGTCGTGTACGTCCAGACGGTGGCGCCCGTGGAGGCGTTGAGGGCGGTCTCGTTGCCCGCCGCGTCGCCGACGAAGAGCGTACCCAGCGTAGCGTTGACCGACGGCGGGTCGCTGACCGGGCTCCCCAAGCTGACCGCCCAGCGGAGCGAGCCGTTCGACTCGAGGTACGACGCGGCCGTCCCCGTGCTCGTGGTCACGTACACATCGCCGCCGGCGATCGCCGGGGCCCAGACGTCCCCGCCCACCGAGACGTTCCAGGCGAAGGTCCCGGCGGCCAGGTGGACCGCGTCCACGGTACCGTCGGTCGCTCCGAAGACGACCAGACCGGCCGTGGGGTCGACCGCGGGGGAACCGATGATGCCTGCATGCGAGGGGAGCGTGAAGTTCCAGAGCAGGCCGCCGTTGGCCGTGTCGACGGCGAAGAGGTTGCCGCCCATCGTCCCGACATAGGCGACGCCGTCCGCGATCGCGGGGGAGGCGTTGACGGCCGAGAACCCGGTGAAGTGCCAGGCGAGGTCGATCCACTGATTGCCACCGGGGAAGATCACCGGATTCAGGGTCGGGTCGTTCGGCTCGAAACCGTCACGGTCCGCCCCGTAGGCCGACTCCTCCCAACTGTTCGCCACGTCGATGCCGACGCTGCTCGACAGGCCGGATTTCGTCGCGACCGCCACGAGGGACGTCAGCCCGAAGGGGGTGGTCGCGGGGATCGTGACCTTCGTCGAGGGCAGGGAGCCGTTGGCGGCCGAGGTCACGGTCGCGAGCGTCTTCCCGACAAGCTGGATGCTCACGCGGACCGACTTGCCGAAGCCCCCGCCCGTCACGGAGAGGCTCCCGCCCTCAGCCACGTAGGTCGCGGAGGTCCGCAGGTGCGGGCCGGAGGCACTGTAGTTGACGGAGAAGTACTCGTCCACCGGTGACATGTCCCCGAGCCCGGTCACCGAGTTGGAGGACGCGTAGAGGTGGTAGGTCCCCCCGGCGCTGGGGACCGGGAAGGAGAAGCTCCAGGACGTCGAGGTGGCGCCGACCGTTCCCACGGTAGCGGCGTTGTCGACCGCCCCGCTGGACCAGTTGTTCGCGGCCGCGTCCCACCAGAGCCCGTGCCCGCCACTGGACTGGATCGCCAGCTCGACGCTCGCGACGCCGGTCGGGTCGGTGGCGGTGCCGGTGACGACGAGGTTTCCCGCGGGATTGGCGAGGGTGGCACCGGACGCAGGGTAGCTGACGGTTGCGGTCGGATGCACCGTGCCGACGCCGCCCCCGACGGCCAGGTCGAAGAGGAAGCCGTCGGACGACGCGACGACGATGTTGCTGCCCGACACCGCGGGACTGGCGGTGATGTAGCCGCCCGTCTGGAACGTGTAGAGCTGTTTACCGGTGGCGATGCTCACGACGTCGACATCTCCGCCGACGTCGCCCGTGATGGCAATGCCGTGCCCGTGTCCCCCCGCGAGGGCGGGCGAGGCGATGGATTCCGTGTCGGTGGGGTCGTTGTACTGCCAGTTCACCGCTCCGTTGGTTGCGTTGAGGCTGAACAGGCCGTCGATCCACCCAAAGATCACATCGGTGCCGTCGAGCGCCGGAGTCGATCGCGAGTACCCGGTCGCCCCCGCGATCGCGTTGAAGTTGGTCTCCCAGAGTAGCGTGCCGTTGTTGAGCGCGAGGGCGTACATCCGGCCGGCCTTGTTGATCGCGTACGCGACCCCCTGCGCGAACCCGTTCTTGCCGGGCGGCGAGATCGCGACCCCCGAGGCTACGTCGTCGTCGGCGTTCCCGGGGTTGTAGGCCTGGAACCGCCAGATCAGCGTACCGGTGAGCGCGTTGACGGCGTAGACGGACGAGTCGGGGTTGTCGGTCCCGATGATGACGACCGGCACATGCGTCGCATTGACCACGTAGGAAATCGAGTTCCAGCTCCCGGCGGTCTGGTTGTAGCCGGTGAACTGCCACTGCATGCCGCAGTTCGAGGCGTTGATGGCGTAGAACGGCCCGTTCCGGGGTCCGTTGTCGAGCGAGCCCAGGTAGACGGTCGGGACCCCGTGCGGAGGCGTGGCGCCGGTGGGCGTCCCCTCGAGCTGGCCCGCGGTGACGAACGAGCACTCGACCGCCCCCGTCGTGTCGTTGAGTTTGAAGAGCGCCGGGTTCTGGAACGTGCCGATCCAGAGGGCGCCGTCAAAGACCAGCGGGGAAGAGCGGACGGCCGAACCCAGCCACGTGCCCCAGACGATCGAGCCCGTCGCCAGGTTGACGGCCAGGACGTCCCCGGATTCGGTGCCCACGAAGACCAGCGTCTTGTTCAGCGCGGGGTTGTATGCCACGGCCGGGGAGTCCAGCATCGAGCTGTAGGCGTCGGTGGCCCAGGCGACGCCCAGAGAGCCGGCGGTGAGCGAAGAGAGTGGGCTCGTCGGGGCGTAGCCGCTGAGCTGCGGGTTCAGATGGAGTTCCGGCCAGTCGTCCTTCGAATTGAGGACCACCGTCGGGTGGAAGATATGGACCGCGGCAGTTGCGGGCGAGCCGAGGAGGGCGGTCGGCCCCGCCGCGGCCGGAGAGGCGGCTCCCACGCCAGTCGGCACGCAGAACAAGGCGGCAATGCCCAGCACGGCAAGCCACAAGGGGAGCCAGGCGCGCGGCGGCAACGGGGGGGAGGCGGCTGCGTCCATCGGCCGCCGACCCTCCCGGGCCTCTTGTAGACTCCGTGTCGAGGTCGCCCTGTTTTCCGGTCCGTTCCGAGACGCGTCCTTCCGTCAGAGCGGCGAAGCCCCGAACCGTTATGGAGTCTCAGACCTCCGCCCGGGTTGATTCCATGGCCGGGGACCTAGAGCGAGGCCGACTGAAAGTGGGCTGGGCCCGGTCCCACATGCCGGTACTGGAAGGAATTCGCCGCCGGTTCGAGTCGGAGCGTCCGTTCGCCGGCCTGACGATCTCGACGGTCCTGCACGTCGAAGCCAAGACGGCCGCCCTCGCGCTCGCCCTCCAGGCCGGCGGGGCGGACGTGCGACTGGCGGCCGGGAACCCGCTGTCGACCGACGACGACGCCGTCGCCGCGCTCCGGGACGCCCACGTCGAGACGTTCGCGGAAAAGGGCGAGTCAATGGCGGCGTACCGCGCCGGCATCCAGGCGATGCTCGACGCGGACCCGGACGTGATCGTGGACGATGGCGCCGACCTGGTGGCTCTGGTGCACACCTCCGGTCGGGGGCGCGGCAAAATCCGAGGATCGACCGAGGAAACGACGACCGGAGTCACTCGACTGCGTGCGCTGGAGAAATCCGGGGGCCTGCTGTTTCCCGCCATCGACGTCAATGACGCCGAGATGAAGCACCTGTTCGACAACCGGTACGGGACCGGCCAGTCGACGTTGGACGGTATCTTCACGGCGACGAACCTGCTCATCGCCGGGCGCGTGTGCGTGGTCGCCGGCTACGGCTGGTGCGGCAAGGGCGTAGCGGCCCGGCTGCGGGGGCTGGGCGGCGAGGTGGTCGTGACCGAGGTCGACCCGGTCCGGGCCATCGAGGCCCGGCTGGACGGGTTCGCGGTCCGACCGATGCTGGACGCCGCCCGGGAGGCGGACCTGATCGTGACGGTCACCGGCAACACCCACGTCGTCCGTGCCGAGCATTTCCGGGTGCTCAAGGACGGATGCGTCCTCGCCAACGCGGGCCATTTCGACGTTGAGGTCTCACGGACCGACCTGGAAGGGATGGCGGAGAGTCACCGCCCGGTGCGCCCCTCGGTCGAGGAGTACCGTTTCCCGGACGGCCGGAAGGCGTACCTGCTGGCGGAGGGACGGCTCATCAACCTCGCCGCCGGTCAGGGGCATCCGGTCGAGATCATGGACCTCTCCTTCGCCCTGCAGGCGCTCAGCGCCGAATATCTCGCCAAGCACGGCCGGTCGCTGGCCCCCCAGGTCTACCCGGTACCGGCGGACCTCGACCGGAGCGTGGCGGAGGCCGCGCTCGAGCCCCTGGGCGTCGGGTTGGACGCGTTGACCGCGGAGCAGGTACGCTATCTGGCGCAGTGGGAAGGCGGGACGTGACCGAAGAGAAGGTCCCGGACGGGCTGCGGTACGCGAAGAGTCACGAGTGGGTCCGCGTCGAGGGCGACACGGTCACGGTGGGCATCACCGACCACGCCCAGGCCCAGCTGACCGACATCGTCTTCGCGGACCTTCCCGCGGCGGGCAAGGCGGTCACCGCCGGGGCGGGAGCGATGGTCCTGGAGTCGGTCAAGACGGTCGCGGACATCTACGCGCCCGCCAACGGTTCGATCGTCGCGGTCAACGAGGAGCTCAAGACGCACCCCGAGCTCGTCAACCAAGACCCGTACGGGAAGGGCTGGCTGTTCCGGCTGAAGACGACCGGGCCGCTCGACCCCGCGCTGATGGACGCGGCCGGCTACCGAGCGTTCGTGGCCGGCGGCGGCTAGTCCGCTATTTCCCCTCGAACCGGGGCTTGCGGCGCTCCAGGAACGCCCGCATCCCTTCCGTCCGGTCGGACGTCCCGAACGTGTGTCCCGCCGACTCTCCTTCGAGATGGAGGGCGCTCGCGAGGGGGGCGTCCATCCCGCGGTCGATGACCTGCTTGACCCAACGGACGCCGAGCGGGGCGCGGCTGGCGATCAGTTCGGCGAGGGCCTGCGTCTCGTCGCGGGCGGTTCCGGCGGGCACCACCTTGACGACGAACCCCAGCCGATACGCTTCCTCCGCGCTCACCGGGACGCCCGTGTAGACGAGGTACTTGGTCCGGGCCCGGCCGATGATCCGCGTGAGTCGGCTGGCGCCGCCCATGCCGGGGTGGATGCCGACGGTGACCTCCGGCAGTCCCAGCTGGGACTTTTCCGCGGCCACGATGAAGTCGGCCGCCAGGGCGAGCTCGAGCCCGCCGCCGAGCGCGTACCCTTCTACCAGCGCGATCACGGGCGCCGGGAACCGCTCGACCTGCTCGGCGACGCGCTGACCGATGAAGCCGAACTCGATCCCTTCGGCGAGGCTCTTCTTCTCCATCTCGGCGATGTCCGCCCCGGCCGCGAAGACCGGCGACGAGCCCGCGAGCACGACGGCTCGGACCCCGCCCTCCTTCTCGAGGCGGGCGAACGTCTGCTCGACCTGGACGAGAAGGTCGGAGTTGAGCGAGTTGAGTACCTCGGGGCGGTCGAGGAGGACCCAGACGACCGGTCCCTTGCGCTCGACCCGTACGAACTGTAGGGGCCAGTGGGTCTCACCGCTGGCGGCCCGGCGACGCAGCGAGGTCGCCACCGGAAAGTCGCCGCCCCAGGGCCGGGCGTAGGCTTCCACCAGCGCGAGGGCGTCGGCCACGCCGACCTGGTTGAGCTGGGCGAACGGACCCCAGCGTCGCCGCAACCCGACCACCGCCCCGCGGTCGGTCGCTTCCGCCGAGGCGACGCCCTCCTCGACCAGCTGGGTGGCGATCCCGATCGTGAGACCCAGGAAGCGCGACCGCACGACGCCCTTGCGTTCGGGCTCGACGGCGGTACTCTTCCAATCCCACGGGGTTCCGGCCCGGAACTGCTCCTCCAGACGCTTGGACGGGGCGTACGCGGGCCCGAACGCCTGGTACAGGGACGTTTGCGAGTGGTGGGCGATGGGAATCCCGGTGACGTTCATGAGCTCGAACGGCCCCAACGTCGCGCCCATCGTCTCGCGACCGACCTCCTCGATCGTGGCGGCGCTGGCCACACCCTCCTCCAGTAGGCGGGCGGCCTCGTTGAGATACGGGACGAAGTACCGGTTGACGCAGAACCCGGCTCGGTCCGCCGTCGTGATCGGGATCTTGCGCAACAGGAAGCAGAACCGCTCCAGCTCCGCGGTCGTGCCGGGGTCGGTCTCGGCGCCGGCGATGATCTCGACGAGTTTGTTGATCGCCGCCGGGTAGAAGAAATGCAGGCCGGCGAACCGGCCAGGGTGCGGGAACCCCCTCCCGAGCTCGGTGACGGAGAGCGACGAGGTGTTCGTGGCGACCACGACGTCGGGTCCGACGAGCGGCGCCAACTCCTGGAAGACGGCCCGCTTGACGGTCATCTCCTCGAAGACGGCCTCGATGACGACCCCCGCGCCCCGGACGGCCTCCTCCAAACTCGTCGTGAAAGCGATCCGGCCCAGGATGTCGTCCTTCTGCGTCGGGGTCAGTTTCTTGCGCTGGATGGCCCCTTGCAGCATCCCGTCGACCCGCTCTCGACCCTTGACCAAGAGAGGGGCTTCGACGTCCCGGACTCGGACAGCGAAGCCGGCCTGGGCGCAGGCCTGCGCGATGCCGCTGCCCATGTTTCCGGCACCGAGCACGGCGACCGGAAGCGGCGGGCGCAGCGTCGGCGTGGGCATCGGGCGACCCGAGGTGGGTCGGCTAATAACCCTGCGCCGGAGCCGGACCTTCGGGCGTGGGCGAGATAAGCGACCGGCCCTCGGGACCCGGTGTGACCGCTCGTTCGGCCGCGGGGCCCGCGCTCGCTGCCGAGCGACAGTTCGTGAAGACGCTCGGCGGGTTCGTGCTGAGCGTCGCCGGCGCCGAGCTCGTCACCCACGAGCGCGTGCCGCTCCCGCGACTCAACTTCGTCGAGGTCCTCGGCGTCGACGCGGGCCGGCAGACGGCGTTCTTCGAACGCGCCCTCGACCACTACTTCCAGCGGGCGCTGCGGCCGACCTTCCGGATTCCGATCCCGGAGCCCGACCATGTGGTCGAGGGACTGCGCCGGTTCGGGTTCCGTCCCCGACCGCACCCCCTCGTCCTCCTCCAGGGCACTGCCGGCCGACCGACCGTCGCGCCCCCGGACGTGGACGTCCGGGTCGCCGAGTCGGGTGAGCTCGACGGGCTCGCGTCCCTCTGGGTCACGGAGCGGGGTCGGGCGGAGCTGCGGACCGCGGTCGATGTCGCCTGGCACCACCCGAACCCCGGGGAGCGCCTCACCCCGGTCGTCGCCGTGCGCGGCGGACGGATCGTCTCGGCGGCGTTGCGCTACGAGGAGGAGGGGACCGTGGGGATCCATTTCGTGACGACCCGGCCGGGCGACCGAGGTCAAGGTGCCGCGAGCGCGCTCGTCCTGGGGGCCCTGCGACCGGGGGACGTCGCCCCCGGCTCCGTGCCGTTCCTGTTCGCGGACTCCGAGCGACTGACGGGGCGTCTGACCCGGCTCGGCTTCGCCGCCGTCGTCGCGTTCCGGGAATTCGAACTGCCGCCCGAGGCGGAGCTCGACCTACCGGCCCCCGGCCCCCCGACCCCTCCCCGATGGCGCCCACCGCGTGGGTCCGACGGGAGGGACCGGTCGGGCGACGGCTACTGAGCGGCCTTCTGGGCCGCCCGGACCCCGTGCAGCTTCATCCGCTGCTCCAGCGAGGCGATCGTCCGGATCGTCCCGTACACCGTGTCGGCGTTGAGCGAGATCGAATCGATGCCCTCCCGGACCAGGAACTCGGCGAACTCGGGGTAGACGCTCGGTCCCTGCCCGCAGATCCCGACCGTGCGACCGGCCTCATGGGCTCCCTCGATGAGCATCCGGATCGCCGTCGTGACCGCCGGGTCGCGCTCGTCGAAGTACCCCATCCGCCCGAGGGTTTCGGAGTCACGGTCCGCGCCGAGGACCAACTGGGTGAGGTCGTTCGACCCGATGGAGAATCCGTCGCAGTGCTTGGCGAACTCCCGGGCGAGGAAGACGATGGACGGGACCTCCGCCATGAGGTAGAGCTGGAAGTCGCGGGACCGCTTGAGACCGGCCGCGCGCATCATCTCGATGATCTCCTCGAGCTCCCAGGTGTTCCGGACGAACGGGAGCATGACCATGGCGTTCTTGAGGCCCATTTCGGTGCGCACCTTGTGGATCGCCTCGAGCTCGCACTGGAACGCCGGGCGATACACGGGGGAGATGTACCGCGAGCAGCCCCGCCAGCCGATCATGGGATTCTCCTCGACCGGCTCGAACTCCTCGCCGCCGGGCATTCCGCGGTACTCGTTCGTCTTGAAGTCGGAGGTCCGGATGATGACGGGACGGGGGTTGAAGGCGCTGCAGACCTTGCCGATCCCCTCGGCGAGGCGCTTCACCAGTTCGTCCCGCCGTCCCTTCTTGATGAGCGCGAGGGGATGCTCCCGGACGTGCGCCGTGAAGATGAACTCGATGCGGAGTAGTCCGACCCCTGAGACCGGTAGTCGCGAGTACTCGTCGGCCTTTTCCGGCACGCCGACATTGACGTAGATCTTCGTCGCCGTGATCGGAGCACCCTCTCCGCTGTGGACCGGCGTGGTGGCCGACGCGCCGGGGGCCGGCTTGGGGGCCGCCCGGATCCCGGCGAACACCTGGCCCGTCTTCCCGTCCACCGTGATGGATGCGCCGTCCGCGATCTTGCGGGTCGCCTCCCGGGTTCCCACGACGCAGGGGACGCCCAGTTCGCGGGACACGATGGCGGCGTGACAGGTCATGCCGCCCTCGTCCGTGACGATCGCGGCGGCGCGGCTCATCGCCGGAACCATATCCGGCGTGGTCATCGTCGTGACGAGAACCTCCCCCGCCTGGATCCGCTCCATCTCCTCCGCGCCCTTCAGGATCCGGGCGACGCCGCTCGCGACGCCGGGGCTGGCGCCGAAGCCCCGCACGAGGGGAGCTTCGGACTCGACCCCGGCCGCGTCGGTCGCTGCGGGTTCCGTTCGGGGCGCTGTGGAGGTCGGTATGGTGGTCACCGGCCGCGCCTGGACGATGTAGAGGGAGTCGGCATCGGCGCACCACTCGACGTCCATCGGGCGACGGTAGTGCGATTCGATGAGCCGTGCGAGCGAGACGAGACGCGCCAACCGGTGGTCGGACAGCTTCTGACGGCCCCGCTGGTCGGCCGGAACTTCTTCCCGACGGTTCCCGCCCCCTTCCGCACGAACGACCCGCACGGCCTGCTCGGATATCTGCTTGTGGACGACCTTCTGGGTCACGCCGTCGACGACGTAGTGGTCGGGCGTCACCTCGCCCCCGACGATCGCCTCGCCAAGCCCCCAACCAGCCTCGACGATCATGTGGTTCTCCCCGGTGTTCGGGTCTCGCGTGAACAGGATCCCGCTCACGACCGAGTCGACCATCTTCTGGACGAGGACCGCGAGATGGACGTCGAGGTGGTTGAACCCCTTTTTCTGGCGATAGACGAGCACCCGCGGAGTGAACAGCGAACTCCAGCAGCGTTTGATGGACGCGACCAGCTGTTCCTCCCCGGCGACGTTGAGGTAGGTATCCTGCAACCCGGCGAACGACGCCCCCTCCAGGTCCTCGGCGGTGGCGCTCGAGCGCACCGCACAGAAGTCCACGCGGTGTCGACGTACGAAGGTGGCGTACGCCGGAAGGACCGCCTCCTTGAGGGCAGCGGGGAACTCCGCCCGGTCGAACGCCTCCCGGATCTTCCGCGACGCGGCCTCCGTCGACTCCGACTGCTCCAGGTTGAGGCTCCCGATGACGTCGGGGATGAGCGTCCGCAGCTCCGTGCCTTCCACAAAGGCGCGGTAGGCCTCGGTCGTGAGCACGAAGCCGGGCGGGATCGGAAGCCCCTGGCGGATCAATTCCCCCAGCTTGCCGGCCTTCCCGCCGACCATCGGCAGGTCGTGGTCCGATACCTCGGAGAGGTCGAGGATCAGGGGCATGGACGGCTCACTCTCCGTGGCGTTCCAGCTGGTAGGCCACGAGGTCGGAGGTCGGCGAGAACGGATGGACCACGTGACGATCTACCGGACGCCACGAGGACGGACCGAGGAGCTGGACCAGCGCCTCCGGCCGCCCGTCGGCTGCCTCGCGTTCGGTCACTTCGTAGTAGAAGAGCCGTCCGGCGAGCGACACCGCGTTTCCCACCGAGGGTAGATACTTAATTCCTTCGCGGGGCAGATTGAAAATCACGGTCTCGAACGGCGGATTCCGAGTGAGAAACTCCTCGATCCGTTCGCTCACTACCTCGACCCGCGCCCCGAACGGATATCGGGCGAGGGTCCGGCGCAGCAGCTCGGACGCCACCGGGTTCGCGTCCACCGCGACCACGCGTCGGGCACGTCCGTCGCGCGCGATCGTCACCGAGAACGGGCCCACGCCACAACAGAGGTCGTACACCCGCTCGCCGGAGCGGACCGCCGCGGCCACCCGAGCGTGCTCGCGGGCCAGACGGGGCGAGAAATACGCTCCCTCCAGGTCCACGTCGAACTCCAGCCCGTTCTCCCGGTGCCGCGTGGACCATCCCCCCTCGCCGGCGATCCGTCGCACGACCCGTCGCCGTTCGGGGCCCTGGACCCCCAGGTCGATCCCCACGACACGGGCCCCCGGGACGAACCGCAGGAGTGCGGCTCCGATCGCTGGGGCGTAGGAGTCGAGTTCGTCGGGGATCCGGACGAGGACCACGTCGCCGACGACGTCGAACGAGCGCGGGAGCCGGGCCCGGAATTCCGGCGCGACCTCGACCAACTCTCGATAGTCCGACGGGCCCCGGTCCGGGGCGGGCTTCAGGTCGACCTCGACGACGGTCCCGAGGTCGGGGGGAACGTTGGCGTCGTCCGTCAAGGGTAGCAGCAGGAACTCCGCGTCCTGGGTCACCGAGAGGTCCGTGCGGAGCCAACCCCGCTCGCGGAGCGCCTGTCGGGTCGCTTCGCCGAGCGACCTCGGGACCCGGAGGGCTCGGCTCGTCATGCCGTCGCCACGGGCGGCCGGCCCAGGAGCAGGACCAGGGCGTCCGACCCCCGGCGCTCGCCCAGCGCGCCCGGCAGGGCGCGAGGGTCGCCGAAGTGACCGGGACCCGGTTGGGGCGCGACCCCCGCACCGACGAGGAGGTAGGGTACGGGGTCGTCCGTGTGCGCTTTGACGATCGCCGGGGTGGCGTGGTCGGCCGACACGGCGATGCGCACGCGGGAGAGGTCGAGGCCCTCGAGGAAAGGTCCGAAGAACGACCGGTCGATCGACTCCACAACCTCCTGCTTGCGCACCGCTTCGCCGTCGTGACCGGGCTCGTCGGGCCCCTTCAAGTGAACGTACACGAACGGGTACTCGGCCAGCAACTCGCGGGCGATCCTCGCCCGCTCGCGATACCCCGCCTCCCGGTCGGGCCCCATGGGACCTACGTAACGGTCGGCGAGCCCGAGGACTTTGGCGATCCCTCGCTCGACGGGCATCTCGGTCAGTGAAGCTCCGGCGAGTCCCCACCGGACCGCGAACGGTGGCGGCGGGGTGGCCGGAAGCGCGCCCGCATTCCGGAGCAGCAGGGCGTTGGCGATCCGCTTGCCGGCGAGCGCGCGCCGGGCGTTGACGCGATGGCCGGAGAGCACCGGGCCTACGCGCGCCAGAAACCGGTTCAGCACGCGGGCGGTGCGCTCCGCTGCGGGGGTCTCCACTTCGGGACGTACCTCCCGGATCCGGGGCTCGGCCGGCTGCCGAGCCTGACCCATCCCTCCCGATTTTTCGTAGAACGGGTCCGCATTGGTCACCTGCGGTGAGAGCGGTCCGTCCCGTGTCGGATGCAGCCAGAGGACTCCGCGGTGCCCGACGGTGGCGCGGACCTCGGCCCGAACCCCCTCGTCGACCACCAGGTCAGCGTCCGACAAGGCACGGGCCAGTTCTTCGGACTCGCGCGTCGTGAGGGAGCGCCCGACCCGGGAATCGATGATCAGTCCTGATCCGTCCGACGTCGCGAAGTTGAGCCGAAGGGCCACGTCTTCCGGAGCGAGAGGGATGTCGACACCGAGCGCTTCGAGCACACCCCGGCCCGGCGAGTCACTTTCGGGGCGGTACCCCATCAGCGCGAACACTCCCGCGTCGGACTCCGGTGCGACCCCCGGGCGCACGACGACCAGGGCCCCCATCGCCCCGGCCCGGACTAGACGGTCCAGGTGGGGGGTCTGGGCCGCGTCGACCGGGCTCTTACCGCCCGTCGCCGGGTGAGGCCGGTCGCCCACGCCGTCCAAGACGACCAGAACCGCCGAGAAAACCGGCGCCGGCGAGGTAGGCTCGGGGGTTTCCATAATAAGGAGAGGCCGGTCTGCCTCCCGCGCCCGTGCAGCAGCTCGGCGGTTTAAGGGGTTTCGTGCAACGCCCGGTCGGACGCACGCTCCTGCTCGCGTTCGCCATCCTGCTGACGTTTGCGACCTACGTCTACCTCTCGACCCTGCTGGCCATTCCGGTCCTGCTCCTGGTCGGTCTAGCGGTACCGATCTGGTTCGGCCTCAAGCGCATCCGCACGCTGGCGCTGTTCGGCATCGTAGTCCTCCTGGCCGTGGCCCCGATCGCGACGATCGTCATCACGCAGGACATCCGGACCCCCGTCGGACCCACGGACTCACCCGTACTGACCGGGACGAACGGTTCGCTGATGCAGAACGCGAGCGTGAGCCCCTACGTCGGGTCGACCTCGACCAACTTCACCTGGACGGTGACGGTCGATCCCGCCTACACCCCGAAGGAGAATTCGACGCCGCATTGGATCATTCTCTACCTATCCACGTGCCCGGGCGCGACGGCCAACAACGACCCGAACTGCAATTCCGGCTACCCGTTCTGGGCGATCAACCAGAGTTTGCCCGACCCGTTCACATCGCCGGTGAACGTGACGTTCCGGTTCACGTTCCCCTCGGACTCGATCTGGGCCTGGCAGATGGGGCTGTTCATGAACAACCTGACGGCCCCGGCGCACAGCAACGCAACGTTCACCTTCATCCTCCTCCAGGGCGACCCGGTCTACAATGGGATCGAAGGACCCGTCACCGGTGACTTCCTTTCCACCTACAGTCTGCTCATCCTAACGGTCTACCTGAACGACTTCATCTACCTCGGACTGCCCTACTTTGTCGTCCTGATCATCTACGCCTACATCACCCACCGGCGTCAGGCCCGGGCGGATGCGGTACGGCGCGCCTCGGGCCCCTCGACCATGGAACCGGGCGGCGGACCGGCGCTCGCTTCACGACCGAGCACCGACACTCCGTCCACCGCCGCGGCCCGGCCTCCGTCCGCCGCCCGACGGCCCGAGCTCAACTGCCCGAACTGCGGGGCGGTGATCTACCCCAACGAGACGAAGTGCTGGAAGTGCGGGACGGCCCTCCCGCCCCCTCCGTCGGACGCCCCGCTGTCGAGCGTTCCCAAGTCGCCCTAGAGCGGGGGCCGAGCCCCCGCTCCGTCAACTGACGGTGATGGGCCCGAACACGTCGTAGATGTACCCGACCGTGACCCCGCCCGCGACGACGACCAGGCGCACCGCCAGGTTGTAGGTCCCCGCGGCGGTCGGCTTCCAGCGGGTGTGCGCGCCGGGCGGCGAGATCTGCGTGTTGCTGTTGGCGGCGACCGAGGTCGAGGCGATGGAGTAGCTGGTCGAGCCTCCGGTCGTCGTGTTCGCCCAGACCGTACCAGAGAAGGTGATGGCGGTCGACCAGTTGTCCCAGACGGTCACGTTCAGGAACGGACAGGCGGTCGTGCAGGTGTGCGAGAACGACTTGGAGGTGGAGAAGACAATGCCCTGGACCAGGTTGGAGGTGGCAAAGGTGGTGGTGCCGTTCCGGGTGCCGACGCCGGTGGCGGTCGCGGACGCCTGCACCTTCACCGTCGAGTTGAACAGCCAGGCACTGAAGGTCGAAGGGTTGGACGAGTAGACGGTCACCGACGAGGGGCCGCTGATCGTCAGACCCGAAGGCCCGGCGAACGAGGTGCTCGAGAAGGGGAACTTGCCCGAGGGGGTGCTCCCGGGGGTCTGGTTGGCCCAGAACTTGACGGTGAGCGGCAGGTTCAGCGAACTGCCCGTGTAGGAGACGACCGCGGCAAAGTAGGAACTGGTCGCCGGAAGGGTCGGCGGCTGAGGGGTCATGACCACTGCGACCGAGAAGGGGCCCCCACCGGTCTGTCCGCCGGTCGTCACAATCGGGACGGTGACGGCCGCGGTCGCCGTGTACCCGTTCACGCCCGTGACGTTCACGAAGGCGAAGAACGTCCCGCTCGTGTTGGTGAGCGAGCTGGGGACCGTGAACGTCCACTGATTGGTCGCGACGACGTACGTCATCTTCTGCGGGGCGGCGTAGAGTCCCGAGAGGCCGGGTACGTTGGCCAGATTGACCCAGACGCTCCCCCCGTTCAGGTTACCGGCGGTGCTCGCGTACACCGTGAACCCGCCTCCGATCACCGGGTTCGCGGGGGAAACGGCGGTCGATACGAAACTGGGGGGCACACTGATGAGTTGACCGGGCAGCACGGTCGCGAAAACCAGCTGGTCGTTGGCGACCACCAGGATGGTGATGTTGTCCGGCAGCACGGGCTGCTGGGTCGCGGGGAAGCTGTAGTTGAAGACCTGACCCAGACTCCACGTCGCGGCCCCTCCGAGTCCGGTCGCCGCGGTCACCGGGTTCTGGAATTCCGGCGCCTGGGGGTGGTTGGCCGACTTGAAGTAGACCAGGGAGGCGCCGGGGATCGAGGGGCCGGCGAGGTGGGTGATCTGGATCCCCTGCACGTAGCTCTGGTTCACCGTGAGGACCAGATTGGCCGCGAACTGGCTCGTGTTCTGCGCCGGCGGGGACGGGAACGACGTGACGAACGCGAAGATCGAGGAGAACAGCACGACCGTCAGGGCCAGCAACAGGATCGTTGCGACCACATCCGAGACGCCGCGGTGGCCGGCGTGCCGTCGGCGGGCTTCCGCCCAGCGTCGTGCCCCTCGGGGCGCCGCAGCGGCCGACCGCGTACGCACCGTCAGGAAGTGCCGACGAAACGAGTGCACGTACGAAGAAAGGCGGAGTTGGCGTATTTAGACGTTCTTGCGCTCCGTCTCGGAACGGGTCGGCGCGCGCGAACGAGGACCTAAGGAAAAGAGGGGAAGGAAAGGGTTGGTCCGTGCGTAGCGAGCCGGCTTACGGGAGCGTCTGAGCCGAGGTCGTTCCCGAGTAGGAACCGACACCCAGACCGATCGCGTAGTTGCCCTGGCCCGGCGTCCAAGCGGTCGCGGCGATCCCCGTGTCGATGACGAGCGTCATCGTCGTGGTGATCGGCGTAGCGGCCGTGTTCGTTCCCGCGTAGTTCGACCAGGCTGCGGTCATCGCGAGGCCGGCGGCCGCCGCTACTGCGTAGTAGGCGACTTCCGTTCCCGTGATCGACTGGATCGCGAACGATCCCGCGCCCGTGTTAGCGAACGCGGTCGCGGCCGGCGACTTGACTTCGAACTGCACGCTGCCCAGGGTGATGGTCGACTGCTCGATGGTGAAGGTGAAAATCTCATCACCGGACACCGCGCAGATCTTCGCCGTCACCTGAGCCGCCGAGCACGTCCCGCCCACCGGCGCACCCATCGCGAACGCGCTCCCGATCGGAGTGTTGCCCGGCCCGTGCGTCAGTCCCGAGATCAGGACATAGAGCACGGCCGCGAGCACGACGGTGATCGCGACGAGCAAAATCGTCGCGATGATCGGCGAAACTGCGCGCCCCCGCGCCTTTCTCCAGCTTCTCGCATTCGTTCCCCAGACGTTCATTCGTTTGTTCTCCGTGGGCGGTTGAGCCCGAGCGGCTGTATGGCCAAGGTCCCGTATTTAAAACCCCACGGTGGAGGTACCGGCAATTGACGACATCGGTGCCGGCGTTTGTCGTAATACCCACATATGCGCATTCATCCACACGGGCCTCCCCGGGCGGCCGATCCGCCCGACGGGTGCCCCTGGACCGGGCGATCGTGTCCGGCGGGTCCAACGCCGGCCGTTCCCAGAATCCTTGCCGCTGCGAGATAGGCGATCGGCCCCCTACTAGTAACTCTAGGTCGCACCGGCACCGGGCCCGGCCCATTGCAGGGATCAACCCGGTCGGAGGGCCGGATTTGCTGTGAATTGGGGAGGTTATACTTTGGGCGCCGGGTGGAGCCCCATCGTTCGACCATGCCAACTCCTTGTTCGACACGTCAGAAAACGTGCTCATGGCATGAGGGGTCCCTGACCGATAGTGAATTTTCCGCTGATTTAAGTAGCAGAAGTTTGCTTCGCTGGTTTGGCTGTGTTCGACAAAGCTCCGGAGGGGAAGGACGCCCGGCCGCAGGCCGGCGAGCCGACCCCGGAAGCGGCCGAGGATGCGCGCATCGCGTTACGGTGCAACCGCAAGGAGCTCCAGCTGGTCGACTCGTTCGTCTCGTCGGGCGAGTTCGCGACCCGCTCGGAGCTGATGCGGTCCGCGCTGCACGCGTTCCTCCGCTCCCGGGCCTTGTCGACCGCACCCGCGCCAGCCGTGGACGCCGAGGGCTTCGTCGAGGTCCCCGTGCGCCTTCGGCCCGAGGAGTACGCCGCCTTTGAGACCTACAGCCGCCACGTAGCGAACGGCCGACCGGTCCGGGACATCCTGGCCGAGATCGTCCGTCGCGGCGAACTGGAGCTGAAGGTCCAGGAGCTCGTCGCGCGGGCTCGTGCAACGGTGCGCGAGGCGGCGGAGACCCGGGCCCAGTACGGAGCGCTCCAGGAGAGCGGGAAGGACCTGGAACGGCGGGGCGTGGTCGGTCGATAGGGGGTCGGAGGATCGAATGGCAGCCGGGGGTAGGTTGTGGTGGACTACGAGGCAGAGCGAGTAGCACGGGACCGAACGGGGGCGCCGGACGACGGCGCCATCGACGGCGGCTGGGACGCCCAGCTCCGTCTCGGGCAGGACGTTCGATTCGTCCTCGCTGCGGTCGGCGGCGGTGCCGTCCGAGTCGCGGCGGAGATCGCCCGGCGCCACGTGCGCCATCTCGAAACGGTCGCGATCAACTGCGACCCCAAGGTCCAGGGGTTCGAGGAGTTCGACCGGCGCGTCTATCTCGGCCCTGATTCGGGCGCCGAGATCGACACCGGCGGGTCCCCGCTCGTGGGCGGGGTGCTCGCGCGGGCCGCGGAGCCCGCGCTCGACCGCATCTTCCAGGGCGCGACGTTCGTCATCGTGGTGGGAAGCCTGGGTGGTGGGGCCGGAAGTGGCGCCTTCCCCCAACTGCTCCGCGTCGCGAGCCGGCACGCGGAGTACGTCAGTGCGTTCGTCATTCGCCCGTTCAAGTGCGAGGGGGAGCGCCGAGCCCTCGCGGACCGGGCGCTCGGCCAACTCCACTTCGTCGAGAGCTTTGTCGAGAAGCGGGAGCAGGGCTCGGCGTCGCTCCGTACGCTCGACAACGAGTCCCTCGTCGCCACGCACGGGCGCGAAGCGTTCACGCACGTGACCCGCCACTGGGCGGACGTGGTCCAGGAACACATCGAGACGTCGTTCCTCCTACCGGCCGAGGCGTTGCTCGAGGCCGCCCAGATGCACCGTGCCGTCTCGGCACCCCCGATCAACCGCATACCCGAGTCGGACCTGAACGCGCTCCACCCGGTCGAGCCTCCGATGCCCGCACCGACGCCCGAGCTCGAACCGCTGCTACCGTCCGCCCGCGGCGGATCCGGCCCGGAGGTCGAGCTGACGTTCGAGATCATCGCGCCGTCCCACCCGCCGGCCGCGCCCTAGCGACCGCGACGGGAGGCTGACGGCACGGTCGCCAACCCTCCAACGTTAAGTGGGGTCCCCCTTCCCGCCCTCCGATGGACGGCCGCTGGTTCACGGTCCTGTTTCTCGAGATCCTGCCGCTGGCCCTCATCGGCGTCACGGTCTGGAAGTTCGCGAGCAACCCGCTCACCATCTTCTGCCTCCTCGGCGCGATGATCGCCGGCGGGTTCTACCTGCTGAGCTACACCGCCTCGTTCGGCGGACCGGACTCGACCGCCTAACCGGGGCTAGCGGTACATATCGGCCGCGGGCGCCGGGCCCTTTGGCGTCTCCTCGGAGGGGGCCGCCGGATGCGCCTTGAGCGCCGCCCGCAAGGCGCGCTCGATCTGCTCGGCCTGCTGCCGGAGCGGCTGCGTGTCGATCTTGAGTTCGGGTAGGAGCTTGTCCAGCGTTTCGATGAGGGCCGCTCCCGCCCGGTGGTCGGGCAGCCCCTCGGTTGCCCGGGCGGATACGAGGAACGTGACCACCGGTATCTCGCGCCCGATGCCCTGGACCAGGAGGGCGCCGGAGACCCCGCCGATCACGCCGTCTTCCAGCGTCCGGGCGCCGGCTGCCTCACAGGTCCGTCGCAGTTCAGGGTCCGTCCGAGAGCAGACGGCCCAAACTTGACCCAGGTCGTCGGGTACCGACGTCCCATCGGGGTCGTCCTCCTCGGGGTGCGGGACGATCCCCTCCAGACAGACGATGAGCCGCGCCCCATGAGCTCGGGCCCCCTCGAGGATCGTCCGGGCGATGCCGGTCGCCTGGTGGGGGGTCGGGGGGAACTCCGACAGGATCAGCGCCAGGTCGCTCCGCCCATAGACGCGGATCAACGGGTTGACCTCGCCTCCCTGCACGACCGCGATCGGCGCCAGGTCGGGTGAGTCGAACCGCCCGATCCGGGGCAGCTTGAGGGCTCGGATCATGTAGTGCCCGGCGACGGTCGTGGCGAGACCCGCGCTGGGGAACGACGAGACGACCACCGCCCCCGCCCGGAGGGCCGCTGCGGCGGGGGCGTCTTCCTTCCAAGTGTACTCGGTCACGGGAGGCGGCGGTGCCGATTCGGGCCGGGGCTTTAGCCCCTCTGGCCCGGTCGTACCTACGACCGGAGATACGCCCAAGTACTCCCCTCCGCTCGGCGACCGACGTGGGGCTTCCGCTGCGCGACCTCGTCGAGGCGCAGGAGCTTCCGTGGGACTCTCTCGCCGGGCGGACCCTGGCGGTTGACGGGTTCAACGCGATCTACCAGTTCCTAGCCACGATGCGCCAGCGGGACGGCCAGCTGTTCACGGATGCGGAGGGCCGGGTGACAAGCCACCTCATGGGTGTGTTCTATCGCACCACGTCCCTCCTTGGGGAGGGCGTCCTACCTGTGTGGGTGTTTGACGGTCGACCTCCGGACCGCAAAGCCGGGACGATCCGCCAGCGGATCGCCGCGAAGGAAAAAGCGGAAGGCGAGTACCAGGAAGCGCTGGCCGCCGGCGACCTCGAAACCGCGCGCAAGAAGGCTGCCCAGACCTCCCACCTCACGCGCCCGATGGTCGAGGAGGTCGTCCAGCTCCTAGGGTCGATGGGCGTCCCGACGGTTCAGGCACCGGGCGAGGGCGAAGCCCAAGCGGCGTACATGGCCGCCCGAGGGGTCGTGTGGGGCTCGGCGTCCGAAGATTACGACAGCCTGCTCTTCGGGACGCCGCGTCTGATCCGGGGTCTGGCGGCCCGCAACCGGGGCGGCTCTTCGCCGGGTGCCCAGATCATCGACCGGGCCGAACTGCTGGCCCGGCTGGGCATCTCCGAGGAGGAACTCGTCCTGATCGGGCTACTGATCGGCACCGACTTTAACGAGGGGGCCAAGGGCTACGGCCCCAAACGGGCCCTGAAACTGGTGCAGGAGCATCTGGGGTTCGACGCGACGCTCCAGCGGGCGGGCATCGATCCGGCCGAGGGCCAGGAGGTGGCCCGGATCTTCCGCGAGCCACCGCACGGCGAGATCGGCTCGATCGCGTTCGGCCCGGTGGACGAAGAGGGTGTGCGGCGACTGCTGGTCGAGGGGCATGGTTTCAACGAGTCCCGGGTGAAGAACGCCGTCGCCCGAGCCCGGCAGCGGCCGCGGCCGGCGGTGAGCGCGGCCGAGGCCCGGGGCCACCAGACGCTTCTCGAGACGTTCGGAGGGGGCCCGTCATGAGCTGGTTCGAGTGCGTGCCGAACTTCTCCGAGGGGCGGGACGCGGCCAAGCTCGACCGGATCGTCGGAGCCGGCCGGGACGTGTCGGGCGTGACGGTCCTCGACGTCGAACGGAACGCGGACCACAACCGAGCGGTGGTGAGCCTGGCCGGGGAGGGCGATGCCCTGCTCGAGGCGGTCTTCCGCATGGTCCGCAGCGCGACGCAGGAGATCGACCTGACGCATCACACCGGGGAGCACCCGCGCATGGGAGCCACCGACGTGGTGCCGTTCGTCCCGCTCGGGACCTCGACCATGGCTGACGCGGTGCGGCTCGCGGAACGGTTGGCCGAGCGCATCGGTCGGGAGCTCTCGGTCCCCGTGTTCCTCTACGCCGCCGCGGCCCGACGGCCGGAACGGGCCGACCTCGCCAAAGTCCGCGAGGGACAGTTCGAGGGGCTGCGCGAGGCGATCGGCCGCGACCCGGCGCGAGCCCCGGATTTCGGGCCCGATCACATTCACCCTACGGCCGGAGCGGTCGCGGTCGGGGCCCGTCCGGTCCTCATCGCCTACAACGTCTACCTGACGACCCCCGACGTGACGATCGCGAAGAAGATCGCCAAGACCGTACGGGCGAGGGACGGCGGGCTCCCGGAGGTCAAGGCGCTGGGGTTCGACATCGCCGAGCGTCATCGGGCCCAGGTATCGATGAACCTGACCGACTACCGCGTCACCCCCGTCCACCGGGCGTTCGAGGCGGTACGACGGGAGGCCCAACGGTACGGGGTCGGCGTGGAAGAGTCCGAAGTCGTCGGACTGGTCCCGGAGGACGCGCTGTTCGACGCGGCCGAGTACTTCCTTCAGCTGCATGCGTTCGACCGGGCGGCCGTGCTGGAACGCAAAGTGCGCGCCGCGACGTCGGAGGCCGCGGGTGAATCCCTCGCCTCGTTCACCGCCCGCATCGCCGCGCGTACGCCCACGCCCGGTGGCGGGAGTGCCGCCGCCGCGGCGGGCGCCATGGCGGCGGCCTTGGGGGAGATGGTTCTCGCGTATTCGGTCGACACCGCCCGCCCGGACCCCGGGCTGACGACGGTGGCCAATGCCCTTGCGGAGGGACGGGCGCGGTTCCTACAACTCGTGACCGAGGATGCGACGTCGTACGAGGCCGTTCGCACGGCGCGGCGCGCCCGAAAGGCGCAGCCGGGACCCGCCGCGGAGGCGGCCTATACGACGGCCCTTCAGGGCGCGGCGGACGTTCCACTGGGCACCGCCCGGCTCGCCGTCCACCTGGCTGGCCAACTGTCCTCCGTCCGCGAGCGAACGAAGGCGGCGCTTGCGAGCGACGCCACCACCGCCCTGGCCCTGTTCCGCGCAGCGGCCGAGGGGGCGCTGGCCAACGTGGAGATCAACCTGGCCGACCTCCGAACTGCCGGGGTCCCGACGCAGCCCCTCGAGGACGAAGTGGCCCGACTCCGCGCGTCGGGGTAACCCCGTGGCCGAGCCGAGCCCCGGCCCGTCGGACCGCCCCCGGGTGTGGGTCAACTGCGCCGTGTCGCTCGACGGCCGGCTGGCGTTCGCCGGGGGGGTTCGCGCCCGCTTGTCGGGACCCGAGGACCTCGTCCGGGTCCATCGCCTCCGGGCGGCCTCGGACGCCATCCTCGTCGGAGTAGGGACGGTCATCCAGGACGACCCGTCGCTGGCGGTCCGGGGCGAATGGCTCGAGGAGCCGGCCCCCCGGCCTCCGCTCCGAGTCGTGGTCGACGGATCCGGCCGAACTCCCCCGACGGCCCGAATCCTGGACACCGGCCAGCCCACGATCGTCGCCACGACCTCGGGCAACCCGCGTCCCTATCCGTCCCACGTCCGAGTCATCCGGGCCGGAGTCGACACGGTGGACCTGGCCGGGATCTTCCGGCAACTTCGGGGCCTCGGGGTCGAGCGGCTGATGGTGGAGGGCGGGTCCCAGATCCTCGCCAGCGTGGCCCGGGCGGAGCTGTGGGACCGCTGGACCGTCTACTATGCCCCGGTCGTCATCGGCGGGGCGACGGCGCCCCCGATGCTGGGTGGTCCCGAGACGACGGGACCTACCCAGTGGCACCGGTTCCGGTGCGAGGCGGTCGCTGCCCTCGGGGACGGTTTCCTCGCGACGTTTTCCCGGCCGCCCGGGTGATACGAACCTCCCGTAATCCCCGCCGGTACAACCGAGGGTTCTATAGACCGGAACTCGATGGCCCTGCCACGGTGTGACATGCGCATCGGTCTCGTGATCGTGGGTTTGGTCCTGATCATTCTCGGAGCGGTCCTGCTGTTCGTCCCCCTCGAGCCGCAGACGAACCAGGTCGTCTCCACCAGCAGCGACACACCGTACTACGAGGGAACGGTCTCCGGGTTCTCGCTGACCGGGTCCATCCCGATCTCCGTGAGTTGGAACGCGAGCGCCACCGTCCAGGTGATCGCCGGAGCGTGCACGGCCACCTGCACCAACGAGAGCCAGGTCTCGAGCATCACGACCGAAACCGGGATGAGCGGCAGCTTCACGTTGAGTCAGCCGAACGGCGGCTCGATCCTCATGGGAGCCATCGGTCCGCTGGGCGGCAGCCCGGCTTCGGTGACGTTCAAGATCACGACCGCGCTCACCACCGTGGGGACCATCCTGGTCCCGGTCGGGATCATCGTCCTGATCCTCGGCGTGGTGCTCAAGTCGCAGAAGCAGAAGATGGCCGCCATGGCCCCTCCGGCGAGCCCGCCCACTCCCCCGCCCGCCGCGCCTCCGGCCAGCCCGCCGCCCCCCGGCGCTCCGCCGATGTGACGTGGTGCCCTGAGTCGCCGCTCCGAGCGCCCGCCGGGCGTTCGCTTTATCCGCCGTCGGGCCTGCCTCGGCCCCGGAGCCGCCCGTGAAGCTCGTCCACTTTACGCTGGCCGACCAGTTCCACTTCGGGATGATCACCGACACGAACGAGTACATCGACCTGGACACCGCGTGCCGGGACTACTTCGGTGTCAACCCGGTCAAGGGGGCGGACCCGAGCCGGTTCCGCGACATGCAGTCGTTCTTCCAGGGCGGCGCCGACTCGGTGGCCATCACCAAGAAGATCCTCGAGTATATCGCGCGACGGCGGGCGATGGGCTGGACCCCCCGGGCGGCGACGGGCGCTCGATTCCTGTTCAAGCCCGAGGAGGGCGTCAAGCTGCTCGCTCCGGTCGTACGGGGCACCAAGATCTACTGCCTGGCGTCCAACTCGAAGAGCCACCTGGCGGAGCAGGGCAAGCCCACGCCCGCCCATCCCTACGTGTTCGACCGGTTCTACAACAGCCTGGTCGGGCCGAGCGAGTCGCTGATCCTCCACCCCGCCGGGACGTTCCCGGATGTGGAGCTCGAGCTGGCGGCCGTCATCGGCCAACGGGGCAAGCATATCCCGGCGGACCGGGCGATGGAGTACGTCGCCGGCTACACCATCGCACTGGACATGGGCTATCGGGACCTTCAGTACCCGGCCCAGGGTCCCGTCGATTGGACGATGGGTAAAGGGTTCGATGGGACGATGGCGGTCGGTCCGTGGGTCGTGCCCAAGGAAGAAGTCGGCGACCCCTACCCTCTCCGGATGCAACTGACCGTCGGCGGTCAGGTCCGGCAGAAGGGCGACACCTCGGACTACGTCTTCCGCATCCCCGAGATCCTGGCCCATCTCTCCCAGGGGATCACGTTCGAGCCCGGCGACGTCCTGTCGCTCGGCAGCTTGGGGGGAACCCCGGGATTCGAGTTCGGCAAGGAGAGCCGCAAGTTGAAGGCCGGGGACGTGATCGAAGCCGAGATCGAGAAGATCGGTCGTCTCGTGGTACCCGTCAAGGCGGAAGCGCCGGCACCGCCTCCCCGCGCAGCGTGAGGAACACCGCGGCCCCCGCGGGCAGTTCGGCCGAGTCTCCCGAGCGGCCCTCAAGTCGCTCGGTTCCCCAGGGATAGTCGACATCGGCCGAGAACGTGACCCGCACCTGCCCGTCGACCGGCAGCGCCGCCTCCGGCAGGGGGGCGAACGAGTCGAGGCTCTCGCGGGTCAAGGGCACGACGCGGAAGCCCGTACCCCCATGCAAGGATCCGGGGAGACGGATGAGGCGATGGATGTCGGTCGTCACCGGAGCATCGGTCTCGCCCTGGACCTCGACCGCGGCGGCCGGGATGACCGCGCGCAGGAATTCTTCCT
>JASHSU010000088.1 GCA_030038605.1 Thermoplasmata archaeon | reverse complement strand
ATAATTCCACGATCGTTTCGGGGGGCCGTTGCCCGACGCGCCAGCCATGGGGCTATCTCCCCATAGCCGATAGGGGGCAAGGCACTTTCGACTGGGGGAGGACACCTCCGATGCTCGGTGACGGATCGTCGGCCCGCACCCGCTCGCGTCGGCGGATCGCGACCGTTGTGGCCGTCGCGGTGATCGCCGTGGTCCTGGTGGCCCTTTGGGGGGCCGGAGCGTTCAGCCCGTCCCGCGGTCCCGCCTCCGCATCGGGTTCCGGCGCAAACCGGGCCCCTCGTCTCTACCAGGTCACGTTCGTCGAGCAAGGGCTGCCCGCGCCAACGAGCTGGTCGGTGACGTTCAACGCGTCCCGTAACGTCAGCAACGCCACCGTGCTTCGGTTCGGGGTCCCCAACGGTACCTACGCGTACACGGTCGGTGGGGTCCCGTCCTACGCTTCCTCCGTTTCCTCCGGAGTCCTGGAGGTCGCGGGAGCGAACCTGACGGTCGACGTTACCTTCGAATCGGTGCCACCACCCCCGCCGACGACCTACCCGGTCGCCTTCGTGGCCGACGGACTTCCCGCCGCCCTGAGTTGGACGGTCGTGCTCGGTAATCTGACGGCGAACAGCACCCAGGACACGATCGCCCTGTACGTAACGAACGGAACGTATCGGTACACGGTCGGGGCCCCGACGGGGTGGACGGTCGAGAACGGCAACGGGTCGGTCACGATCGACGGGGTGGGCCAGCAGGTCTACGTCACGTTCGTCCAGCCGTCACCGGGGCCCTACTCGGTCTTTGTCCGGGAGGGAGGCCTACCGGCCGGGACGGTCTGGTCGTACTCGGTCAACGGCTCGGACCGGATCACGACCTCGGACGAGATGACCTTCTTCGAGTCGAACGGCTCCTTCGCGTACTCCGCCGGCCCCGTGAGCGGGTTCACGCCGAGCCCGGCCGACGGCACGGTGAGGGTCGCGGGCATCAACACCACGGTCGTGGTGTACTACTACGATGCCACGAACCGGGTCGCCCTGGACACGACGTTCGCGTTCGAGTTTCCGGTGGGTGGCACGTGTACCGCGACCCAGGTCGAGCTGCATGTGTGCGCCGTGGCGGGGGACCAGACGTTCACCTTTGACGTCGAGCAATCGACGATCGACCTCGGGAACGTTCTGTTCCAAATGCACGACTCAGCCGGCGGGGTGTTCGTCCCGAACGGTACGAGTTCGTTTGCCATTGAGAACGCCTCGGGCTTCGGCGTCGCCTACTCGAGTTTCGGACCGGGGGCCGGGACGAACATGACGTCTCTATGGGATTGGTACGGCGGGACCGCGAACGCGTCGACGCCGATCGACGCGACCGAAACGGTGGTCGTCGACGTCGGCGTATCGGCCGTCGCGTGGGTCCCGGGTCAGGGCGACTACCTCGTCGCCCTCGGCGTGGGACGGTACGACGGTATGACGGCGAACGAAGCCATTCCCTGACCCGGGCAGGCACCGCCGACGAGAGAGCGTTCGGCAGGGCTCTCAGGGCCGCGACCGTTCGCGGCCGAGGGCCTGGGCGAGGTGGAGCCAGAGTTGCCGGTCCTCGTGGCGTAGCTGGCGCTCCCGACGCCGGCGCTCGGCGGCCGTGAGCGCTCGGGCCGACCGCTCGACCTGGGCCCCGTGAAATCGGAGACGGCACGAGCGCCGCCCGAGCGGGAGGAGCTCGTACACGAATTGGGAGTGGCGCGCGGGGCCGCGGACGTGGGTCGAGACCCATCGCCACCGCTCCGGGTACAGGTGGACGAGCTTCACCTTGGTCGAGCGTCGCGGCCGCTCCGCGAACGGGTCCGCGACGAACGAGTCGGTCAGGAGCACCAGGTCCGGGGCGAGCCGCTCGACCCTCCGGCGGGCGCCGATCTCCATCAGGCGGAAGTCGTCGGGCCGATAGTCCGTAGCCCACCGGTAGGCCTCGGCCCGGGCCGCGGGCAGTGCGACCGTGAACTCGTAGGTGAACCGGACGTAGGGCATTCGACCCCGTCGAGGGGAACGGGTCCCTTAACGGCGCCGCACCGACCGCAGGTTAAACGTCCAGCGATCCCGCGGCGAGGGGGACGGTTTCACGACCCCCGCGGGTCGATTATCAACTCGGCCGGAGTGGGTCGTCCGATGCTCGCTTTGGCCGACGTGGCGCTCACGGTCACGAACGCGAAGGAGGCGGCGACGTGGTGGAAGGAGAAACTGGGGTTCGAGGTGCACACGATCGGCGCGGAGGGCGGTCACGCCGTCATGGTGGCGCCCCCCGGGGACCGGTTCGTGCTCCATCTGTGCGAGGGGTTCGACGCGGTCGAGCCCGGCAACACCGGCATCGCGTTCATCTCGGACGCGATCGAGCCGCTCGTCCAACGGATGCGATCCGGCGGCGTCAGTTTCCCACAGGAGCTCAAGAAGGAGGCGTGGGGGAGCCACGCGAAGTTCGCGGATCCGGACGGTCACGTCTTCTGGCTCATGGAGGCGCCCACCCCGTTCCTCCTGCAGGAACGGGAACGGAGGGCGGGAGAGACCGCACCTCGACCGAAGCCGAGGCGTGCGCCGAAGGCGAAGAAACGGACCACGCGTCGGCGATAGACTGAGTGGCGGTGCCCCGGGACGATCATCCCCGGGCGAGGCGGTCGACCTGCTCCGGCGTCCCGGTGAACCGGGTCCCTTCCTCGACGAAGCACAGAGCGTTGCCCGAAGGATCGTCGACGTAGAACGAACGTTCCCCCCACGGACGCTCCACGATCGCCCCCATCGGACTGGCCGGGTCACCGTGCAGGAGTTCGGCCGACAGACACCGCAGCGCCTCGGCCCGCCGATGGACCGTCTCGATCTCGGACGTGGCCAAGTAAACGGCTTCGGTCGGGCCCGCGATCGGTCCGTCGGAGGGGTCGGAGCGGTCGAGGATCCCCAGGATGACGGGACCCGCATCGAAGTAGACGCGGCCCGGCGCCACGACGCGTCCCGGGATTCCCAGTAGTCGCTCGTAAAACGTCCGGGACGCGGCCAGATCCCGGGCAGGAAGAAGGATACGGAAGATCTGGGGAGCGCCCGGGGTCGTCACGGTGTTCGGGTCCCTCGAGTCCCCCTCAGACCTCTCACGGCTTACGTCTACTGCCCCCTCCGGGCGGGGGCTAAGTAACGGTCGTCGATGCGGGGGCATGCCCCGCTGGCCTCCACCGACCTACCGCTTCCGCATGGAGTTCGACGTGCCCGTCCCCTTCGCGTTCCGCTGGTGCACCGACTACCGGGTCGACGACAGCCGCCGGAGTCGGGAGCACTTCCAGCGCCACATCCTGGAGAAGACCCGCTCGAAGGTCGTCTACGAGGACCTCTGGTCCGAGGGGAAGGCCTGGGGCTGGCGACGTCAGGTCGTCCGGCTCGAACCACCGAACCACTGGCACGCGGATTCGTACGGTAACGTGCGCCACGCCGACGTGGACTACCGGCTCACCGAGTTGCCCGGCGGCCGGTCCCGTTTCGACCTCGTGATGAAACGCCGCCCGTCGCCCGCCTACCCGCGGCAGCCGAGCCGGGCGGCGTGGACCGCCGACCTGCAGCACATGTGGACGAACTACCACCGGGCGATGGTCCGCGATTACCGCGCCGCCCAGCGCCGCTGAGCAAACGCGCGGGCTCGGCTACAGGCCCATCCGGGTCCGAACGGTCTGCCATCGGGCCGGGTCGACGCGGGCCGACGCCAGGTCGACGACCTTCTGCATGAGCGGAGGCGGTGCCCCGGCGCGGATCGACGTCAGGAACGTCACGAGCTCCTCCGCGTTGAGGGCGGGCAACATCCAGCCGAGGATGGCGAAGATCCGGTCCGGCGGAAGACGGGCGATGATCGCTCCGCGCATCGCCGCCTGTTCGGGGTCCGTGAAGTTCGCCTGCAGGATGGGGACGAGCTCCTCCTCCTCCCGGTTCATGTGGACCAGGTACGCCCCGAGGAGCGCGTTCGTCCCCTGGTTGAGAACGACACCGGCCCGGACCCGTTCCTCGGCCCCCGCCATCGCCGCGATGGCGTGGACCTGACGCGCCAGGTCGAGCTCCTGCTGGTAAAGCTGCCGGTGGTCCCGGATCAGCTCGGTGACGAGCGCGTTGGCGTGCTGCGCCGCGGGAGCGAAGATGAACGTGTCCTCGTCCGTCGCGTGGTGCGACATGATGCACAGGGCGCAGCCGGCGGACCGGGCGACCTCGAAGTCGCTCTCGAGCTGCGTGGCGAGTCGCTGGGTCGCCTCGACGTCCTGGAAGTCGTGGGTCTGCACGCGCCCGGAGAGGTCGTAGAGCATCGCCCGTAGTCCCTTGTGGATCGGCGTGAACAGGTCTTCGGAGCCCGGCATATCGGGCCCGCCGTAGGCCCGGTCGAGGATAACCCGGACGGAGGCTCCCCGCCCTCGGGGGTGGGCTCAGGGAAGGAGCAACGGAACGGTCGAACCGGAGTAGGCTCCGGTGCCGAAGGCGACGAACTCCAGCTCCTCCCCGGCGGTCGACGTCGGACCGATGTCGATGACGATCACCATGGTGGTGGCCAGCGGGGACGCCTGCTGGTAGGTCGGAGCCGTCGTCGTGAGCCCGTAGCCCGACCAGGTCTGCGCCATCGCGAGGCTCGCTCCCGTGACCAGTACGGCCGCGACGTGATTGGTCGCGTCCAGGAGGGCGAACGACCCGTTGGTACCGGCGTTGTCGAAGACCGAGCCTCCCGGATTCTGGACGCGGAACAGGACGTTGGCGAGGGCGACCCGAGAGTTCTCGACGGTCAGGATATAGACATAGTCGCCCGGTCGGCACCCTCCCGTCACGGCCGTGGAACCCAGCACCTGGCTGCTCCCCGCCCCGCAGAGCGACGCGACGGGGTGCCCGGCGGCGAAGGCCGAGCCGATGGGTGATTTTCCCGGCGTCTGGACGAGTCCGACCACCAGGAGGTAGAGGACCGCCGCGAGTACGACGACCACCGCGACCATGAGGATGGTCGCGACGATCGGCTCGACCCCGCGGGCGCGATGACGCCCCGCGCACGACCCGGTCCGCGTCATCGGTCGGAGATGGTTCCCGTCTCGTGCGGCGGTCCTATTTCTACCGTCGCCTCGAGAGCGGGTGCCCCCCCGTTTACATACCGCGGGCCGGTCGGTGGGCGGGTCCCATGATCGACATGGACCGGCCCCCGGTCCGGCTTCCGCCCCGGACACCGCTGTGGGTGCGGTTGTTGATCCTCTGGGCGGTGCTGACGGTCGTGTACGTCGTCACCACGGCCCTCCTCTTCCTCCCGGGCACCACCCCCTCCCTGGCTCTGTTGCTGGCCAGCATCCTGGCGGCTGCGGGCGTGGGACTCTCCTTCACGCAGCTTCGGTTCGCAACGAGCGGATCGGTCAGCAGCCGGATTCTGGAGGCCCGGGGGTTTCCGGTCGGCGACCCGGAGGACGACGAACGGACCTCCGACCCGCAGGAGCGTGACGCCCGGCGTCGGCTGCGGCGCCACGAGATCACCCGGGCGCAGTACGAGCAGATCCTGGCCCGGCGCCGATTCGCCCACGGGGAGATCACCTTGGCCGAGTACCACGAGATCCTGCGCGAAGTCGCGGACCAATCCGGTCGGCCCTCTCCCGGTCCTCCGCCGCCCGGTACGTGAGCGGCCGTTGGCTCGAACGTTATCCGAGGTCGACGGTCACGGAGGGCATGCCCTCTCCGCCCCGCCGACCTCTGGGCCGCTCGGGCCTGAACGTCGCTCCGCTCGCGCTCGGAGGCAACGTCTTCGGCTGGACCGTGGACGAGCGCACGGGATTCGACATCCTGGACGCCTTCGTGGAGGCGGGATTCAACCTCATCGACACCGCGGACGTCTACAACATCTGGGTCACCGGCCACCAGGGCGGTGAGTCGGAGTCGATCCTCGGCCGGTGGTTCCGAGAGCGGGGTCGTCGCCAGGACGTGCTCATCGCGACCAAGGTCGGGATGGACATGCGGTCCGGGGGTTCCGGTCTCTCCGCCGCCCACATCGCCCGGTCGGTCGAAGGGTCCCTACGACGCCTGCAGACCGACACCATCGACCTGTACCAGGCGCACGAGGACGACCCCGCGACGCCGTTGGCCGAGACCCTGGGCGCCTTCCAGGGGCTCATCGACCACGGCACCGTACGCGCCATCGGGGCGTCCAACTATGGCGCCCCCCGGCTCCGCGCCGCCCTCGAGGAGAGCCGCGTGCAGGGGTTCGCCCGATACGAGAGCCTCCAGCCGCGGTACAACCTGATGGACCGGGGCGAGTACGAGGCGGGACCTGCGGCGGTCTGCGCGGAGTTCGGCCTCGGTGTCCTGACCTACTCGTCCCTCGCCTCGGGCTTTCTGACCGGCAAGTACCGCAGCGAGAGCGATGCGTCCAAGAGCCCCCGAGGGGCTCGCGCCACGAGCCGGCTCACCGACCGGGGCCGTCGCATCCTCGCCGCCCTCGACGCGGCGTCCGAGCGGATGGCGGTTCCTCGCTCGACGGTGGCGCTGGCCTGGCTCATGGATCGTCCGGGAATCACGGCCCCGATCGCGAGCGCGACCTCGGTCACCCAGCTCCGGGAGTTGCTGGCGGCGGCCACCGTGCATCTCGACGCGTCCAGCCGGTCCGAGCTCGACCGGGCCAGCGCGCCGGAGCCGTCCGGCGCAACCCCCTAAGCGTCGGGACGGCCCCCGTCCACGGACGGGACGGCGGAGGGCGTCACCGCGGTCCACCGGTCGGTCGGCGCGACCGCCGGCGGTGCGACCCGGGGATGGAGCAGGTCGCGGGCCGCCGACTCGCCGACCGCCGTCAGCCGGTAGACCTTCATCCGTCGACTGGCCGGCGTCACGAACCGCCGCTCCACCGTGACGACGTCACCGGCCAGCAGTCGCTGGAGCACGTGGACCAGCGAGGCCTGGTGGACGCTCAGGGCCGACACCATCCCCGCTTGGGTGTAGCCAGCCGCCGCCACGTCGTTGATCCCGAGACGCGGCAGGCTCGCGAGGTGGAGGATCACCCGAGCCGCGAGCCCGACGCCCCGGCCCGGCTCACCGAACGCGGCGGACACGGTCCTGGACCGACCTCAGGTCGAGCGGTCGGAAGTCGGTGTCGGTCGGAGTGAGACGCCGCACAACGCGCCGGTCACCCCCCTCCGGGAGGACGCGGGGACAGCGGGTCGTGGGCGTCGCTCGCGTCGTGGAACTCCTTCAGCCACGCGTGGGCCTCGGACCGTCGCTGGACGTACCGGTACCGGGCGAAGCCCACGACGGCGCCGGCGACCGCCACGGCCACGATCGCGATCCCCAGCCCGTCGATCAGGATCGGTGGGTAGCCTGTCGTGCCGGGACTCCCGCGACCTCCGCCGGTAAAGGCGACGACCACCGGACCACTCCCGGCCCCGGTGACCACCAGCCGGTCGGGAGTGACCGTGCCGGAGTAACCGGCCGGACCGGTGGCGTTCAGGACGTAGGTCCCGGTGGGCAGTCGGAGCTGCGCGGAGCCGCCGGAACTCTCAGCGGAGACGGCCATGCCCGTCGCCACGTTACGGGCGGCCGCCGTCCATGTCGACCCCGTCGGAAGCCCGGACTCAGTGAACTCGACCGAGTACACGGGGACGGCGAACGTCACGGGCACGTCGACGTTGGCCCCGTGCACGACCACCTGGGACGTGACGTTCGCCGAGGCGTTTCCGACCGATGGGACGGACACGGTGTAGGTGCCGTTCGGCTCGTCGAACACGAGCGAGGAGCCCGTACCGTTCCGCGAGCTCGACCCGAGGGTCGCCGCCCACGAGGTGCCGCTCGGCAGGCCCGTCTCCGAAAGGGTGACCGTGAAAACGGGGGTCTGGTTCGTGGCAGTGGCGAAGGCGATATCGATCGACTGGGGGATCCCGGCGACCGTCACGTTCCCCTCCGAGGGCGTCGCTTGGTACGCGCCGGACGCGGGGATGGAGAACGGGAACGTGCCGTTCGGTGCCTCCAGCGTGACCAGGCTCGCGGTGGAGGTGGCATTCTGGCCCCGGAGGTCCACCGACCAGGCCTGGCCGGACGGGAGTCCGCTCTCGTCGAACGTGACCGCGTACTTCCAGCTCCCCGGCGCGAAGACGACCTGCACGGTCGTGTTGGCGCCCGCGACCGTGACCTGGCCGGTGGCCGGGTCGGGGGAGTACCCCGCGGCGTTGGTGATGGAATAGTTGTAGGTCCCGTCGCCGACCCCGAACGGCGGCACCTGCGCGCCGAGACTCTCGTGGACCGAGCCGTCGAGGTTCACGCTCCAGGCCGTCCCGGTCGGGAGGCCCGACTCGTCGAACGTCACGTCATAGGGCGCCGTGGCGTTGGACACGGACCAGTCGTACCAGAGCTGGACCTGCCCGCCTTCCCCCATCGGATTCATGGTTGCGAGGGAAACGTTGTCCCAGTCGGCGACGAAGTAGACGCCCTCCTCCAGCGGGTTGTAGACGTAGAGCGCGAGTTCGTCGGCGATGTGTTCGATGAGGTTGTAGTCGAGGGTCCGCTGCGGGAGGTTGGGGAGGCTGGCCGCCACCTGGTTCCAGGCCGTCAGGGTGTCGTACGCGGCTCCCTGGCAATCGGACGGGATCTGTCCAAGGGTCGCCCAATAGACCAGGGTCGTCGCGTTCCCATAATCGTTGGGGCACGTGGACGCGTTGAAGGCAGGCTCGGCGAGAGTGGACACGACCGCGTCGGCGTACGGGTAGGTGCCCCCCGGCGCGAACATCGGCTGGGTGAAGTCGGACGGGTCCGGGTAGTCGGCCTCCCAGCCCAGGTCGTAGAGGGGGAGGTCGTTCCCGTTTCCGGTCTCGATATCGTCGTAGACCGTGTCCAGGGCGACGACGAGGACGTACGGCTGTAGGGCGTCCCCGCTCAGGTTGGCGACCTCGGCGTCCCAGAGAGCGAACGCTCCTTCGGGCTCCGGGCCGGTCGGTGCCCACACGGTCGGCCAGCGGCACGGGGAGGACGACGAGCAACCCGCCAGCCCCGCGTCATACCACGGCCCCGAGCTGTTCTGGAGTTGCGCCCACCACCAGCTGACGTTGCCCGGGACGCTCGCGTTCGGCCATGGGTTCCCGGCCGGCCACGAGACGTTGGTCGGGTACTCGCTCGGCATGTCAGGCGGGATCGCGCCCCCGTACGGCACGCCGATGGGGATCCCGGCGAACGTCAGGTTGGCCTGTTCGACCGAGGCGTACGGAAAGGCGTTCACCAGGAACTGCCGCAAGCCGACATTATCGAAGAACCCCGACGGCACGTTGAGTTGACCGGTCGGGTCGATGCTCTGCTCGCCCGTGACATTGAAGTCGAGTACGAACGGGTCAAAACCGATCGTCAGGGACGGGATCCCACTCAGCGCGGTGTAGCCGAGGGTTCCCAGTCCCGTGCCGAAGTCGGCGGGGCTCACCGTGACGCCGTCGGCCTGACCGGCGGCCATCTCGGTCAG
>JASHSU010000087.1 GCA_030038605.1 Thermoplasmata archaeon | reverse complement strand
AGCGCACGGGGGCGTGGGGCGTGACGCTATCTCCCCGTCCGCCGTCCATCGGAACCGAGGAACGATGACGGGAAAGGCCCGCCGGCGACCGAGCTACAGCAACCGGAAGCACCACCACCAGCGACGCCAGCGCCGGGTCGCGGCCCGGCGCCGTCGGGCCCCGCTCGGCGGGCGCGCGACGTCGACCGCCTAGCGCCTCCGTCACGGCGCCTGCCACTGGCGGCGCTAGCTCTTTTGAGGGGGACCGGTCGCTCCGGTGTGGACCGGCCTCGACCGCGGACCCGGAGTCGGTGAGCCATGGGGTCCGAGCTCATCCGTACCCGGGCCCTGACCAAGTACTACGACGGCGTGCTCGGACTCGCCGACCTCACCGTCACCGTTCCGACGGGCGCGGTGGCGCTGGTGGGGCCCAACGGCGCCGGAAAGTCGACGTTCCTGCGCCTGCTGCTCGGTTTGCTCGAACCGACGTCTGGGTCGGCGGAAGTGCTCGGGCAGGACGTCGCGCAACGGGGGGTCTCCCTTCGCGAGCGGGTCGGGTACATGCCCGAACACGACTGCCTCATTCCCGCCATGTCCGGTGTCGGGTTCGTCGCGTACATGGGCCGTCTCAGCGGTCTTCCGAAGAGCGAGGCGTTCGGCCGGGCCCACGACGTGCTGCAGTTCGTCGGGCTCCGGGAGGAACGGTACCGGCGGATCGCCGAGTATTCGGTCGGGATGCGCCAGCGGGTCAAGTTGGCCCAGGCCATCGTCCACGACCCGGCTCTCGCCCTGCTGGACGAGCCGACGGCCGGACTGGACCCCACGGGGCGAGCGGAGATGCTCGGATTGCTCCGGGCCCTGGCCGCGACCAAGGACCGGAGCCTCGTCCTCTCGACCCATCTGCTGCCGGACGTGGAGGGCCTCTGCGACCACTTGCTGGTCCTCAACGGCGGACGCCTCCTCGCCGCAGCTCCCACGCAGGAGATCCTGGCCGGGCAGAGCGGCGAGTTGGTCATCCGGGTGAAGGGCGACCTCGGCCGGTTCGTCGCCGCGCTGAACGAACGGGGCGTGACGACCCGTGCGGCCCGTCACGAGGTCCGCGTCGACCGACCCGCCGGTGGGGAACGGGTGCTGTTCGAAGCGGCCGCGACGGCGGAGTGCCAGATCCGCTACCTGGGCCCCGCGACGCGGAGCATCGAGGAGCTGTTCCTTCAGATGGTGCCCGGGGGCACCGGCTCCGAGGAGGCGGCATGACGATCGCGGCCCCGCGGTACCGATTGACCAGCGTCGAACGGGAGCCTCGTTGGAAGCGGGTCCGGGTCATCGTCCTCGAGGGTCTGATGCGCCGGCTCGGGGCGCTGAACATCGTCCTGCTCGTGCTCGGCTCGCTCATCGTCGGGCTCGAGGTCGTGTTGTTCACGACCCCCGGCCTCGCCCAGCTGATCAGCGGCGGCCACGGAGTCGCGCTCTCCAGCTTCGCCACCCCGTACGAATCGATCGTCTACCTGCTCCTCGCCACGATGCTGACGGCGTCGGCCGGCGCGAGCTCGGTGGCCGGCGACGTGGCCGATCGGTCGATCACCCTCTACCTCAGCCGGCCCATCACCCCCGCCGACTACCTGTTCGGCAAAGGCGCCGCGGTCGGTCTGGTCCTCCTGATCTTCTTCGTTGTTCCGGGGATCGCCGGTTGCCTCTTCGCGTTCTTCGTCGGCAACGTCAGCATCACGCTGGCGGTCACCGCCATGGGTGCGTTCGTCGGGGTCGGTCTGCTCGCGGTCGTCCTTCTGACCGGCCTGGCTCTCATGCTGTCCAGCCTGACCCGGCGTCCCCTGTTCGCCGGCGCGGCGATCTTCGGCGTGCTCGTCAGCGCGGAGATCCTGGCCGACCTCATCCAGAGCGCGACCGGTAGCAACCAGGCGCTCTACGTGAGTCCGATCGAAGACCTGCTCGCGGTCGCCCAGTCCCTGTTCGGCGTCACTCCGTCGATCAGCGCGACGGGCGCGCTCGGCGTGGTCCTGGGCATCGCGGTCGCGACCGGAGCGGTAGCGTACCTCCGGGTACAACGGGTCGAGGTGGTCCAATGAGCGATCCCGTCGTCGTCGCGGTGGGCGCGACCAAGCGGTACGGCGAGGTCCTCGGGCTGAACGGGTTCACGGCGACGTTCCCCCCCGGCATCACGGGCCTGGTCGGCCCCAACGGCGCTGGTAAGTCCACGTTTTTCCGCGTCCTCGCCGGCCAGCTTCACCTCGACGCCGGCTCGCTCTCGATCCTGGGCCGCCCGGCCGCCGAACCCGTGCGGTCCCACCACGAGGTCGGATACTGCCCGGAGTCGCCGGCCCTCTACGACTGGATGACGGCGGAGCGATTCCTATCGACCCTGCTGCGATTGGACGGCTTCGAGGCGGAGGAGGCCCGTACGCGCACCGACCGAGCGCTCCGCGAGGTCGGGTTGGAGCAGGTCCGGGACCGGCGCCTGGCCGGCTTCAGCCGGGGGATGCGCCAACGGGTCAAGATTGCGCAGGCGCTCGCGCACGACCCGGCGCTGCTCCTCCTGGACGAGCCGTTGAACGCCCTCGACCCGGTCGGTCGGGTCCGCCTGCTCGACCTGTTCGCCCGGCTGGCCGAGTCGGGCCGACACATCATCGTCAGCTCGCACGTGCTCTACGAGGTCGAGCGGCTCACTGACCAGATCGTCATGGTCTCGAACGGTCGAGCGATCGCCGCCGGTGACCTTCACCAGATCCGCGACCTGATCGACCGGCGTCCCCACACGGTCGAGCTGACGACCGCATCGCCCCGGGCCCTCGGCCAGGAGCTCGCGGGATGGACGGACGTCACCGACGTCTCCTTCCCCGGGCCGGAGCGCGTCGTGGCGCAGACGCGCGCGCCGGATACGTTCTACCGGGCGCTGGGGGAGCTCGCCCGCAGTGGCCGGATCCCCGTCCGGGGCGTCCAGGGGATGGACGACAATCTCGAGGCGGTGTTCCGCCTCCTGACGGAGCAGCCGTGACGAGCCAGCTCCGTCGTTTGGCGGTGCTGATCGCTCTCACTTTCCGGGGCGCGTTCGTCGGCGGGCGTCTGTGGATCTCGGCGCTGCTCGCGGCGCTTCCGCCCGTACTGCTGGCCGCCCTCGCGGCGTACGGTCAGACCGGCGCGCCGCTGCTGGCGGGCTTTGGGGAGGTGGAGTTGACCCTGGTCCTCTCGGTCCAGCTCCCCCTGACGACCCTGATTCTGGGCGTCGGCTTGTTCCGGAACGAGGTGGAGGAAGACACGCTGCCGTATCTCACCCTGCGGACGATCGCCCGGCCGTCGATCGTCCTCGGGAAGTACTTCGGCGGGTGGGCAGCGGCCCTTGCCTTCCTCCTGCCGTCGTTCGCCGTCACTCTGGCGATCGCCCAGGTGGGGGCCCAGGGAGCGACCTTCCCGCCCGGCTTCATCGCGGCGGCGCTGGCCCTGGTCGTACTCGGCTCGATCGCCTACCTGGCCGTGTACCTGCTGATCGGGCTGGTCACGCCCAGTGCCGTCGTCGTCGGTCTCGTCTACGCGTTCCTGTGGGAGTTCGTGCTCCGGCTGTTTCCCGGTCACATTCCGCAAGTGACGCTTTACTACTACCTGCGGACCGTAGCTTCGGCGCTCACGTCGGGGTCCCCGTTCGGCGGCTACGCTTCGGTCGTCAGTCTCGCCACCGCCGTCGCGGTCCTGCTCGTGGTCCCGGCCGCGGCGCTCGTCCTGGCCAGCCTCGTCGTGGGGCAAGTCGAGACGGCACCCGGGCGCTCCGACGGCTGACCGCGGTCGTCGCCGGAGCGCTCGGAGGGGGTCGGCTCGGCGACGACCCCGTGACCGCCCGCAGGGGGTCGTTCGGTGGCCCGTCGCTCTCTCGGGTGCATGCGTATGGCTACGTCTATATGCGCAATACGAGCGGTATAATTCGGACCT
>JASHSU010000086.1 GCA_030038605.1 Thermoplasmata archaeon | reverse complement strand
TTCGTCGCCCGACGCGGCGCCTCCCTGGCGCTGATTCCCTACGCGACCGTCGCCGGTCTGCCCGAGCTGGCCGAGGAGATCCGGGAGTTCCGGGCGTCGTTGCCGCCGGGGGTCCGGGCTGACGTGGCCGTCGGGGTGCACCTGTATGCGGGGCCCGACGTCGCCGGCGCCCGCGCCGCATACGACCGGTTCCTCGCGAGCCGGCTCCGGACGCAGAGCACGTTCTATCAGACGAAGGCCGCCCGCGACCCGCACCACGCGAGTCGCGAGGGCCTGGAGGCGGCCGGGTTGGCCCTGTTCGGGACGCCGGAGGACGTCGCCCAGCGCCTGGACGCCTTCCGACGCATCGGCGTGGACGAGGTCCTGGGGATGGCCGATTTCGGCGGCCTGCCCCTGGAGGACGTCGCCGCGTCGGTCACCGCGCTTGGTCGCTCCGTCCGTCGCTGAGGGTTGAGGAAAAGGAAGGAAGGAAAGGGTTGGTCCGCGCCGACCCGTCGCCTTACGTGGCACCGGGGGGCGGCGTCGGCATCGGGGGCTGGTCGCTGCTGGCGGGCGGAGGCGAGCTCGCCGGCTCCTGCCACTGGGCCGCGGCCGGTTGGGACGGTGCGGGCGCCGGTGGGTTCATCGGCGTGGTCGTCGGAGCTCCACCCGAGGGCGGGCTCGCGCGCTTGCGCCGGATCATCAGCACGAGCACGATCGCGACCACGAGGATGATGATCAGCAGGATGAGCCAGCCGACCGTGAGGCCACTGCCCGCGCCGACATCCATGTTCAGCAAGGACGGGTGGGCGTTGACCACGATGGCTGTCGTGCCTTCGCACTCGCCCCCTCCACAGACCTGGCCAAAGTTTCCGGGTGCTCCCTGGTCCTCCAGGTAGGTACCGACCAGCTCGACTTCGATGATTGCGACCCCCGTCTGCCATCCCGACGGGATAGTCAACTGGACCGAGCCCGAGGTGCTCGTGGTCGAGTCGACACTCCCAACCTGGGTTCCATCCAGCAGGAGGATGAACTGGTAGTACGTCGGCAGAGGCGCGCTGCCGTACGGCGAGATCGTGTACGTCACGGTGACCGTCTGACCGGGCTGGTAGCTTCCGTCCGCGTAGTTGGATAGCGTGCTGACTCCGACGAAGACGTTGTACCCCCAGCTCTGGTAGAGGTACGTCCACTGGGTAGCGACGATGCCGCCCGTCCCGCTCAGGACCGCGTAGATGTAGTAGTAGCCCGGCTCGCCGGTGGAGGGCACGTTGATGGTGAACGAACTGCCGTTCGTCACCGTACCGGTGCTCACCTCGCCGCCCCCACCGTAGCTCGTCTCGCCCAGCTCGAACTCGGCCCACACCTGGTAGGTGATGGTCGGGTCCGTGACGGACTGGTCACCGTAGGCGAGCGCCTGGACGGTGATCGTGGCGCCCGAGGTGAACGTGGTCGAGCTCGGGTTGAGGAAGAGGGCCGGGGCCGTCGAGTAGGCGTAGGCATCCCCCTCGAACAGGGTGGTGGCGTTCGTGGCCCACAGCTCGATCTCGAACTCCCCGACGTAGCCGCTGGGGAGGGTCACGGGGATCGTCCCCGAGCTGGCCGTGCTCGAGATGGTACCCTGGGCCAGCAAGGCGTCGTCGTTGCTCCACAGCGACCAGTAGGAGGCGGTCACGGTACCGACCGAGGGATTGGTCGGAGCGATCGCCCAGGACGCCGTGATCGCCTGGCCGGGGTAGTAGCTCAACTGGTTGAACTGGACGGTCACGCCGGCCCAGTTGACGCTCTGCTCGACGTAGAACGTGTAGATCCACGTGTACGTGAAGTCCGTAGTCTTGGGCACGGGCATCGCCAGTGTATCGCTCGCCGACAGGTTGACCGAGTTGTACCCGGGCGCCTGGTAGTACGTCGAGAACTGGGTGTTGGAGGCCCAGAACCCGAAGGAGACCCAGCCGGTCGCGTTGCTGGTGAGGCTGGACGGGCCGCCGGCCGGGGTCACATTCATCGCCCCATTCCAGTAGTGGATCGAGACGCTGAGGCCGGGGACGGGCGTGAACTCGTCGTAGGCCAGGGCGCCGATGAGGGCGCAGCCCTGCACGTAGCTGCCGTTCTCGAACTCGTCGCTGCCGTAGTCGCTGTAGCAGGTGCCCGAGTCGGTCGCCAGGGTGAACCGGTCGATGTAGACCTGGCCAACGTACCATTCGACGCTGTACGACTCGTTCTCGGCCATCTGGTTGCCCTGATAGATCGAAACCCAGACGTTGAGCTGGATGTACGTGTTGGGGGTCGCGTTTGCGGGGACCGTAAACGTCGTGCTGCCGAAGCTCGCGACCGTCCCCTTCACCGTCCCGGTGGGGAACAGCCAGGTGTAGGTGTCGTTCGCTCCGTAGTAGTACCCGTTGTAGGAGACGTTGGTGATGGTCGTCACCGGGCCACCGTTGACGAAGCTCAGCGCCTGGTACGACGCCGTGATCGCCTCACCCGGGAGGACCGCGCTGTAGGTCTCGGGGGAGCCGTAGATGTTGAGGTAGTAGGTTCCGACGAAGATCGGGTAGGACGCGTTCCCGCCCAGGGCGCCGGAGACGCTGACGTTCCAGCCGCCCCCGACCTTGAGGTCCGCCGGGAAGACGTAGTCGAGGGAGTGCTCGTAGGAGAAGTAGAGGTGGGTCGTGTTGTTGATCGGCACCGTCGCGCTGAACACGGGGTTGGGGAGGCCATCCCGGGTAGCGTTCGGGTCAGTGATCTTGAACGTCGCCTGGGTGTCGACCGGGTCATAGATGGCGAAGTAGAGGATGTTGTAGCCCTGGTAGTCGGGGCCCGGATACGGGCCGGTCGAGTAGAACTGGGGCGACGAGGCGTTGTAGTTCGGTTCCGCACCGGGCGTCGTCTCGAACTCGATGGTCGAGACCGAAGGGTGCGGTTGGGCCTTGGCGAACGTCGCCGCGGCGGGAGAGGTCACCGCCGGGCTCGCCCGGGCCGGCGAGGTGACCAGGACGGCCACGGACGACACGATCAGCAATACGACGACAGCCAGTATCAGCGCACGGCGCGACATCCCTCGGAGGTCGCGCTTCGTCTATAAGAGAACTCCGTTCCAATCTGGTGCCCGTCTATCGGCGGGCGCGTCATCCCCGAACGGACTTTATGGGACGGCTCGTTGGGCGGCCGACGACCCATGACGGAGATCCTTCCCGGCGTCCATACGATCGACGGCATCGACCCGAGTCCGGATTTTTCGACGCACGTCTATCTCGTCAAGGACAAGGGCAGTTCCTGGACGTTGATCGACACGGGACTTCCGGGCTCGCACGAGAAGATCGCCGCGTACCTGACGCAGCAGAAGATCGACCCGCACGCGGTCAAGAAGATCCTCGTCACGCATCTCCACCTGGACCACACGGGATCGCTCAAGCATCTGGCGAAACTCACGGGCGCCCGCACCTTCGCCCACTGGCTCGAGGCGGCCTTCCTCGCCGAGTCCCCCAAGTACGAGGGACCCGGGATGCCGCCGGCGGAGGCGTTCCGGGTCGACGAAACGTTCAAGGACGGCGACACGCTGGACGCGGCGGGGGGACTGGTCGCCTACCACACTCCGGGGCACACGCCCGGTCACACCGCCTTCTACCAGACCGACCGCAAGCTGCTCTTCTCGGGGGACCTGTTCTTCGGCGAGGGCACGAACGTCATCCTGACGACACCCGATTTCACCCAGCACATGGGCTCGGCGCAGGTCTCCGCGCGCCGGATGAGCCAGCTCTCCGTCGACGCCCTGATGAGCTACCACGGGGGCCCGCTGCTCACGCACGGCGGGGCCGCGATCCGCAAGTTGGTCGCGACGTTCTAGCGACCGGGCGACGGGCCCGGCCGGAGGTCCCGGCCGGGCGGCGAGTGGCAGTGGGACTGGCCAGATTTGAACTGGCGTCTCGGAGTCCCGAACCCCGAAGGATGGACCAAGCTACCCCACAGTCCCGACATGCGTCCACGAAACCTCTCGCTATTTGAGGGTACTCCGACGACGGCGACCGACGTCCGGCGGGGCGGCCGTCGGACCCCCGGGACAGTCTACAGGATCTTCCCGGCGCGCACCACCGGGGTGCCGTCGAGCGAGACCTCGGACCCGGCGACGGTCACGAACCCGAAGAAGTCCGACGGATTGGACCCTCCCAGGTAGGAGTTCCTGCCGACCGCCAGCCGCACCGCACCCCGTTGCCGGTCCTCGAGGTAGGGCACGTTCGTGAGCCGGGGGTTGAGCCCGATCGAGAGGGATCCGGTCCGGTCCCGGCCCGGTGAACCCCGTCGGTAACTCTTCGTGAATCGGGCCCCGCCCTTGTCGAACGAGAACGACTTCAGGCGTCCGTTCTCGAACTCGAACCTCCCGCCGGTGTAGGTCGCCCAGGGAAACCAGACCTCGTCGTAGCTCCGGCGGTTCGCG
>JASHSU010000085.1 GCA_030038605.1 Thermoplasmata archaeon | reverse complement strand
CGTCGGTCCTCCCGAGGACAAAGGATATCTTGCCGGGAACTCCCGGGGAGTCCGGAGGGAGCATAGGCTAACTTGGCAGACCAGCGGGCTCCAGTCAGGGCGACCGAATCGGTCCCCTGAGATTTTGGGTCTGCGGAGGGGCGCCTCGCGCCCCCGTGACGAGTGACTGGAGCGCGCGGAGAGACCCGCATATGGGGGTTCAAATCCCCCTGCTCCCATCCCCTCCGCCCGGGCCCGAGGCGACGCCTACGCGTCGTCGTTCTGCGCGGGACCCGCCCCCGTGCCGCCGATGTGCTCGCTACCGGGTCCGACAGCCGCTCCGCACAAGGGACAGGCGGTCGCGTTCGCAGGGATGGACTTTCCGCAGGCGGCGCAAAGCGTGGTTCCGGGCATACCGAGCGGTAGGGCTGGGCACGGAAATCTGTTCCCTCGGGTCCGCACCCCCGGGTCGACCTCGAGCATTCGGCAGCGACACCCCGTGAGAACCCCGGGGAGACCACGTGTCCGACCGACGGGAATATGAGGGGGGCCCCGCGTGGGAACGCCGGTCGTCTGTGCCCACTTCTGGTCCGTCGTCGGGTTCTCCGCCCCCACCCGTCGAGGTCCCGAAACAAGCGTTCTCGCTCACCCTGAGTTCGGGCGCGGTCTTTGGCGCCAGCCTGCTGATCCAGGTCCTCGGGCTCATCGGTAGCATCGTCCTCATCAAGCAGACGGCCGGTCCGCCGGTCCGCGCGCACGAGCTGATGATGCTCGTGGGCACAGCGCAACTGTTCCTGCTGATCGCGTCGTCCGTCAACGGCGTCGCGGACCTGCGACTCGGGACCGCGTACACGTACTTTCTCGCCCGTGGAAAGCCGGCCCACGAGAACACCTCGACCTACCTTGTCATCCGGATGGGGATGGTCGGCGTCGCCGGCCTGATCCTGTTCGTCGTCGTGCCGCTCGTCGCCGGCGGCGCCGGCATCTACTCCGGTTCCCAGCTGACCGCGTTCGGGATTTTCATGACCCTCCCGCTCCTGTGGTCGCTGTCGACCGTCTACAACTCGATGTACATCGGCGAGGGGAACTCGCTCAAGGCCCAGTACCCCTCGTTGGTCGAGGCCGTCGCACGGCTGCCGTTCCTGTTCTACGTCGCCTACCACGACTTTTCGGTCCTCGGCATCACGCTCGCGTACACCGCGGGGGCCGCATCGTCGGCGCTGTACAGCTACTCGGCGATCCGCGCTCGGATGAGTCCCGTCCGCCGCTCGGAGGGGGTACGCCTGTTCCGGTTCGCCTGGCCGCTGATGGCGAGCCTGCTGATCAACTATGTCGTCACGAACGCCGTACCACTCATCGTCGGGTTGAGTCTCAGCACGGCGCTGCTGTCGGTGTTCCTCGCGGCGAACGGGTTCCGCATCCTCATCCTCTCGATCCCGGCGGCGGTGACGACGCCCCTCTTCCCCTATCTGGCCGGTTTACATCGGCAAGAACGGTTCGAGGAGATCCGTCAGGGCACCTGGCAGGCGCTGCGGTACTCCGCGATGTTGTTGGTGCCGGGCGTCGTGGCGCTCGTGACGTATCGGTACAACTTCCTGAACGTCTTCTACACCTCGAACTACGCCACCGAGGGGGCGCTGGCCATGGCGCTCCTTTCGGTCGGCGCGTTGCCCCTGGCGCTCAGCCAGGTGATCCAGTCGAGCATCAACGGGATCGGCCGTCAGCGTCTCGAGCTCTACATCACCAGCACCCAGGTCGTGGTGCTGTTCATCGGCGTCGGACTGATCATGCCGCCGTGGGGACCGTTGTCGATCCATCCGGGCCAGGTCGCGGGGGCCGTCGCGATCCTCGCCTCGTCCGTCGCCGCGCTCTCCCTCAACACGTACTTCATGGAAACCCTGATCCGGGTCCACATCCACCCCACCTCGATCGGCGCGATCTCCCTGAGCGCCGCGGGCTCCTTCCTGGCGCTGTGGCTCATCAACCACAACATCCACCCGGGCTCTCCCGGGTTCATCGCCCCCGGGGTCGCGGACCGGTTCGGGACGCTCTGGCTGGCGCTGCACAGCGCGTCGCCGGTCAGTACGTGGTACGAGCTGCTGACGGTCGTCGTGATCGGGTTCGTCGTCTACTTCGTGATCTTGATGATCGTCGGCGAACTCACTCGGCTGGGCGTGCGGCGGATCGGCCACTCAATGAGCTTGCCTCGGGACCTGGTGGAGACTCTCGCGGAGGTCCCCTGGCGGGCGAGCCCGCCGGACCTGCCGCCGGTGGACCTGGCGAGCGCGCCCGGGCTACGGTCGACCGAACTTCCGGAGACGTTCACCGGTACCCGAGAGCTCCCCGAGATCGCCTCGGAGGACGTGCCCGAGGAGACGTCCGAGGGTCCGAACTCGCCTCCGTAGACCGTCATCTCGGCCGCGAATCGTCGGTTTGTCTCTCTCCGCGCTACTCGCCCCTTGCGCCGAGAAATGGCGTCGCACGGGGGGTTTTGTAGCTGCTTCCCAGTCACAGAGCTTAAGCCCCCCGCCCCGCTGCTAGAGGCGAGGACTGCCCATGATTCACATCGAAATTCGTCCCGCCGCCTCCGAACAGGTCAAGACCCTTATCCGGGGCCAACCCGCCGAGGTCGGAGTCCGCGTCTACGCCCAGCCCGGTGCCGGCGGATGCGGGTGCGGGGGTGGCTCGAGCGTGGTCAAGTTCGGGATGGCGTTCGCCAAGCCCCGGGCCGACGACGACGTCGTCCGCTCGGACGGTTTCAGCATCCTGGTCGACCCCACGAGCACCAAGTTCGTCGACGGCGCGGTCATCGACTACGTCGAGAACCTGAACGAATCCGGATTCAAGATCACCAACCCGACCCTGCCCGAGCCGGATGCGGCGGGCAAGGCGGGGGGCTGCGGATCCTGCGGATCGAGTTCCGCGAACGGCGGCGGCTGCGGGTGCGGGTAGACCGGCTCCTCCCTTCCCCCGGGACGTCGCGATCGCCCATCGTGGGCCCTAGGATGGGCCCCACGGCTCGTCCACGGGCATGAGCGACGACCCCCTGCGGAGCGTCGACCTCCGCAAGACCTACTTCACGAAGGGGACGCCGCCGGTCGAGGCCCTGGCGGGCGTCACGATGAGCGTACGCTCGGGCGAGCGGGTCGCCTTGCTCGGTCGGAACGGTGCGGGCAAGACGACATTCCTCAAGATCGCCTCGACGCTCCTGCGCCCGACCTCCGGTCAGATCGAGGTCTTCGGACACGACGTCAGCACGCACCCGGACCGGGCCCGGCCGTACATCGCCGTCGTTCCGCAGGAAGGCAAGCCGTTCTTCCACCTCGGCCCGCGGGAGATGATCTACACGTACCTGCGGGCCCGGGGCCTCTCCCGCGAGACCTCCAAGGCGCGGACCGAGGAGGCGATCGAGCGGATGAACCTGACCGAGTTCGCGGACCGCCTCTGCATCACGCTCTCGGGCGGCCAGCGCCAGCGGACGATGGTCGCGACCGTGATCGCGACCCAGGCCCCGCTGCTGTTCCTGGACGAGCCGACGATCGGGATGGACCCGTTCGCCCGACGCGAGGTGTGGGCCTCGTTGCGCGACCTCACGACCAAGGGGTCGACTATCCTGCTCACCACCCACTACCTGGACGAGGCGGAGGCGCTGAGCCACCGGCTCTACATCGTCGAGCGGGGACGCGTGCTCGTGAGCGGGACCGCCGACGACCTGAAGCGGTCGGTGGGCGGGACGCTCAAGGTCTCCCTGCCCGAGGGTGCCCCTCAGGCGGAGACGTTCCGCTCGTTCGGGGAGACGGTGGTGGACGGCCCCTCGCTCACGATCATCGTCCATCCCGAGCGGCTGGGGGAGCTCATGGAGCTGGCGCTGGCCCGATCGCTCACCGCGACCGTCGGGCCGGTAACGTTGGAGGAGGCGTTCCTGCGCGTCGTGGGACGGAACATCGATGAGGACTGACCCACCCCAGGCCCTGGTGCGCCCGACCCGTCCGTTCCGCGGGACCGCCGCGTTCCTCTGGACCGAGGTCCTGGTCCAGGCGCACGAATCGCTGGCGATGGCGACCGCGATGGTCACCCAGACGGTGCTGCTCGTCTTCGTCTACATCCTGAACCCGGGGCTCATCGGCGTTGCGCTCATCGGCGCGACGCTCTTCTCGTCGTTCGCGCTCGGTCAACGCGTCCTCAACGAGGCCGCGTACATCCGCATCGATCACAAGGCGAACGACCTCTACCTGGCCGGCCCGATGAGCCCGGAGGGGTACTTCCTCGGGATGGCGACCGGGATCCTGGTCGTCTACATCGCGCCCATCGCGCTGCTCGGCACGCTCGCGGTCGTCGTGGGCCACCTGAACGTGGTCACCTCGCTGCTGCTGGTCGGGCTCGCCGGCCTGGTCTGGCTGTTCGCCGCGTCGATCGGCTACATCTTCTCGACGTTCTTCCGCGACAACCGGGCGATCTGGGCGTACGCGAGTCTGTTCTTCAACGTCTTCGGCGTGCTGCCACCGGTCTTCTACCCGTTCGGATACTTCCCGCCCGCGCTCCAGCCGGTGGCGCTGCTGATGCCGCCGAGCGCCGCCGCGGCCCTGCTCCAGTCCCGGATCGGGGTCACGGCGCTCTCGACGGGCCAGGTCGAGCTGGCGGCGGTCGGATTGGTCGTGGAAACACTCGTCGTCTTCGTCCTCGCGGTCTTCTGGGCCCGACGGACCGTGCGGGGGCCCTAGATGGCGACGGTCGACGACCGGTTCCGGGACCTTCCGAAGAACGGCCGGGCCCTGCCCGCGTTCGGCCTCGTCGGCTGGCGCTGGATCAGCCGGAACCCGGCGGTCACCATCACCCCCGTACTGATCCCGTTCATCTTCCTGTACTTCCTCTCGCTGATCTCGCCGCCGTCGCTCCTCCCGCTCGAGATCGTAGGGGCGATGCTGTTCACGATGCAGAACATCGGTTCCTGGGTCCTCGGCGACAGCGCCACCTGGCGGATCGAGTGCTCGCTGCAAGACATGTTCGTCGCGAGCCCGTTGAGCCGGGTCCGGTACCTGTTCGGGGTGGCGTTCTCCAACCTGATCGCGATGCTCCCCGCGCTCGCGGTGCTGTTCGGCCTGCTCGTCTGGGTCGGCCCGATGCACGGCTACCACGTTACCTGGTTCGTGGTCGTGACGCTCGCCGGCGCCCTGTTCACGCTCTGGATCCTGTTCTCCGCGATCGGCATCGCGATCTCGAGCCGCGTGCGCACCCAGCGGGAGATCTGGCCGGTCGGCAACCTCACGTTCACCCTCCTCGGGATGCTCTCGCCGCTGTACTACCCGATCACCGCCCTACCGCCGCTCTGGCAGGCGGCCGCGCACTTCCTCCCGACCACGTACGCGGCCCTGCTGGTCCAGGGGGCCCTCGGGATCACGCCGGCCAGCCCGGCCACGATGCTGCTCTACGCCGGACTCCTCGCCACCTGTGCCATTGTGGGCCTGGTGATCTCCCTCCGGCTCTACCGGTGGGGTGAATTGTGAGTAGGCGGGCGGAACGTTGATACGCGGTGCCTCCCTTAGGCCCTCAGTGCCCCGCCGCACGACGTTCCTTCTTCGGTCCCTCCTCCCTTCGCCGTCCGCCCGACTTCTTCCCCGCATGCTCCGCACCCTCCTCACGGGAGGGCGGTAACGAGATCCGAACGATGGGAAACAATGAGTTCGACGAGATCCTGTCCGCGCTCGACCGAGAGACCGCCCGCATCCGTGTCCGCGCGGAGCCCCGCCGGTACAACAAACCGGCGACGGTGATCTCCGGGTTCCCGCCGGGCGTCGACTTGGAAGAGACGACGCGGACCCTCAAGAACCGGCTCGCCACGGGCGGTTCGGTCGTCGACGGCGAGGTCTACCTGCAGGGCGACCACCGCGCCCGCATCAAGGACGAGCTGGCTCGCCTGGGCTTCGACCCGGAGACCGTCGAAGTCTCCGACACCGCGCTCCCGAAGCGCGGACGGCGTGGATAGACCTCCGAACCGTCCCATTCCTGCGCCGAAACGGCCCGTATCGGCGCCGATTGTGCCGTCCGTCGACCGTATATTCCGCCCGTCCTCGGAGCGTCAGGTCCTCTATGGCGGAGTACGCGCATCCCGAAGTCCTGGTCGAGAACGAATGGCTGGCGGCCCATCTCAAAGACCCGAAGGTCCGGGTCGCCGAGGTCGATTACGACCCCGCCGCGAACTACGAGCTCGGGCACCTGCCGGGCGCCGTCCTCTTCGACTGGCGCAAGGACATCAACGACCCGCTGGCCCGCGACATCCTCTCCTCGGAGGCGGCCCAGGCCCTCCTCCGTAGGGCAGGGGTCGACGACGACACGACCCTGGTGCTCTACGGGGACTTCAACAACTGGTTCGCTGCCTTCGCCTTCTGGGTCTTCACCTACTACGGCGCCAAGCACGTCCGCCTCCTGAACGGAGGCCGGAAGAAGTGGATCGCCGAAGACCGTCCGCTCACGAAGGACGCGGTCCACGCGACCGCGGGAAAGTTCACGGCGCACGCCGGTGACGCGAAGCTGCGCGCCTACCTCGACGACGTCCGGGCCGGGCTCCCCGCGGTCAAAGGCGGCAAGCTCAACCTGGTGGACGTCCGGGGACCGAAGGAGTTCTCGGGCGAGATCACCGCTCCGCCCGAGTATCCGACCGAGCACGCCCAGCGCGGCGGCCACATTCCCGGTGCCAAGAACATCCCCTGGGCCCAGGCCGTCAAGGACGACGGGACGTTCAAGACCCGCGAGGAGCTGGACGCGCTCTACGGCGGCAAGGGCGTGACCGGGGCGACCCCGGTGATCACGTACTGCCGGATCGGCGAGCGGTCGAGCCACACCTGGTTCGTGCTGAAGTACCTCCTCGGGTACCCCGACGTGAAGAACTACGACGGGTCGTGGACCGAGTGGGGTAACCTGGTCCGAACCCCGATCGAGAAGCCGTAGGAACAGGCCGGCTCGCTCCGAACCCTTTCCCCGCCCCTCAAGTCGCCCGACGGCGTCGGGGGGTCGGGTGCGCTTCTTTGCGCACCAGGAAGTGGTGGAGGTCGCCCTCCCGCCGGTGGACCAGGACCGGGTGGCCCGTCTGGTCCGACCACCGGACCATCTCGATCGGGCTGGTCGGGTCGTCGGTCACGAGGAGGACGTGCGCGCCCGACGGCCGGGCGAGCAGCTCCTCGTTGAGTTTCGTCAGGACGGCCGAGCACTCGAGTCCGATCTCGTACAGCTCGACGTCCGGGGGGGCGGGCCAGCAGCGGATCCGCTGGGTCCGAATGCGCTCGGCCAGGCGGGCCGACACCTGGTCCGCGGTCTCGAGATGCGCGGTGACGTCGGCCGGCCGCACCGCGCGCACGCGGACGACCCAGCCGTCGGTATAGGGCGCGTCGTTGACAAGGCGCGGGCGGAGCGGCAGGGCCGTGTTCCGCTCGAGGACCTCCGCCTCCACCGGTAGCCGCACGGCGCCCGTGAACCGGAGGCTCTCGACCGTGGCCACGCTCCGACCACGGCCCACGACCCCCTCTACGGGCCGGTACGTGAAGCTCGTCAGGGTTCCGGCAAACGCCACCAGGGTACCGAGCAGTCCGACCCGCGCCGTCGGGCCGTCGGGCTCGGGCGCCCACCAGACATCGTTCTCGAGGTCGTACCGCCGGTCTTCGGGCAGCGGACACCCCTCGACGTCCATGGCCCGCCGACAGTCGGGGACCGCTATAGGGGTAGCCCGGCGGCACGGGGCCGACCCCCCGTTGCTTCCCGTGCAGGGTCGTTGCAAAGGCCCGATTTCGCAAGGGTTAAACACCCAGCCGACTCGGCCGACCCCGAGGGACCCACCGTATGGGCCGCAACATCCAGGTCGAACCGCTCCGGACCGTCCACATCGAAGACCAGGCCATCGAGCTCGTGGAGCGCAAGGGGATCGGTCACCCGGACTCCATCGCGGACGGCGTCTCCGAGTCGGTCAGCCGGGCGCTAAGCCGGCTCTACCTGGACGAGTACGGCAAGATCCTGCACCACAACACCGACGAGACCCAGGTCGTCGGGGGCGCTTCGGATCCGAAATTCGGTGGTGGTAAGGTCACGAAGCCGATCTACATGCTGCTCGTGGGCCGGGCGACCACCGAGGTCAACCGGGAGAAGCTCCCGATCAACGACACCGCCATCGAGGCGGCGCGAAAGTATGTGAAGGCGACCTGCCGGCACATCGACATCGACCACGACGTCGAGTTCGATTCCAAGATCGGGGCCGGCTCCGTCGACCTGCGCGGCGTCTTCGAGCAGCAGAAAGTCCTCTCCAACGACACCTCCTTCGGCGTTGGGTTCGCCCCCCTCTCGGACACCGAACGCCTGGTGCTCGAGAGCGAGCGGTTCTTGACCACGAAGCTCACGAAGAAGATGGACGCGCTCGGCGAAGACGTGAAGGTGATGGGGTTCCGGCAGGACGACGCGATCCACCTGACCGTCGCCGCCGCACTGGTCGACCGGGCGGTCAAGGACGGCAAGGAGTACCAGTCCGTCTGCGACGAGATTCGGGACAAGCTGGCCGACCAGGCCACCAAGCTGACGCACCGGAACGTCGTCATCGACGTCAACACCGCCGACGACCCCGAGCTCGGGCGGTACTATCTCACCGTCACCGGCTGCTCGATGGAGGCCGGAGATGACGGGTCGGTGGGCCGGGGCAACCGGGCCAACGGGATCATCACCCCGTGCCGCCCGATGAGCCTGGAGGCCTCGGCCGGCAAGAACCCGGTCAACCACGTCGGCAAGATCTACAACCTGCTGGGCAACTTGATCGCGAACGACATCGTGAAGGAGACCGGCGGGAACGTGAAAGAGGTCCACGTCAAGATCCTCTCGCAGATCGGCAAGCCCGTCGACGAACCCCAGGTCGCGAGCCTGCAGATCCTGCCGGCGGACGGCGTGAAGTTGGGCGCGGTCAAGGGCAAGGCCGAGGCGGTCGCGAACTCCTGGTTCGACCAGGTCGACACGATCCCCCGCCGCCTGCTGACCGACAAGCTCACGGTGTTCTGAACCGGCGCTGGACGCCCCGGGGGACGGAGGCTCGGCGCCGATCACCGCCGGAGCCCGGAGGGCGGCCCCGGGGGGCGCAGGTCGGGGACGTCGAGGCTCCCCCACGCCGGCCGGCCCGTGGGGGGCTGCATCCCCAGGGGTCCGACGGCGGGGACCGCGGTTGAGACAGCATGCCCCGAACGGGGCCGTTCTAAATAGGTGAGGAACGCCAACTAGACGGTGCGACGCCCCGCGCCGGGGGCGCCCACCACGGATGGCACTCTCCGGCTCGAACTTGGAACTCATCGCGGTGACGGTCGTCCTGATCGTCATCGTCCTCGGGATCTTCCTGGTCGTCCTCCGACGGCTCCGGTCCCGACGGGACCAGCTGCTCGGCGAACTCGGGTCGAAACCGGTGCTCGTCCAGGATCGCGCGTTCAACCGGCTGGCGATGGCGCGCCGGGAGGCCGACGTGCTGGCCCGGACCGGCACCGACACGTCGCGGGCCCGGGAGCTCATCGCGCAGTCCCAGGGGGCGTTCGACAACCGCGAGTATCCCCGGTCCTACGAGCTCGCGCAGTCGGCGCACGAAGCGCTCGTGAACGCCCGGGGCAAGGTCGGCTCCCCGGCCTCGCCAATCCCGTCCTCGTCGACCCCCGCGTCCTGGGTCTCCTCCTCGTCGCCGACTCCGTCGGCCGCCCCCGCCCCCTCGGCTCCCCCCCTCGCCCGGAATCGGGCGGAGTCGCAGTTCCAGCTCCATGTCCTCGACCAGGAGCTGACCGCGGCGCGTCGGGACCGACCCAAGCAGTCCGGCACCACCGAAGCCGCCACCCTGCAGCTGCAGGCCCAGGCCGCCTACGACCGGGGCGAGTACACGGAGGCATTCCGACTCGCGCTGCGGGCGCGACGCAGTCTGGGCGGCAAGGTGGAAGCGCTGGCGGCCTCCCCCCGTCCCGCCGGCTCGGGTGCGGCGCCGTCCGCCACGGTCGACCCGGCGGCCGCGGCCGAACAGGTCGCGGCGGCCAACCGATGCCCGAACTGCGGGTATCCCACGATGGCGAGCGACACGTTCTGTCGCGGGTGCGGCACCCCGCGGACCCCCTCGGTCTGCGCCGCCTGCGGAGCGCCTCGGGCTCCCGCCGACGCCTTCTGCGGACGCTGTGGGGCCCGGTACTCCGCCTAGGCGGGCGCAACCCGCTCGTCGGCGACCCAGTCGTCCAGTTTCCGCTGGGTCCGAGCTTCGTGGAGGACGGCGCTCTGCAATAGCCATCGCCGGAGAGGGATGGCGAATGTTGACTGGATCAGACCGAGGACCTCAGCCATCGTCCCCAGTCGGATGGGCGGCTCCTGCAGGGCGGCTCGGGCATGTTCCCGGACGTTCCACACGCCCAACGGCAGGATCTCGCCCGGGTGGACCTCCCGGAGCACCACGACGCCCGCCTGTCGGCCCATCCGGAGGAGGGCCTCGCTCGTGGCGAGCCGGGCGGCGTAGTAGCATCCCCCGATCGAGGCGTAGGTAGTGCGTCCGTCGTGGCCCTCGTGGTCCCCCATCATGATGATCTCTGTCGGGCTCGGGTTCCAGAACGTCGACGGATACCACGACTCGATCGACTCGTACCGGTAGATCCCCGGGAGGAACAGGATGAGCCACCGGTTGTCGAGGGCGGTCAACCGGTAGGCCCGGAACTCCGACAATTCGGGCAGCAGGCGGATCTGCGCGAGGTTGTTCTTCGAGAGGAGGTCGTCGACCGCGGTGATGCTCCACCGGGTCGGCACGAGCTTTCTCCGGCCCCGTCGTCCCAGGGTCCCGACGCTGAACGCCCGCTGGATCCGGCTGACCCGAACCCCGCGGTGATAGAGCTCTTCGACGGCCACCCGAGCGGTCGCGGCGGTGTCGGACGTGAGCCGGTCGAGGTGGGGGTCGACCCGTCGGACGTCCAGCCGTAGTTGCTCGATCGGCGCGGTCGGTCCAAACGGCGGAGCCGAGTCCGAAAGGGCGATATGCCCCCGGGGAGGGCGGCGGAATCGGGTCTCGCTCTCCGCCGACTCGGCCGCGATGCCCAACAGCTGAAGTTCCTCCAGCAACCGGATCGGTTTTTCCGCGTCGGTGACGCGGATCGGGCTCGTGCCTCGTACGAGGCCCGTTCGGAATCCGATCACCTCGGTGACCGACCGTCCGACCCACTCTTCCGGCGTGTCGAGCAGTTCGGTCCGGCCGTGCTGGGGGCTCAGGAGCGGACCGAAGGAGACCTTGGGGTACCCGTAGCGCCCCACGAAGACCGCGGGCGGTGACGAACCCGAGAGCTCCGTCCCCTGGACCATCGGCAAGGTCCGCTCGAATGCCTGATACCGGAGAATGAGGGGACAGACCGGCTTTCCGCAGAGCAACTGAGCCGACCGGCACCGCAGGCACATTGTCGGGTCCTCCCGCAGGCCCGGTATGGACCAGGAGAGCCCCGGGGCGGGCTCGACGCCCGGGAACGGAGGTGCGGCGACCGATTCGGCCATGCGTCGAGAGAACGCACGCCGTGAACCCCTAAATGGGTCGTCCGGAGAGTCTGAAACACCCTGGTCCCGTCGGAATCACCGCACGTCCGGGGTCGACCGACCGAGACCAAACCGGTGAGCGACCCAACCTTTAAAGACCCGAACTCGCGAGAACATACCACCCCATGAGCGCCTCTCGCTACGCCCTAGGGCTCGCCGTATTGGTGACTGTCGTCTTGGTCCTCGGATCGCTGGGACTCGTCGCGGCGTCGACGGGCACTCCGGCGCCGTCGCACGCCGCTTCCCCGGCGAGCGCGTCCGCCACTCCGAGCTTACCCAACAAGGCGCCGGCCTCCACCCAGGCCGAACTGACCGCCACGTCCACGTCCGTCCCGTCTAGCTCCTATCCGTCCCCGGCCGCTCCGACGACGCCCTCGGCGATCCCGACCCCGTCGGGCCGGATGAGCTCCACGGTCGCGGAGCTCAACAAGCTCCACGTCCCTCTCAAGTACGCGTTCCTCCCGAACCTGAACGCCAACCCTGACCCCACCCTCGTCAACGGGCACATCACGCCCGGCTACCAGACGGCGCCCGCCCCCCTCGGCGTGGCCGAGTACGGCCTGCGGAACGTCTCGGGCACGATCACCCCGTACACCCTGTCGACCCCGTCGGTCGAGGGCACGTACGCGCCCTACGACGTGCACGGCCTCTCCCAGGACATCAGCGGACCCGACGAGTACGGTGTCCAGCTCAACTCGGTCCTGAACAACGTCACCCTGCAGGGCACCACGGGCTACGAGTTCTGGACCCAGAACGTGGTCGAGTACTCGGTCAACAGCAACCAGCTGTTCTTCGTCAGCAACATCTGGAACTTCTCGGGCGGCCCCCTTACCCAGAACGACTTCTACCAGATCGGTCCGAACGCGACCGTCGCGGCCCCGGAGTACTACTACGGCCTGGGGGGCCCAATCACGGTGAGCTATCCGTTCACCCTGGACCTCTACCTCAACTCGACCCTCATCGACGGGCGGGACGCGGTCTTCTTCAACTTCTCGCTCACGAGCGACACGGGCTTCTGGGCGGGTTCCTACGACTACGCGATCTTCAACTCGACGGTCGCGGGCGGCCCGGCGGCGCAGCCCCCGGTGTACATCGCCAGCGGCTCCGTCTACAACCCGATCGGCCTGCCCAACGACTTCGAGATGGTCATGGGCGGCCCCGGCGGCGGCAGCAACTTCGACATCTTCTCCTCCTACGCGTACTTCGGCCTCCAGTACTGGAATTCGACCACGGGCTCGTACCAGACCGTCCCCTCGGCCTACGGCTGGGGATCGGAGACGGGGGAGACGTCCACCGGCGGCTACATGCTGTGGGGCACTCCGGCCCCGTATCCGTTCGCGCCCGTCGCGGGCAATCCCTCGGCGTTCATGACCACCGGCCCCTCGATCTTGAACCAGCTTTGGAACGTCTCGAGCGCCGCCCCCAACCTCTACACCTACGGGGGCTACCTCGACCTGACGGTCACCCCGGCCAATGCCTTCGTTTTCATCGCACCGGGCGACGTCTTCACGGGATGGTACACCACCGACTGGTCGCTCTTCCAGTGGGCTCCCTACAGCGTGGCTGGGTCCGACTTTGAGCTCGATCCGGGCGCGTACACGGTCATCGTCGTGATGGCCGACCACGACCCGGCGGAGTTCGAGGTCACGGTCCCGGCGGCGGGCTCCAGCGTCTCGCAGTCCGTCTCCTTGGGCTACGACTATGCCCAGGGCGTCTACACGCCGCTGTGGGCGTTCAACAACACGGACCTCGGGAACATCTCGAACAACATCGGCGGGTTCGACTACATCTTCAACAACCAGTACGGGATGCTCGGCTACGCCGCGTACAGCGGCGTCCAGTTCCCGTGGTTCGGGGCGGCCAACGACTACCTGTTCCCGGTCTTCCCCGGCCTGCTCCTCTACAACACGACCGCCGGAGCGTACTTCTACAACCCGCCCAGCTTCCAGACGAACTATCCGGAACCTCTCTACGCGGAGCTCGTGCTGTCCGGTCTGCCCGGTTCGAACGACCTCCAGATGATGGTCTGGAACTCCTCCGAGGTCTACCTCGTTAACGGGGCCGACATCGGCGGCTGGTGGTACGCAGGCGCCTACTTCGGCCCCGCGGCCTCGGCGTACAACGTGGTGTTCTGGAACGTGACCGACTCCGTCATCACCGGCAACACGTTCGACACGTCCGGCAACGCGCTCTACCTCTACGGCGGAACGTACAACGCGATCTACAACAACACGTTCGAGCAGACGATCCCGCTCGTCCCCAACCCGGGGGCGACGGTCGCGGCCGCCTACGGCTCGATGGGCTTGTTCGACGCCGACTACGGCAATGCCACCGACGTGGCGGCCAGTTTCGGCGAGCCGTCGGAGGGTGGCCTCTGCTTCTTCGGCTACGGGTACTGCGACCTGATCTTCAACAACATCTTCCTGACGGACCACACGGCCGCCTCGCCGTTGTACGACCCCTACTACTTCTACCTCGCCTACCCGACGTGCCCGGCGTACCTCGGATTCGGCCCGAGCTACTGCTACTTCGACAACGCGTGGAACCTGTTCCCCGACTTCGTACCCTGGCCGGTGAACATCATCGGCGGGCTCGGGATCGGTGGGAACTACTGGTGGAACTACGGGTCGTTCGAGAACCCGTACACGTACCTGCCGTACGCGGCGTACGACTACTACGTCGACACCGACATCTTCTGGGGCGGCGACTACCTGCCGCTGACGCCCTACCCGCTCTACAACGTCCAGTTCGTCGAGACGGGCCTGCCGTCGGGTGTCTACTGGGAGGCCGGGATCGACATCGACGGCGACACGTACTACGTCACTTCCAACACGAACTCCCTCAACCTGACCGTCCCCGCCGGAGAGTACGACTACTACCTCTACTCGTACCTCGCGTGGTGGGCGGCGCCGAACGGGGTCGTGGACGTCGACGGCAACACCGTCGTGGACGTGGTCTTCTCGTCGGCGTACCAGGTGACGTTCACCCAGAGCGGACTGGCCGCGGGCACGTGGTGGTACATCGAGGTGTTCAACGCGACCAACGACCAGTTCCTGGGCTTCGGGGAGTCGAACACGCCCTGGCTCAACTGGACGGGGATCCTGCCCGCCCAGTACCTCTGGGACGCGAGCTCGTCCTCCGACTGGTTCGCCCCGACCCCCGCGGGCGGGACGGTGGATGTGACCGGTAATGTCTCGGTCGGCGTTCACTTCGTGCCGGTCTACGCGTTCACCGTCCAGGAGAGCGGACTACCGGCTGGGACGGCCTGGCAGCTGCTCGTCTGGAACTCGACGGAGACGTACGCCTACCTGGTGACGTCGACGAACGCGACGGTCTACGTCCTGCCCGGAGCGTTCAACTACCTGGCGGTCGCCAGCGGCTACGTCGCGAACCCGAACCAGGGGACGGCCTCCGTGACGGGCAACACGACGGTGACGGTCAAGTTCGCTGTCGCCGCGACGCTGACGTTCACCGAGGGCGGCCTCACCTCGGGCGCGGCCTGGACGGTCTCGCTCGACCAGGGCGGGGCGTGGACGAACTTGACGTCCACCGGCACCTCGATCGTCTTCAACGCGATCGCGGGCGCGTACACCTACTCGGTCTACGCCGCGGGCTACGCGGCGAGCCCGGCGAGCGGCTCGGGGACGCTACCGGCGAACACCCCGGTCGCCGTCACGTTCACCGCGGGCGTGCCCAACGCGGGCACGCTCTCGGTGTCAGTGACGACCAGCGGGGCGAGCGCGACGGTCAACGGGGCGGCGGTGACCCTGCCGTTCAGCGGCTCGGAAGCGCCCGGTCTCTACGCGATCGTCGTGTCGGCGCCCGGCTACGTGACCTACTACAACAACGTCTCGGTGGTCTCGGGCCAGACGACCCATGTCGCCGTCACCCTCGTGGCGGTCGGCAGCGGGTCGGGCACGTCCACCTCGACGTCGGGCATCGGGTCAACCGGCTGGCTGCTCATCGGTGTCCTGGCGGCGCTCGCCGTGATCTTCCTCATCACGACGCTGGTGTTCGCCCGCCGCGGACGGCCACCCGCACCGATGCAGAGCCCGCCCCCGATGGCCGGTGGCAGTGCGCCGCCCGCCGGAGGGACGGGGGCGCCCGCCTGGAGCGAGGGGCCGAACAACCCGCCCCCGGGAGCCGCCTAGGGCGGTCCCCGGGCCGGAGCGGCCAACCCTTTCCGTCCTCTTCTTTTCCTGGGTCGTACCTGGTTGCGCGCCGGCTTAGCCCACGACCTTCCCGCCCTTCACCAGCGGTCGTCCGCGGATCGTCAGCGTCGCCCCGGCCAGCGTCAAGAAGTCGAAGATCGAGCTCTTGTTCTTCCCGCCGAACCCGGTGTTGTTGCCGACGCCGACCGTGACCGCGCCCAGCTCGTTCTCTTCGAGGAGCGGACCGCCATGGAGGTCCGGGTTGATCCCGACCTCGAGGAACGAGGGGCGGTCTTTGCGGCCGGTCGCCGCCTTGAACCGTCGGGCGAACGCGTCCCCGCCCTCGGCGTAGTCATACTCGGTCAGCCGTCCGTCCTCGAACGTCCAGTGGCCGCCCTTGAGCAGGCCGTTCGTGGTCGAGGTCCGGTTGGCGACGAGGGTGCCGTCGGCGGTGGACGCGTCGAGGGCGACGTACACCGAGCCCGGGGGTACGTTGATCATCCGGTTGAACAGCCCCCACTCCTTCTTCGGCGGCAGGACGCCGAGGTCCTTCTGGATCGGGAAGTCGCCGAGCGCGAGCGTCAGGTCGGTGCCGTTCGGGTGCGTCAGGTGGGCCTCGCCCCGGCCGCCCAGCCCCTTCTCGAGGACCCGGACCGTCGGCGCGAACGCCGCGGGATTCCGACTGGAGGCGGCGACGAGCTGCTCCTCCCAGTCCGCGCGGTCGACACCGAACGTGCGGGCGTTCTCCTCCGTCGCGCGGGCGACCGCCATCCGGGCCCCGCGGACGCCGGCCTTCTGCGCCGCCTTGTACCAGTCCATGTTGAAGGCGAAGAGCGTGTCCTGGACCTTGTCCGGGAGCGCCCGGACCCGGCCCAGGTCCTCGGGCCCCCAGAAGAACACGTAGACATCCGTCTCCTCGAGGATCGCCCGTTCGTGCTCGGGGAGGCTGCCGACCGCCTTGGTCTTCCCGTCCTGGACGCCGTCCCAGTAGGAGCGCTCGTCCTCGTAGTGGATGAGGGGGAAGGCACCGGCGCGCCGGGCCTCCCGGACGAACCCCGACGCCCACGGCAGCGAGGTCGGGTAGCACTCGATCGTGACGTTCTCCTTGGGCCGCAGTCCCAAGCGATCGCGGAGGACGGTGCGGGCGAGTCGGTCGGCCGATGCGTGCAGGTTCTTCGGAGCCATGACCGCCGCAAGCGTCGAAGGTTCTAAGTGGCTTGGCCGTCGCTCGGCGGGCCGGGTTCGGCCCTTCGCTGCGGCCGGCCTAGTGCGCCGGCAGGCCCAGGGTCCGTCGGATGTACGGCTCGTCGAAGATCTCGGTGAGCTCGTTGGCCCTCCGGTCGGGGAGGACCTCGTCGGCGTACCACTTCGACCCGAAGCGGACCAACGTCATCAGGATCGGCACCACGTCCGCGCCCTTTTCGGTGAGCTCCCATCGGACGTAGCCCCGGCGGCTCTCGGCCCGCACGATCAGTCCGGACGACTCGAGCTCGGACAGCCGTTTCGTCAGCAGCCGCTTGGGGATGCCCGGCATCGCCCGCACCATGTCGTTGTACCGTTGTGCCCGGTACAGCGCGATGCACGTCAGCACCAGGAACGCCCACTCGCGCCCGAGCACCTTCAGGCTGGCCTGCACCGGGCACGAGGAGAACTCGACCTTCATCGAGGTCGGGTGGAAGCGAAACGGAGGTCGAGTCACGGCCGCCCTACTTTCATTCCCGTAGCGCTTCATATCGTTTCCATCGTATCCTCTCGCCCGAGGGAGACGGCACCGATGCGACGCGTGTTCCTGTTCGACGAGATCACGCTCGACGGGAACTTTCAGGGCACCCGGAACTGGGACCTGGACTTTCTCCAGCCGTCAGACCGGGCGATCGGCCCGTACACCGATCAGCTCAATGGTAACTCGGGTGGGCTTCTGCTCGGGCGAGTCACGTACGAGGGCCTGGCCGCCGCGTTCCGGTCGCAACGGAGCCGGACCGCCAAGGTCCTCACGGCCCTGCCCAAGTTCGTCTTCTCCCGGACTCTCCAGGATTCGAGCTGGGACCACACGACGATCGTCCGCGAGCCTCCGGCCCGGGCGGTGGGCCGGTTGAAGCGCCAGGCCGGGAAGGACTTGCAGATCGTAGGGAGCGGGGCACTCGCCAACACCCTCCGACGCCACGGCCTGATCGATGAGTACCACCTGTGGCTCAATCCGACGGTCCTGGGACGCGGCAAGCCCCTGTTCGCACCGGGGGGCCCGTCCACGGCCCTCCGGTTCCTCGAAGTGCGTCCGACGTCCTCGGGTCGGGTCCTGCTGCGCCTGGCGCCACGGTCGGCAGGGACGTGAGCCACAGGGGCGAAGTAACCATGGCATCGTCGACCCGGTCCGTGCGCCACACGTTCTACATCGGGGCCCCGGCCGAACGAGTGTACCGGGCATTCACGGAACCGAGCGAACTCAATCGCTGGCTGACCGAGCACGCGGAGGTCACCCTGCGTCGTGGGGCGCCCTACCGACTTGTGATGGTCGGCGGGTGGGAGCACAAGGGAACGATCGCCGCGGTCGTGCCCGGTAAGAGCATCACCTTCCGTTGGGCCTGGAACGGGGTACCGCTCTCCGGCACCCGGTTCCGGCTCAGCGTCGAGCCGAGCGGGTCCGGAAGTCTGCTGACGGTCGTGCACTCCGGTTTCCCGCGTCGGGCGACCTGGGTTCCCATCTATGGGGTCACCGAGTGGGGCTGGACCTACTACGCGATGAACCTCAAGTCGGTCCTGGAGACCGGACATGACCTCCGCTCTCCCCAGGACGGCTAAGCCGGCCGGGACCCTTCGGAGACCCCGCCATCCATCCCACCGGTAGCGCGCGGCCCGGTTCGCGGAGTGGACTGGTCGGGATTTGAACCCGAGGCCTCCGGTTTGCAAAACCGGCGATCTTCCGGACTGATCTACCAGCCCACGCCCGTCGAGGGTCGTGCGGGGGTCTTAGGGTTTCGCTCGGGGACGCGCGCCGAGGGCGAACCGGGCCAAACGCCTTCTAGTCGGACCGGGTCGTCGGCCCGTGCGCCTGTCGGTCTTCTCGATCGTCGACGCCTTCCCGCCCGACGTGGCCGCGGGCCGGGACCGGTACGCCGAGGTCGTCCGGCTCGCCGAGGTCGCCGAATCAGCAGGTCTGGACGGCCTCTGGGTCGCCGAGCATCACTTTCACCCCGGCGGCCTGTGCCCGTCCCCACCGGTGCTCCTGTCGGCCTGCGGGGCGAGAACCCGTCGCCTACGACTCGGAGCGATGGTCAGTGTCCTTCCGTTCCATAGGCCGGTCGACGTTGCCGAGGAGTACGCCCTCCTCGACCAGTTGACCGGTGGCCGGGTCAGCCTCGGCGTCGGGAGCGGGTACATCCCCGTCGAGTTCGAAGGGTTCGGCGTGGATCCTGCGACCAAGCACGCGGCGTTCGAGTCGGCCCTAGCGACGATCCAGCGGGCCTGGGCGGGCGAGGAAGTGAGGGCCTCGCCCTCGGCCGCCCGGAGCGTGACCCTCAACGTCCGTCCCGTGCAGCGACCCCACCCGCCGCTCTGGGTCGCGGTACAGCGCCGGGAGGCGATCCCATTCGTCGCCCGACGCGGCGCCTCCCTGGCGCTGATTCCCTACGCGACCGTCGCCGGTCTGCCCGAGCTGGCCGAGGAGATCCGGGAGTTCCGGGCGTCGTTGCCGCCGGGGGTCCGGGCTGACGTGGCCGTCGGGGTGCACCTGTATGCGGGGCCCGACGTCGCCGGCGCCCGCGCCGCATACGACCGGTTCCTCGC
>JASHSU010000084.1 GCA_030038605.1 Thermoplasmata archaeon | reverse complement strand
CCGCTCGAGCAGAGTCGCAACGTTCGATACATCGTGACGACCGGATCGGCGACCGCTATCTGATGCCTTCGGCCGAGGAAACGTCGAGCAAGCGTGGAAAAAGGGAAGAACGAAGGGGTTGGCCTCTGCGAATGACGGGGGACCTAGGGAGGTAGGGCCGCCCCGCACTTGGCGCAGAACTGGGCTCCCGCCGCGTTCGCGGTGCCGCAGGACGCGCAGACCTTGCCGGCGGCTGGAGGCGGGGGCGAGGGTTGGCCCCACGCGGCCTGGGCGGGCTGCCCCGGCTGACCCCACTGACCCGGCTGGCCCCAGCCCGGCTGGGCCATCGCGGGGGGCGGGGTCCAGACGACCGCGAGGATGCCGCCCACCAGCGCGAGGATGGCACCGATGTAAAACCCACCGCCGCCGATGAAGCTGATCAGGGCGAAGACGATGATGAGTATCCCCGTCATCCGAGCGCCGGCCGGATTGGACTTGAGCCGCAATGCCAAGACGAGGACTATGATTCCGAATAGGATGGCCACTGCCGCGAACGCGACGGCAATCGCGGCGCCGAAACCGAACCCAATGCTCGCGGCAATGCTGGCGATCGCGGCCAAAATCAGGGCGTAGATGATCGATAGGAACAGGATCAGGATCCCACCGATCAAGCTCAGCAGATACGCCGTTCTCGGGTAGTTCATCGGGGCGCCGTAGCCCTGCATGGGGCCGAGGACCTCCTTGGGCCTATATCAAACACTACCCTCCACCGCCGAGAGGGGCCACGGGTGCCGGGCCTTACAGGACGACTGCCTTTCGGACACACTCGTCGATCATCTGCTCGACGTCGATCCGCTCCTCCTCCTGGAGGATCTGGACCAGGTTCGAGCGGGTCGCCGGCTTGTCCGGTACGGCCTGGCAGCAGACCCCTGGCCGTGTGGAGATCTCGTACGTGCCGATCGCCTTGGCCACCGCCTCGATCTCCGACTTGTCGAATCCGATCAACGGCCGGACGACCGGTAGCCCGACCGCCGCGGTGGCGCTCCGCATGTTCGAGAGAGTTTGCGAGGCGACCTGCCCGAGCGCCTCCCCGGTCACGAGGAACGTGGCGCCCTCCCGCTCGGCGATCCGTTCGGCCGAACGCCACATGAAGCGACGACAGAGTACGCAACCGACGTGCCGGTCGGTCTCCCGCATGAGCGTGATCTGGGTCGTGCCGTGGGGCACGACATAGAGCGGGATCGGCTGGTGGTACCGCTCCCGCAGGACGGTCAGGTGGTCGAGGACTTTGGAGAGCGGCGAATCGTCGGTGAACGGACGGTTGTCCATGTGGACGGCGAGCAGCTCGTGCCCCTGCCGGAGCAGGTAGTGCATCGCGACGGGCGAGTCGATCCCGCCGCTCATGAGCATGACCCCGCGCGCCATCGACGTCGTGGAGCCGGGCCCCCCTATTTAGGATGCACGACGGGCGGCCGGTTCGGCCGCGCGCGTCTAATACGGCCCGTCGGCTCGGTCGCGCGATGACGAACCCCCCGGCCCCGCCGGTCGAGCTCACGCTCCGGGAGGAGGGGAGCGGTCCGGCCGTCGTCCTCCTCCACGGGCTCATCGGCGATCGCCTGGTCTGGAACGAAGTCATTCCCGACCTCGCGACCGATTTCCACGTCCTGGCCCCGAACCTGCGGGGACACGGGGCCACGGCGTACCCGGCGGGTTCGACGATGTCGTTCGACGAGTTGACGGGCGACCTCCGGGCCTTTCTCGACGCGCACCGACTGGACCGGGTCCACTGGGTCGGCCTGAGCGTGGGATCGTTCCTCGCGCTCCGCCTCGCCCTGGACCTGCCGGAGCGTACGCGTAGCCTGACGATGGTCAGTGGGGCCGCCTACTGTGACGCTCATCTTCGGGCCATCGTGGACCGGTGGTGGACGACCTACGACACGGAGGGCCCCGACGCCTTCGCGCTCCGGGTGCTGAAGGACTCCTACTATCCGGACTGGATCGAAGCCCACCTCGACATCGCCGACGAGCTGCGGGAGATCGCGGCCCACCGGGACTTCACCTCCGACCGGGTCTGGAGCCGCACCGCCGGGACGTTCGACGAAAAGAATCGGATCGCCTCGCTCACGACCCCCACGCTGATGGTCCAGGCGATGGACGATGGTGTCATGGATGCGTCGCACGGACGCATCCTTCGCCAGACCATCCCGGGAGCGCAGATCCGGATCCTCGTGCAGACCGGACATGTCGTACCGGTCGAGCGCCCTCACGAACTTGCCGAGTCGGTCCGCGGCCTCGTCCGACAGGCCGAGGCCAGCGCGACCTGATCCCCCGGCCGGGCGCGCGTACAGGGTTATCTGCCGCTCGGGAATCGCTCCTCCGATGGCCGCCCCCGATCCCTCGCCGGATGCGCGTCTTGCCGACTTAGAAGCCCAGGTCCGGGCGCTCACCGTCCGGGTCGCGTCGCTCGAGGCGATGATGCGCAACTCCCCGCGCGTCGAGCACCCTCTCGACCGCGACACGGTCCGGGAAAAAGTGTCGTACGACTGGCAGCAGTAACGGCCGTGGGCTCGAGCTC
>JASHSU010000083.1 GCA_030038605.1 Thermoplasmata archaeon | reverse complement strand
GCCCATCGGCCGCCGTCCTCTCCGATGCGGCCCAGTTTCGTGTGGCGTTCCTCTACCAGATCCGTTCGTACCTGCGGACCTGGCGTTTCTTGGGACTGCTGATCTTCGTCGTGCTCGTCTCGGCCGCCATCCTGGCGGTCCAGCTGTCCCGACCGGACGGATTCATCACCACCACCTACCCGAGCGCGTCGGACTACCTGGGCTCGTACCTGGGGGAGGTCAGCGAAGCCATCGTCATCACGGCCGCCTTCCTCGGCGGGGACGCGCTCGCGGTCGACCTGAGCGGTGGACCAGGCTACCTCATGCTCACCCAGCCGGTCCACCGGGCGACCCTCCTGCTCGGACGGTACCTCGCGGCGGCCGTGATCGGCCTGGCCATCGCCTCAGTCTACTACGCGTTCGCCGTGGCGGCGGTGCTGCACTTCTACAGCACGGTCCCGGTCGGTCTCGCGCTGTCCTTCGGATGCGCCTTCTTCTTCGGTCTGGCGGCCCTCGCGGTGGCGTTCTTCTTCAGTTCGTTCTTCCGAAGCCCCTCGGTCAGCATCATCGCCTCCCTGCTCATCCTCATCCTGGGGTTCCCGATCCTGACGTCCGTCGGGTCGCTTTCTGGGGTCGAGCCGTGGTTCTCGCTCGACTACGGCTCCCAGATCATCACGAACGTCCTGTCGGCCAATTTCGTCCACAAAAGCGTCATGTCGCTGTCCGTCGGCCGACGCGGCGGGATGTTCTCCATCACCACCTGGTCGCCGTACCTGTGGGAGGGGCTCGTGATCATCGCCGCCTACCTGGTCGGCTTCCTCCTCGTCTCCTACGTCATTTACCGGTACAAGGAGGTCCGAGGGTAGGATGCCGAGCCTCGAAGCGGTCGACCTGACCAAGCGGTTCGACCGGACCACCGCGCTCGACGGGGCGTCGTTCCGCTACGAGGGCGGTGCGGCCATCGGCTACTTGGGTCCGAACGGCGCGGGCAAGACGACCACGCTCAAGCTGTTTACCGGACTCCTGCGGGCGACGCGCGGACGGGCGCTGGTCAACGGGGTCGATGTCCAGGAGGACCCCAAACGGGCGCTCTGGTCCGCGGGCGCCATGATCGAGACGCCCGAGCCGTACCCGGCCCTCACCGCCCGGGAGTCCCTCGCCTTCATCGGGGGCCTCCGGGGCCTTGCCTCCGAGACGATCCGGGACCGGACGGAACTCTACGCGAAGGAACTCGAGCTGCCGCCCCTCGACCGGAAAACCGCGGGCCTGTCCAAAGGGCAGCGTCAGCGGGTCGTGCTGGCGGCGGTTCTGATGACCGACCCGTCCGTGCTCCTGCTGGACGAGCCGACGAGCGGGCTGGACCCGGCCGAGCGGGTCATCATCCGCAATATCCTGGTCCGACTGAAGGGCCAGAATCGGCTGATCCTGATGAGCTCCCACTTGCTCCAGGAGGTCACCGAGATCTGCGACCGCGTGATCTTCATCAATCAAGGCAAGATCCTGTTGCAGGACACGGTCGACGGCATCGCGCAGCGGTTCCGCTCGCGCAGCCTCGAGGTCGAGTTCGCCCAGCCGGTGGCTTCGGCCGCCCTCGCCCAGATCCCGGGGGTCACGAATGTCGTGCCGCTCTCCCCGACCCGATTCCGGGTCGACTACGGCGGGGCGACCGAGGACCGGGTCCGCATCCTGGCCGCCTGTCAGCAGCTCGCCCCAGTGGCGTCGTTCACCAACGCGACCCTCAACCTGGAGGAAGCGTACATGAACCTCCTCCAGCCGGCCGCGCCCCCCTGAGGCATTAAGGTCGGTAGCACCGTACGCCGGCCGTGAGCGGACCCGAGGGTTCGCCGACGGCCGGCCGGGAGTGGGTCGTGGCCTCACCTCCTCCGGTCGAGCCGGTACCTCCCCCGACGCCGCCCGCCCATCGGCCCGGGCGTCGGGCCCGGTACGGGTGGCTCGTGGTCGTGGCGGTGGTCGTCCTCGTGGTGGTCGGCCTGGTCGTTGTCGACGACCTTCCCCGTCCCCACTCGGGGGGTGCCCCACCTCCTGCGGGCCCGGGACCGCCCGCCGGGGTCGCCAAATTCCTCCTCGACTTCACCGAGAACGGTCTTCCCTCGGGGACCGTGTGGCAGGTCGACCTCAGTGGGACTTCCGAACAGGGGTCCGAGCCGACCTTACAGTTCCTCGAACCGAACGGAACGTACGAGTACACGGTTCTTCCGATCACAGGATATTCGACCTCCGATGCGGAGGGCGTCGTTGCGGTCAACGGCTCCGGCGCCGATCTGGCCATCTCGTTCAGTTCCCTCCCCACCTACTCGGTCACCCTGGTCGAGCGCGGCCTACCGGTCGGATCCTTGTGGGGAGTCACCATCGGCGGGGCGACGACGAACGGAACCGACTCGATTCTGACGACACGCTTACCGAACGGGACGTACAACTACACCGTCGACGGACCCCACGGATATCTCGTCCCGACGGTCGCTGGCTCGTTCACGATCGACGGGAGTCCGGTCCAACTGGGGTTCAATTTCACGCGCTCCCCAGCGCCCGCGTTCCCCGTCACCTTCTCGGCGTCGGGGGTCCCGGTGGGTACCAACTGGTCGGTCACGCTAGGGGATCAACTGCACACTTCTACGTCCGCGACCCTTGAGTTCCAAGAGCCGAACGGGACGTACCCCTACACGGCCGGGTTCGTCCCGAACTACACGGTGGATCCGGCCTACGGGACCCTCACCGTAGCGGGTCGGGCGACCTCGGTGGACCTCACGTACGAGGATCAACTCCCCGGCTCGGGCGGGTCCTGGCCGGTGACCGCCACGCAGACGGGCCTCCCGAGCAACGTCACCTGGGGTCTGGTGCTCTTTACCGGCCCACCTCCGTACCCCAACAGCGAAGCGATCGCAGGGGAACTGGACGAGGGACCGAGCTGCGGGATCGCTCTCCCGAACGGTACGTATCACTACGAGTGGATTGTCAACTACTACGACGACTCCGACGTAGGCTACGCGCCCCAGACCTCGTCGGGCAACTTCACGGTCGCCGGGCAGCCGGTCGGAATCGCGGTCAGGTTCCTCCCGCTGTTGTCGACGGCCCGTGAGTACACGGTGACCCTGTCCGAGTATGGCGCGCCGGCCAACGTGACCTGGACCGCGTTCCTCGCCGGATACCAGTACACGGCTCCGGCCGGAACGTCGATCGAGTTCAATGTGTCGAACGGTACCTACGTTCCCAGCGCCACCACCACCGCGACGGGGTTCGTGACCTGGGGGGGCCCGACGATCGTCGTGGACGGAGGACCCACCTCGGGTTTCGTCCGGTTTGTCTACGAGTGGCGAGCCACCTTTGTCGAGAGCGGGCTCAACGACACGAGTTGGACCCTTCTCGTCGCGGGCGGAGAGTACTCGGGCACCGAGGGTACGAGTTCCTATTCCCTGGAAATCCCCAACGGAAGCTACACCTACGATGCTTGGGCGATCGGGTACACCGGCGCCCCGCTGCGCGGGGCGCTCCTCGTGGACGGCGCTCCGACCTGGACGAACCTAACGTTCGTTCCCGTCGCGACCTTCAACGTCACCTTCCGGGAGGCCGGCCTTCCCGCCGGAGCCGATTGGTACGCGTTCGTAGAGACCGACGTGACCGGGGGCGATGAGGGCAATTCGGCGTTCGGGAATTCCAGCGTCCTGACGGTGGATGACCTCAGCGGGAACTCGACGTGGGTCGCCGAGACCAATGAGGCGGATGGGTACTGGGCGAGCCCGGAAACGGGGGCGGTCGATGTCGACGTCGCCGGCCTAGTCGTCAACCTCACGTTCGTGGACCAGCCGGGGACGCGGCTGGTGATCTTCGACAACCTGGGACTGAACCCCGACGACCTGTCGTTTGGCTTCCCCGCCGGCGCGAACTGGAGCGTGACCTTGAACGGGACCACCGAGACGACGACCGGCCTCTACCTCGCCTTCCACGAACCCAACGGGACGTACCCGTACTCC
>JASHSU010000082.1 GCA_030038605.1 Thermoplasmata archaeon | reverse complement strand
GGCGCGGCGACCAAGAATGCTACTGGTCGGAGGCACGACGGGCCTCGTGGGCCGCGCCCTACGCGAAGAGTTCGGCGACGCGTGGACGATCCGCTCCGTGCACCGGCATGCGTCGCCGGCCGAATCGGCGCCGAACGTTGAGCCGGTCCCCGCCGACGCCGCGTCGCCGGTTGACTGGGCGCCGTTGCTGCAGGATGTCGACCTGGTCGTGAACGTGGCATGGTATCGCGCCGGTTCCGACCGGAAGTTCGCGCCGCTGGCCGGGGGGCTCCAGCGACTCATCCGGGCGGCCGAGGCGGCCCATGTCCCCCGCTTCGTCCACCTCAGCGTCCCGCCCGCGACCGAGGGGATCGAGCACTCCCTGCCGTACATGGTACGCAAGCGGGAGGTCGATGCAACCCTCGCGGCGTCGGCGCTCTCCTACGCGATCGTACGGCCCACGATGCTCTTCGGACCGAACGACAAGCTCCTGACCGTCATGCTCCGAACGATGGCCCGCTGGCACACGTTCCCGATGTTTGGGGACGGCGCCTATCACGTGAGCCCGATCGCCGTCGCTGACCTGGCCCGCATCGTCCGGAAGGAGGCGGGACGTTCGGCCTCCACGACGGTGCTCGCCGGAGGGCCCCGTCGCTGGGCGTACCGGGAATTGACGGACCGCCTGTACCGAGGCCTCCGACTACCGCCCCGATACTTCCGTCTGAGCGCCCGGGGCGGGGAGCGCCTCGCCCGCGTCCTGGAGTCGTTCGGGTCGTCGTTGCTGTACGCCTACGAGGTCGAGTGGCTCGTCTCGGACCTCCTGGGCCTGCCGCCCTACGACGGTCTCGACCGACCGCTCACGCCGCTCGAACCGTTCCTGGACTCCGAGGCGGCCCGGCTGCGCCGCGTCCCGGCCCAAGGGTAGGTTTAAGGCACCGTCCCGCCCATCCGACCGGCGATGGAAGCCGTCGATCTGAGCCGCCGCTTGGCCGACTTTAGCCAGGTCGCCCAGGAGGTCCTCCGGGACGTGCCCGAAGTGACGGAGCAACAGGTGCGGCACTGGATCGTCAACCCGTTCCTGGTCGCGCTCGGCTGGGACCCCCACGACAAGCACCAGGTCTACCTGGATTTCGCCGCCAAGCCGGGGGACCCCCCGGTCGACTACGCGGTGTTCAACGCCGACGGGCAGGCCCGCCTCTTCCTGGATGTTCGCGAGCGGACCGCGTCCGTGTCGGAGATCGGCGACGTCGCGGAGCAGGCCAAGAAGGCCCGTGTGCCCCTCGTGCTCCTGACCAACGGCCGGGAGTTCTCCCTGTGGCACGTCTCGAAGGACGAACCGGCGGCTCCGCTCGTCCTGCTGTCGCTCAAGGAGCTCGCCGACAACTCCGAGAGCCTGCTCGGTCTGACCTCCGAGTTCCGGCTCAGCGACACCGGTATCGAGCAGCTGCGTCGGAGCGCCATCCGACTCGCGGTCCTGCAGATGCTGGAAGAGAACACCGAGAAGTCGTTCGATGCGCTGGTCGGCTGGGTCCGGTCCCAGGTCGCTCCCGGAGCCCTCGACGCCACGACCGAGGAAGCGATCCGCGACGCGACGATGCTCTGGCTGACGGAGGAGCACCTGACGCTGCCCGGCTTCACCCCCTCCGACGGTAAGCGCCCCCAGGACCTGCGCACGACCACACCCCGCGACTGGGAGCCGTTCCCCCGGGGACCAGCCGGGACGTTCCAGTATCGGTTCGATTCGGCCAAGATCCTCGACCTCCGGCAGGGCCCCCGGGAGGTCCGGGAGCAACTCCGGAACCAGGGCATGCGGACGCCGACGGCGACCAGCTTCGGTGGGTTCTACCACGCGTTGCGGGCGCGCGCCGGCCTGGCCCCCGGCGCGTAGGGTGCTCACCCCTTCGAGTCCCCGGTCGGTCCGTCCGGGGCGGCGCGCCCCCGCCGCCCGCAGGGCGAGGTCGGTGGACGTGGCCCTGTGGAATCCGGTCAGCGGCCCGTCGTAGGTTGCGACCGAGCGCTCGGGAGGGAAGAGAGTCGGGTGAAGCCCCGAGGGGGCCCAACCGATCCGGCCCGGGCTGACTCAGGGTCGGGCGTCGCTCGGGGCAGCTGGCCCCGGTTTATGTGGCTTTGAGCTCCCAAAATGAAAAAGTGCCCGGCCCCGGAACGGACGATAGGTTCGTATGGGTCGGCGCTGATGGGTCCGCATGGCTCCCGCCGATCCTTCCGGCCGAGAGAACCCGTTCCAGGATTGGATGAACGCCATGGCGAACCAGCGAGGAGAACTCGACCTGCGCCTGGAGGGCGTCACATTGCGACTGCCCTTCGTCCCGCAGCCCGTGGAGCTCAACGGTACCGTCACGGTGTCGTTCCATATCCGCGAGCTGACCGACAAAGAACGGGACGCCCGGGTGGCGCGCGAAGTCCGGATGCTCCGTCCGTAGACCCTCGGGGCTGAGGGCGCACCCTCAGCTTTAATACGCATGAGTGCGCATAGCACGGGTGTGTCCGGCGGCGACGGATCGACCCGACCCCACCACCCCTGCCTCGACCGCCGTTGCGGGCACCCCTCGGACGACCACGTCGCCACCCCGGAATTGGCCGGCGGTGGCGAGGCGGTGGTCTGGTGCACCCGATGCCTTCGCCATGAGGTCCGGCGTTCGTCCTGGACCTCCCCCCTCCGCCATGCCCTGCGCTCCCGCAGCCACCCCCGGATGACCCGGCCCGCCTAGACGGCGATCCGACACCGCCGGCGGGCCGGAGACGGCTCAGAGTTGGTTTGCGGCGACACCGATCAGGAACCCGCCGAAGCCGGCCCCCAGCCCGATCAGCACCATCCGTAGCCCGCTCTGCCAGGTGATGCCGTCGGTCGTCTGGGCTTCGTACCAACCGACCAGGAACAGCGTGACGGCGCTGAAGAGGATGGCGAGCACGGCGTCAGTCACCAGCGCCGACGGGAACAGAAGGAAGGGAATCAGCGGGATGAACGAGCCGACGACCGTCGCCGCGAGCACGACCTGGGCGCTCTTCCGAGGCTGATTCTCGGGCACGGGGGCCAACGAGAGCTCGAAGGCCATCATGAGGTCCAACATCATCTTCGGGCGGGCTTCGATGTCCCGCACCATCCGTTCGAGCTCGTCGCCGGAAAACTCCCACTTCCGCAGGATGACTCGGATCTCTTCCCGCTCGAGGTCCGGCACCTCGCGCATCTCCCGGAGCTCGCGCTCGACCTCGGACTTGTACAGTTCCCGCCGGGCCCGGGTGGACGTGTAGGCGACGGCCGACATCGAGATCGACTCGGCAGCGAGCGCGGCGAACGCCGCGATGAGGATGATACGGACATCGTGCGTCGAGATGACCAGCCCGAGCAGGATCCCCAGGACGTTGACCAGGCCATCCTGGCTCCCCAGGATGAAGTCCGAAAGTAACGAGGCGTGCGGATGCGCCTCGTGCGGATGGCCCATGCGGCCGACCACGGACCGGCCCCGTAATGACGGTGACGCCGACGCACCCGGCTCGACGGGGCGCCCTGGTCCGGGTGTCCTGTTTCGGCGCTCGGGTCGCGACCGAATTCACCGCCACGAAACCGACTGAGGTCGGCGGAAATGTCGCGACCGTGAGACAATGCTTATCATGGGCACCGCTGCTGCCGTCCCGAGTCGGGTCACCCCGACCGTCGCGGACGATTCCATGGACACGCGGTCCCGGTGGCTCCGTCGCCTTCTCGTCGTGACGCTCGCGGTCATCGTCGCCGTGCCGTCCGCCGCGTACCTAACGGCCGCGAGCCATCCCACCTCGCCGACTCCACTCCCGGCCGCCGTCGCTGCTCCCGCGTGGTCGGCCTCTGCTCTGGCGTCCGGACCGCACTCTCTCTTCGCGTACACCGAGACGGGCCGCGACGCTCCAGGGGCGGTGGATGACGGGCTCGCCGCCAGTTCGACCCAAATGCCGATTTTCCTCACGTTCCAATTCGCCAACTCGTCCCGCCTCGCCACGTTGCTCCAGGCACTACAGTCTCCGCATTCTCCAAGTTACCACCATTACCTCACGGCGGCCCAGTTCGGCCAACAATTCGGGCCCTCAGCCTCCGTCTACACGGCGGCCGTCGATTACGTGACGTCGCTCGGTGCCACGCACGTCACCACCTATACCGATCGGGTGAGCCTGTCGTTCGACGTGACCCCGGCGGTCGCTCAGGCGATCTTTGGATCGACCATCGACAGTTACTCGGCGGCCGCCGGAAGTTACTACGCCCCGACCGGCGCGCCGACCCTTCCGACCTCGTTGGCGAGCGTCGTCGCGGGCGTGGACGGACTCAGCTCCTACTCCTCGCTGGTCAACCAGCCGCTGCACACTCCGCCGGTGCTCCATACGGGGGGGGCGCCCTCCGCCCCGGCCCTATCCGCCGCGCTCGATGCGTACCCGTCACCGGTCTACCAGGGCGGCGTGCAGTACGAGTACGCGTCCGACTTCCAGGTCGCCTACGACGAACTGTCGTTGTTCGGAGCGGAGGGCTATCCGACCAACATGGTGGCGGCGACCATCCTCACCGCGGGGCAGTACGAGGGCAACCCGATCACCACCCCCTGGGGGAACCTCTCCACGGGGCAGTCGGTCGGCCCGTTCGACCCCCGCGACGTCTACAACTTCTACAACGAGACGCTCCCGGCGGGAGAGCCGCACGCGACCGTGACCGGCGTCCCGCTGAACGGCGCGCCCCTCCCCGGCCCGCTTGCGTCGTTCGACAACACGACCGCGGTCCTCGAGAACACCCTCGACTTGGAGATGCTCGGCTCGACCGCGCCCGGTGCCCACCTCTACAACGTCTACGGGACGACGCTCTCCGATGCCGCGGCGGATTCGGCTTTCGCCTTCATCCTCAACCCGAACGCGAGCTTCGCCCAGCTCGACAACGTCTCCGTGATCTCCAACTCCTGGGGTGGGACCGACACCTTTGACGCCGGTTGGAATGCGTCCCTGGCGACCGCCGCCGCTCGGGGCATCACGGTCCTCGCCGCGTCGGGCGACTCGGGGTCCAACCCGGCCGGGGATGGTGGCAGTCAGGACCCGCCCGGCCAGGTCACGTTCTTCCCGGCCTCGATGGCGTACGACGCCTACGGTGACGTGGCGGTCGGCGGGACCACCGTCACCCTATCCAATACCACCCTCCAGCTCGCCTCGGACATCGTCTGGAACCAGACGGCGGCCTACGACGCTCCGAACCCGGCCGCGGGGTCCACCGGTGGTATCAGCCAGGTCTTCCCCGAACCCGACTGGCAGAATGCGACGAGCGCGAACAACCTCATCAACGGCGCGGGTCGGGGCGTGCCCGACGTGGCCGCCGTCGCCAACAATTCCCTCATGACCATCTCCTTCGGGGGGTACGAGTACCTCGCGACGAACGCCTCGACCGGTGCACCGTTCGTCCACGTCGGAGGCACCAGTGTCGCCTGCCCGCTCACGGCGGGGCTCATCGTCGAGGCAGACCACGTGCTGGGCGCTTACAACGATTCGTGGATGGGATTCCTCGACCCGACTCTTTACCCGCTGGCCAACGAGGAGTACACCGTGGTGGACAGCCTCACCACGCCGACCACTGGTTTCTTCGTCACCGGGTTCTACGACTCGCTCCTGCCCACGCTCCCGTTCTACGACGTCACCGAGGGGCAGAACTACGCATACTCCGCGTTGTTCGGGTACGACCTCACGACCGGCTGGGGGTCGCTGGACGCCTACAACTTCACGATGTACTACGTCTCCTACTTCCCGGCGGACGTGCCGGGGGATCTCTCGGCCGTCCGTGCCTACTTCAATCTCTCCGGCCTCGTCGTCACCTCGCCCGGCGTGGACTACAACGCCTCGATCCAGCAGAACTTCTTCGTCGCCGACGCGTTGGGCGCGCCCCTCTACTGGGTCCAGAACGTCATCTACATCTCCGGTCAGCCCGGGGCCTGGTCGATGAACTTCAGCGGGTGGGTCGTCTACCCGTACTGGGGTCTCTACCCATCCGACACGATCTACGAGTACAACTATCCCCTCACCGGTCAGCTCCTGAGCACACCGCTCAACTTCACCATCCAGACCACGCTGCTGAACACCACCGTCTTCGACGGGCAGGCCGTCCAGTTCACGTTCGGCATTCCGGGGACGAGCCCGCTGACGCTGCCGCTGCCCGGCGGCTCCTACATCCTCGGCAACCTCTGGGAGAACTACTCCTGGGGTGGCAACCTCTGGTCGAACAACCCGCTGGAGAGTGGGAACCCCGGCAGTATCTCCCCGCAGTTTGGGCTCGTGGGCGGTCCCAGCGGGGGTACCGGCTACTTCACCAGCCCGACGGGCGGGAGCCTGCAACTCGAGCTGCAGCGGTTCGGCTCGCTCTCATGGGTTCCCGGCGGCACCCGTTCGTATGCCGAGTCGATCGACCAAACCGGTGAGTCCGCCTCCGGCGAGTCGTGGACCGAGACCAACGCCTCCAACCTGTCCTCCGGGCGACCGGCGACCTGGAAGCTCGGCAATTCGGCGGGCTCGACCACCCAGGGCGTGCTGGAGTACGACCCCGTCGGGTCGATCGAGACCAAGCCGGTCACGTTCACGGCGTCGGGGCTCGCCCCCAACTTCGCCTGGGGGATCACCCTCACGACCGGCGAGTCGTTCCGTACCACCTCGGGCGATCACGTGCTCTACCTGGCGAACGGGACATACTACTGGAGCGCCACCGTGCCCAGTGACTACTCCCTCGCACCGGACATGGGCCAGTTCATCGTCAACGGCGCCGCGGTCCAGGTGACCCTCGACTTCCAATTGGTCACCTACACCGTCACGATCCACGCGCTCGCCGCGCCCGTCGGGTTACCGTGGTGGGCCAATGTCACGCAGACGTTCGACCATCAGACCAGTCATCTCTCGTTGGCGACGGTCTCGGACAACGTGACGTTCGCGGCGCCCAATAGTTCGCTCGTCATCATCATCGCCGCCGCCGACAACTGGACCGAGTCGCCGCATCAGATCGACCTGTCGGTCAACGGGGCGCAGATCGTCTACGACGAGGCGTTCGCTCCTCCACCCAAATTCCCGACGACGTTCGTCGCCGAGGGCCTGCCCGCCCACACGGCGTGGTCGCTCAACGTCACCGGCATCGCGTTCACGAACCAGTCGACGGTCAACGGGACGAGTCTGAACCTCTCGCTCTCGAACGGAAGCTTCTCGTACGTCGGCCATGCGAGGATTCCGGGCTACTTCGCGGCCACCGGAGTGTTCGGCGTGGACGGCGCTGCGCACGAGGTCCTCATCCAGTTCTCCCTGGCGGTCTACCCGGTCCAGTTCACCGAAGCCGGGCTGCCGGCCGGGAGCCTGTGGGCGGTTCAGATCCAGGGCGGACCGGCGCTGAGTTCCAACTCGAGTACCCTCGACTGGTCGGCGCCGAACGGCACGTACAATTACACGATCCTTTCCGAGCCGAGCGGCTGGACGCCCGGTCAGTTGAACGGCAACTTCACGGTCCGGGGTGAGGGCCAGCAACTGACGGTCAACTTCACCGCCGTGACCTACACCGTGACGTTCCAGATGTCCGGCTTGCCGGCCGGACTCGTCTGGGGAGTGACGGTGGCCGGCGGTAGCGAAGTAACGACGACCGGCGCCTCCCTCACGCTCGCCTTCGCCAACGGCAGTTACGCGTACACCGTGACGGCGCCGTCCGGTTGGTCCGTAGCCCCGGGCTCCGGCGTCTTCCACGTGTCGGGGTCGACCGGAACGGTCGACCTCGTCGCGTCCGCCGCGTCCGCCACGACCGGCTCGACCGGCTGGCTGGGGCTGGGCTCGTTAGGGTACGTGATCCTCGGGCTCGTGGTCGTGCTGGTCGTGGTCGGTCTGCTGCTGGTGCTCACGCGTCGCCGGCCCCCGACGTCGGGCGGAGGGGCCAACTCGCCGGCCGAGAACGTCGCCGGCGAGGCCCCCGACTCGGGTACCCCGCCGTAATCCCTATCTCGCGCGGATCAGCGGCGCCGGACGCGGAGCGCATCCCGGAGGATCCGGGAGTGGTCGAACGCCAGCCCGGGCAGGGAGTCGAGAGGAATCCAGGCCGCCTCCGCGGCGTCGTCGCCTGCCTGCGGCTCTCCGCCCCGACCGTGCATCCGGAACACCACCGAGACCGTGTGATGTCGCGGGTCCCGTTTCGGGTCCGAATAGACCCCGACGATCGATCCGGCGCGAGCGCGCAGCCCGGTTTCTTCCCGCAGCTCCCGCTCGACGGCCGCCTCGATGGTCTCCCCCACTTCTACGAAACCGCCGGGGAGGGCCCAGCGCCCGCGGAACGGCTCGCGCCCCCGGCGTACGAGCAGGACCCGACCGCCCCGCAACCAGACCGCGTCCACCGCGAGGGACGGTCCGGGATACTGGCGGGCCATACCCGGGCGAGCGGAGCGACTCCAATAACTCCGCGGGGGGCGCACTCGGTGTCCTCGGCGACAATCATTAAGTTGCGGAGGCCGGTCCGCGCGTGTCGATGGCCGTCGTTCGGTCGAAGGCGCCGCTCCGGATCAGTTTCGCGGGCGGAGGCACGGATGTTTCGCCGTACCCGGAAGAGAAGGGGGGCGCGGTCCTCAACTGCGCGATCAGCCGGTTCGCGTACGCGACCCTCGAGGCCCAGCCCGACGGCCGCGGGGCGGTCTCCGTCCAGTCGCTCGACTACAACCTCTCCGTCGACTACGCAAAGCCGGGCGACCTGGTCTACAACGGCGAGCTCGACCTGGTCAAGGGGGCCGTTAACGTGCTGCGTCCGACGGCCGACGGGCGCCCCGAGTCGGTCCGTTTGTTCCTCCACTCGGACGCCCCGGTCGGCACCGGACTCGGCAGCTCGTCCACGATGTGTGTCGCGATCGTCGGCGCCTTCCAGCGCCATCTGCGGGAGCAGTGGACGCCCTATGAGGTCGCCGAGATGGCGTATCGGATCGAGCGGGTCGAGCTCGGCTTCAAGGGCGGGCGTCAGGACATGTACGCCGCCGCCTTCGGCGGGTTCAACTTCATGGAGTTCGGCCCGGTGCGCACCGTGGTCCATCCGCTCAAGATCTCCGCCGACGTGCTGAACGAGCTCAGCTACCGGCTCCTTCTCTGCTACACGGGTACCAGTCACTACTCGGCGGACATCATCGAGCGTCAGCAGCAGAGCTACGCCGAGAAGCGGTCGACCACGGTCAACGCGCTGGATGCGACCAAGGCGTTG
>JASHSU010000009.1 GCA_030038605.1 Thermoplasmata archaeon | reverse complement strand
GGGCCAGGGTCGGGGGAAACCGTCCTCCGGGCGCTTACGGGTCGCGTCGATGCCGACCTTGGCTCCGATGTTCGGCACGGGGTTGGAGATGGAGAGCTGGTCGACCGGCCCGTGGGAGAGCTCGAGGTCGCGTTCCGGGTCGGCCTGCAGCCCGACCCGATAGAGGACCTCGTGCAGGTCGTGGACGTCCACGTCCGAGTCCACGACGATGAGGTAGCGGACGAACATCATCTGGCCGAGACCCCACAGGGCGTGCATCACCTTGCGGGGATGGTCCGGGTACTGCTTGCGGACGGAAACGATCCCGACGTTGATGAACAGCCCCTCCATGGGCAGGTTCATGTCGACGATCTCCGGGAGCACCAAGCGCACGACGGGTCGGAAGACCCGCTCGACCGCCTTGCCCAGGACCGCATCCTCGGTCGGAGGCTTCCCGGTCACCGTGGCCAGATAGTAGGGACGCTCGCGTCGCGTCACCCGCGTTACGTGGAGGACCGGGAACTCCTCCGGAGCGGAGTAGTAGCCCGTGTGGTCGCCGAACGGCCCTTCCACCTTCCGCTCGGTCGGGTCGACATACCCCTCCAGGATGATCTCCGCCTGGGCCGGGACCTCCAGGTCGACCGAGCGGGCGGGGACGAGTTCGATCGGCTCCGACCGGACGAATCCGGCGAAGACGAAGTTGGAGATGCCCTCCGGTACCGGCGCCAGGCCCGAGAACAGCGTCGCGGGGTCGACCCCCAACACGACCGCCACCGGCATCTTCTCCCCGCGGGCCCCCCACTTACGGAAGTTGCTGGCGCCGACCCGATGGATCTGGGCGTGGAATCCCAGCGTGTCCGGGCCGTACTGCTGCAGCCGGTAGATCCCGGTGTGGGGCTCCCCGGTTTCCGGGTCCTTGGTGATGACGACCGGGAAGGTGATGGTCCGACCCCCGTCGTGGGGCCAGCACTTCAGGATCGGGATCGCGTCCAGGTTGACGCGGGACTCCTCCACCTCCTGGCACGGACCCGTGCGCACCCGCTTGGGAGCGAGCGAACGGACCGTGTTGAGCAGGTCGATGGTGCCGCCCAGGTCCTTCATCGCCCCGACGATCCCCGCCGGGGGCCGCAAGTGGACGAGCTTCTCGATCCGGTCGGCGACCTCGTCGACCTGCGGGGCCCCCAAGGCGAGAGCGATCCGCCGGGTCGACCCCAGCAGGTTGGTCACGACCGGCATCGTCGTGCCGGGCACGTTCTCGAAGACGAGGGCCGGCCCGTCCGCCCGGAGCACCCGCTGGGTGACTTCGGTGATCTCGAGGTCGCGCGAGACCGGGCTCTTCACGCGGACCAGGTCGCCGCGGGATTCGAGGGCGCCCAGAAAGTCGCCGAGCGACCGGAACGTCACGAACGCCGCCGAGTCTCCGCGCTTATTAAACGCGGCAGCGGGCGGGCCGAAGGTTCATAACGGAACCCCTCTCTGGCGCGCCGTGCAGTCGGTCACGCTCGAGTTCCGCACGGAGGACCTGACCCTTCTGGGCCTGATCCCCGAGGGGCTCTTCTCCAAGTACGAGGAGGTCGAGCTGGTCGAGACGCTGCGGCTCGAGCAGGGATGGCGGCTGCAGCTGCTGCGGGTGCGTCGGAAGGGGCCGCTGCGGACCGCGGCCGAGCTGGAGCGCGAATCCCGTCGCATCCGTTCGCTCTACGGGTTCGAGAGTTTCGAGCTCGTGGAGCGACGACCCCGAACGCGGGACTACATCGTCCTCGTCCGCCAGCGCAACCCTGAGACCCTCCAGCGGCTCCTCTCCCTCGCGGGCGGCGAGGTTTCTCCGATCGCACCGTTCAAGATCACCTCGGAGAAGGTCATCGCCTCGTTCCGCGGGGAAGAGCGCGCCCTGCGCCGCGTCCTGCGTCGCTTGGACCGCGAGGAGTTTCCGTACCGCATCCTACGCGCCTCCGGCCGGGCCTTCCCGCCGGAGGCCGCGACGCCCCTCCTCACCCCGTTGCAGGCCCAACTGCTCGCCCGGGCCTGGTTGCTGGGGTACTACGCCGTGCCCCGGCGCATCACGCTCTCCCGTCTCGCCCACCAGACCGGACGCAGCGCTCCGGCGCTGGGCAAGATCCTGCGCCGGGCCGAGGGCCGGCTGGTGGTCCGCTGGTTGAGCGAGGAAGGCGCCATCCCCGAGGTCGTCGCGGCAGCGAGCGAGTCGGGTCGGGAAGCGTAAAGGCACGGGCCGTTTCCGCCCGCCGTGGTCCCCGCACCGCGACGGGTCGTGGTCGAGCGCCTCCCGGACGTGCCGGCGGTTCCGTTACCCGCACGCGCCACCGAGGGGTCGGCGGCGTTCGACCTGGCCGCCGCCGAGGCCGTCGTTCTCGAGCGGGGACACGTCACGCTCGTACGGACGGGACTCCGGATGCGGTGTCCGCCCGGGACGTTTCTGGAAGTGCGTCCCCGGAGCGGTTTGAGCACGAAGGGCGTGTTGATGGTCAACGCGCCCGGGACGATCGACTCGGACTACTCGGGCGAGGTGAAAGTACCGCTGACCTACCTGTTCGAGGGGTCGTACCGCATCGAGGTAGGGGACCGGATCGGCCAGATCCGGTTGGTCGAGGACCACGCGGCCGAGTGGATCGAGGGGACGGTCGCCCCGATGGCCTCGCGCGCCGGCGGCTTCGGCAGCACCGGCCGGTGAGCTACTCGGGCTCCGGTAGCCGGGTCTGGAACTGCTTCCGCTCCGGGGGCGGCAAGGTGGTTCCCCGGGCCACCGTGGACTGGACCCGCTCGAGCATCTCGTGCATCCGGCGTTCCCGGGCGAAGGCGCCGCGGTGCATCCCTTCGTCCCGGGTGCCTTGCGCCACCAGCACGAGGGCGCGGCCGGCCCGGGCCCGCCCGGTCCGACCTCGGCGTTGGATCGTCCGGACCACGTCGGGGATCGGCTCGTAGAAGATGACCAGGTCGGTCGCCGGGATGTCGAGCCCCTCCTCCGCGACCGAGGTTGCGACGAGGCAATTGACCGCCCCCGCGCGGAACCGGTCGAGCACCTCGCCCTGCTCCTTCTGGGACAGACCTTCGTCCGTTCCCCTCGAGGCCTGGCCCACGAACCGGACCGGGCGGACGGCGGGGTCGTGCAGAGCGGCCAGCTCCTCGACCACTCGGTCCACGGTGTCCCGGTACTGGGAGAAGACGATGACGCGGGACTCCGGGTGGGCCCGGAGCTCTCCGCCGACGATCTCGACGGCCTTCGCGAGCTTGGGGTGTTCAAAGTCCGCGCCCTCCAACCTCCGGCGCACTTCCTCCACCTCACCCAGGAAGGTGCGGGTCGCCGGACTCACGCGCTGGCCGGATTTGGGCACCTGCCGGTCGAGGTACTCCCGGAGCGCACCGACGCCCTGGCTCTCCGCGAGTTCCAACGCGCGCATCGCCTTCATCGCGACCGCGTACGCCGTCTGGGCCTGCCAGTACCGGGCCGACCCGGAACCGCCGCCCGCCCGTTCGGCCGCCAGCTGATGCTGCAATCGAGTCCGGAGTTCGAGCAGGGTGCGCAGGGACGTACCGGCCCCTTCCGGAAGCCAATCGAGCTTGCGCAGCGCGTCGAGCTGGCGTTGCACGACCGCCCGCAGGTCGATCGCCAGCCGCTGGACCTCGGGAGGAAGGGGCACCGTAACCGTCTCGACCCCGACACCGTGCAGGTAGGGCGCGACGTCGCCGGATCGTTCGGTCCGGTACTCGAACCGCTCGATGCCAAGGTTGGTCCAGACCTCGCGGATCCGAGCCTCCGCGCCGCCCGGTGAGGCCGTCATGGCGAGGACACGGGCGTTGGGACCGTCCCGGTTCGCCCGCGCGATCTGGACGTACGGGTAGATCCCGACCGCCCGATGGGCCTCGTCGAAGATGATCAGGGAGAAGGTATCGAGCGGGAACGTACCGCTCGCCAAGTCGTTCCCGATGACCTGAGGGGTGGCCACCACGACCTGGGGCGGGTGGAGCAGTTGGGCCCGGCGGTCCGGAGGGATCGCACCGGTGAGCACGATCGGCTCGGGAGCGAACAGCGTGCGGGCGACGCTGGCCGCGTGCTGGAGGACCAGCGGTCGGGTCGGAGCGAGGAGCAGCACCGACCGGGTCGGGTGTTCAAGGAGGGTCTCCGCGACGACCCGGAGCGCGATGGTCGTCTTCCCGAGGCCGGTCGGCAGGACGACCAGGGTGTTCCGCCGGAACGCTTCGTGAGCGATGGTCGCCTGGTACTCCCGGTCCTCGATCGTGCCGGGCCGGACCCGCGGGTGCACGACGGTCGGCATCGGCGGATCGTCCTCGGCGCTGAATCGGACGGTGCTTTATGAGAGGGCGCGTACGACCGGTCCGTGCTCCCGGTCTGGACGGTCGTCCTCGTCCTCGCGCTCTCGCTCGTCGCGCTCGTCTACCAGGGGCTGGCCATCGTGTTCGCCTTCGCGATGCCGTCGCTGGAACCCGCCCCGCCGGGGCCGGCACCCCCGGGCCATGTGAGCGTCATCATCGCGGCCCGGAACGAGGCCGACGACCTCCCGGCGACGCTGGACGCCCTCGTGGAGCAGGACCTGCCCGGTCTCGAGATCCTGGTCGTGGACGGCGGCTCGACGGACGGGACCCAGGCCGTCATCGATGCGCGGTCCCCGCGCGTGCGCCGGGTCGACGAGCCTCCCCTACCTCCCGGATGGGTTGGGAAGAACTGGGCCTGCTGGACGGGGGCGCAGGCGGCCCGCGGGGACTGGCTGCTCTTCCTGGATGCGGACGTCCGGACGCATCCGTCGGCCGTGCGCACGGTCGTAGGCTGGGCCGTAGCCGAGCGGGCCGATCTCGCGACCATCGCTCCCCGGGTCGAGATGCAGGGGTTCTGGGAGCGGCTCATCCTGCCGTTCTACATCCAGATGGTCCTGACGTACTTCCGGGCGCCTCGCGTGAACCGACCCGG
>JASHSU010000008.1 GCA_030038605.1 Thermoplasmata archaeon | reverse complement strand
GGTGTCCACGGGTCCCGAGGTGGGCGGCCCCGTCACGGATGCCCCGGAGGCGCTCCGCCGGAGCTACGCCCCCGCCCTGGCAGCGTCCTGGGTGCTGGGAGAGACACACCACTTCGGGGAGGTCCGTGAGCGGCCCGACGCGTTCGACGTCCACTGGTATTCGCTCGAGATGGTCGTATTCGGCCGGGCGGGCGGCGTCCTCGCCACGGTCGACAAGGCGACGGGCCGCGTCGCCGCCCACACCGCGTGGGGGCCGTTCGGTCCGCCCGCGTAGGTCTCAACCTCAGGCGAGACGGCCGGGGGTAGGTGTCGGCGTGCGGTAGCGCTTCGAAGGAACCTCTCGCCCCATCGGAACCGGCCCTCGGCTCCCCTCCGTCGCGTTTTCTGCCCGGGCGGCTCCCCCGGACCATGCCGCGACCCATCGCCGCCGGCGTGCTGACGATGATCGGAGGGGTCTTCATCCTCCTCGGGGGCCTGCTGATCTCGTTCCTGGGGCTGTTCTTCGCCCTGTTCGGTTTCTCGAGCAGTCTCTTCTTCGTCGGGCTGCTGATCGGCCTGTTCACGCTCGTGATGGGCGTCCTGACCGTGGCGGTGCCTCGGGCGCACGTCGTGTGGGGCGTCCTCACGATCGTCCTCGCCGTCGCGAGCCTGCCGTTCGCCCTCGGTGGCTTCCTCCTCGGGTTCATCCTGGCCCTGTTGGGCGGCATCCTCGCCGTCCGGTGGAAACCAGGCACCACCTGGCCGGTCGTCGACGTCGCGGCCCGCCGGGTCGGGCCGCCCCCCACGTAGCCCGGGACGAGCGGCGGGACGACTGGCCGCCGGACGGCGCCGTGAGGGCGTTGGGATAGGTCGGCTCAGCCGGCCCTCCAGATCGTGCGCCCCGAGCGAACGGTGCGCCGAACCCGGGCGTAGGCGCCGAGGTCCTCCCACGGGTCCCCGTCGAGGACGGTCAGGTCGGCCGGAGCTCCGGGGACCAACCGGCCGCTCGTCCCCAGACGAGGAAACACCTGCGCCGGCGCCGTCGTCAGGGCCCGGAGCACCTCCCGGCCGTCGAGTCCGGCCTTGGCTAGGCCGGCGAACTCCCCTGCGGTCGAGTAGTCGGAAAAGTACCCCACGTCGGTCCCGAAGACGACCGTGCCGTTCAGACGGCGGAACCGGCGGACGACGTCGTAGATCGGGTCGAGATACTCGGCGCGGGACGTCACGGTCGTCGCGAACATGTGGAGGGTCGGGATCATCCGGATCGAACGTGCGACCAGCTGGCGGAGGAGGTCGTCGTCGATGCCGTCCGTGGCATCGGGGGCGTGGGCGAGGACGTCGACGCCGCTCGCGAGCGCGACCCGGGTTCCGGCGAGGTCGGACGGATGGGCGAAGACCGGCCGACCCCGCGCGTGCGCGACGGCGACCGCGGCGCGCGCGACCGGCTCCGGCATGGGGAGGACGGTGCCGCGGGCGACGTAGGACCCCGTGAACAACTTCACCAGGTCCGCCCCGCGGTCGAGGCTCCGACGGGCGGCTCGGGCCGCCGCCCGCGGGGAAGCCGGTTGCGGGATGAACCAGGCGGCGTACCAGGGGAGCTCCCCGCGGATGTAGTACGGGAGGCCGTGGGGCGGGTAGAACCCGGTGCCGGCCGACAGGATCGTCGGCCCGCGGACCTCACCCGTGGCGACTCGGGCGCGCAGCGGGAAGGTCGAGCGGGGGTCCGACCCGGTATCCACCACCGTCGTGAAACCCCACCGGGTCAACATCTCGGTGAGATGGCCCTCGAGTACGCTCGCCCGCTGCCGTCCGGCCCGCGCCCAGTGGCCCTCGGTGAAGTGGACGTGAGCGTTCCAGAACCCGGCGGTGACCGTCGCTCCCGACAGGTCGACCTCGTCCGCATCCGAGGGAACGGGGATCCCCTCGCCCAGAGCCGCGATACGGCCGTCGCGGACGAGGAGCGTGCCGTGGCGGATCGGCTCTGCGTCCGGTCCCGGAACGAGGCAGGCCTTCGTGAACGCGACGGGTCGGGCCTCCGCCGCCTCCGAGAATGACGGGGTCACCGTGCCTCACCGGCCGGGGCCCGCGGACCCCGACGTCGGCCCCGCCGAACCGGCGGGACGAGTCGCTTCCCGGTCGAACTTCACCTTGAGCCCGACGATGGCGAGCGCCAGCAGGAGCGTGAGGGCATTGGCCGCGACGATCGGTACCGAGTCCACAAGCCATCCGTAGAAGAGCCAGACGGCGACGCCGACCGAGAAGACGGCGAACGTCGGGAGGGAGATATCGCGCGCGTGCCGGGACCGCCAGACCCGTACGACCTGCGGTACGAACGCGGCCGTCGTGAGCACGGCCGCCACCGACCCCACGAGCGTGACCGTGTCCGCGGACGAGACCATCGCGTCGGGTCGGAGGGACCCTGCCCCAAGAGGTTGTCGGCGCCGCGACCGCCGGAAAGGAGTCCTTAACTTGACGCGACCCCGTTCGTAGGTCGTGGCTGCGAATTCCCGGCGCCTGGCCGCCATCATGTTCACGGACATGGTCGGCTACTCGGCGCTCGCCCAGACGGACGAGGGG
>JASHSU010000007.1 GCA_030038605.1 Thermoplasmata archaeon | reverse complement strand
GAGCTACCTTCCGTTCATCGTCAAAGCGGTGGTCGCGGGCCTGCGGGCTCATCCCCGCCTGAACGCGACGATGGACGACGCCAAGTCCGAGCTGGTCCTTCATTCGGCGTTCAACGTCGGGATCGCCACGGCGGCCCCGGACGGACTCATCGTGCCGGTCGTCCACGGCGCCGACCGGCTAAGCCTGCTCGAACTGGCCCGGGGGATCGTCGACCTGGCCGAACGGGGGCGGGCCGGCAAGCTGTCCCGCGCCGAGCTCACCGGGGGAACGTTCACCATCACCAGCCTCGGGGCGCTGGGCGGGGTGCTCGCGACACCGATCCTGAACTATCCCGAGGTCGCCATCCTCGGCGTCCACAAAATCCAGCGCCGACCGGTGTACCGGGCGGACGGCACGATCGGGCCGGCCGACCTCATGAACCTCTCGGTCTCCTTGGACCACCGGGTCCTGGACGGGATCGAGGGCGCGCAGTTCCTCGCGACGGTGAAAGGCTACCTCGAGGATCCGCACCGGATGTTTGCCGAGATGGCATGAGCGCCTCCGCGGCAATCGTTCCGCTGCCGTACTCGGCCCCCGAGGCCGAGGCCGCGCTCGGACCTCAGTGGCGGACGACCGCGGTCACCATGTATCGATGGATGGCCCTCGGCCGTGCCCTCGATGCCCGCATGCAGGGCCTACAGCGCCAGGGTCGGGTGGGTTTCTACGGGGCGGCGACGGGCCAGGAGGCCGTCAGCGTCGGAGCCGGGCTGGCCAGCGGTCCGGACGATTGGGTGCTGCCCGGGCTTCGAGAGCAGCTCGTCGCTCTCGTCCGCGGCCACCCGCTGCCGACCTACGCCCATCATCTGTTCGCGGACGACCGGGACCCAGCCCGTGGTCGGAACATGCCCTGCCATCCGACCGCGGCCGAAGTCCACTACGTCTCGATGTCGTCGGTCATCGGCACCCAGATCACGCACGCGGTCGGGGTCGGTTACGGGCTCAAGTACCGCCACGCCCCGGGGGCGGCCCTCGCCTTCTTTGGCGACGGCGCCACCAGCGCGAACGACTTCCACGCCGGCCTCAACTTCGCGGGGGTGTGGAAACTTCCCGTCGTGTTCTGCTGCACCAACAACCAGTGGGCGATCTCGCTACCGGTGGAGAAGCAATCGGCCGTGCCCACCCTGGCCGCCAAGGGCGCGGCGTACGGCATCCCCGGCACCCGGCTGGACGGGACCGACGTGTTCGCCGTGTACCGCACGCTGCGGACCTCCCTGGATTCCGCTCGGACGGGCCAGGGGCCGTCGTTCCTGGAGTTTCTCGTCTATCGGATGACGCCGCACTCGAGTTCGGACGACCCGGGGCGGTACCAGCCGAAGGATTGGGCGGCTCGGGCCCAGAGCCACGACCCGTTCCTCCGGCTCGCCGATTGGCTCGAGGCGAACGGGCTCCTGGACGCCGACGGGCGAGCCCAGGTCCAGGGGGCGGCCGACGACCAGGTCCGCGAGGCGGTCCGAATGGCCGAAGAGACGCCCGTACCGTCTCCCGACTCCCTGACCGAAGACGTCTATGCCGTCCCGGTCTCGCCCGGCGTGCCGCCGAACGCGGGGTCGTAGATGGCCGGAACGTATGCGCGCTCGACCCAGTTGCTCGTCATCGGCGGGGGCCCCGGCGGCTACGTCGCGGCGATTCGGGCCGGCCAGCTCGGGCTCAAGGTATTACTGGTCGAGAAGGACGAGTTGGGCGGCGAGTGTCTCAACCGCGGCTGCATCCCTTCGAAGGCGCTGATTCACGCGTCCCATCTGTACCACGCCGTACGGACGGAAGGAGCCGAGATCGGGGTGAAGGCTGCCGACCTGCAGATCGACTTGCCGTCCACCATCCGCTGGAAGGACGGGGTGGTCGCCAAGGAGCGGGACGGAGTCGCGGGGCTGTTGAAGGCCGCCGGCGTATCCGTCCTCAAGGGTGAAGCGCGCTTCACCGGGCCCCGCTCCGCCGACTTCGCGGCCCCGGACGGCGGTCACGAGCGCATCGATTTCGAGCAGGCGATCGTGGCGACCGGTTCGGTCCCGGTCGTGCTGAAGGGATTCGAGCCCGACGGGGGGACCGTGATCACGTCGACCGACATCCTGCAGCTCACGGTGCTGCCTAAGTCGCTGCTGGTCCTCGGTGGAGGGGTCAGCGGCTGCGAGCTCGGCGAGTACCTGGCGCGGTTGGGCGTTCCCGTCACGATCGTCGAACTGCTCCCCCAGCTGTTGCCCGGACTCGACGCGGACCTCTCGCGCGAGCTCACGGGAACGCTCGAACGCCTCGGAGTGACGGTGCGGGTCGGGACCCGCGCCCAGACCCTGACCCGCGATGCGGGCGGTGTCTCCCTCACCGTGGAGGGTCCCAAGGGGCCCGAGGTCTTGAAGGCGGAGAAGCTGTTTGTGACCGTCGGGAAGCGCCCCGCGACCCGCGACCTGGGCCTGGAGGAAGCGGGTGTGATGATCGACCCCAAGACGGGGTTTCCCGCGGTCGACGATCAGATGCGCTCCAACGTGGCCCACATCTTCTTCGTCGGCGACGTCGCGCGCCCGCCGATGCTCGCCCACAAGGCCTACCGCGAAGGAACGGTCGCTGCCGAGGTGGCGGCCGGTCTTCCGACCCGGTTCCAGTTCCAAGCGATGCCCGGCGTGGTCTTCACCACGCCCGAACTCGCCAGCGTCGGCCTCACTCGGGAGGAGGCCGAGCGCCAGGGCCACCCGGTGCGGGAGGTCCGATTCCCGTTCGCGGCGCTCGGTCGGGCCCACGCGTCGCACGCGACCGGAGGATGGGGCAAGATCCTTGGTGACACGACCTCCGGACTTCTGCTCGGAGTGCACGTCGCCGGCGGCGCCAGCGGCGAGTTCATCGCCGAGGCGGCCCACGCTCTGGAGATGGGGTCGACGGTCCGGGACCTCGCGCTCACCATTCACCCGCATCCCACGTACTCCGAGGTGCTCCAGGAGGCAGCCTTGCTGTGGCTCGGAGAACCGATGCACGTGGCCCGGAGGCGGGTCGATGCCGGCGGTCGTTGACTGGGGATTGCGCGACTACCGCGACGCGCTCGCCGCGATGCACGTCCTGGTGACGGACCGGCGCGCCGGGCGCATCCCGGACACGCTCGTGTTGGTCGAGCACCCGCCCGTGGTGACAGTTGGCGTCGAGGGCGATGACGGGGCCGCGGCGGCCAGCGGACTAACGGTCGTCTCGGTCGAGCGCGGAGGTCGGGCGACCTACCACGGCCCCGGGCAGTTGGTCGGCTACCCGATCGTCGACCTGACGCCCCGGGGGCGGGATGTCCGTGCGTTCGTCACCGGACTCGAAGCCGCGCTCGTTCAGGCGATCCGGCCATTCGGCGTCGAGGGCGGTCACGTTCCGGGCCGGCGCGGAGTCTGGGTCGGCGGTACACGAAAGGTCGCTTCGATCGGCGTCGCCGTCGAAGGGTGGGTGACCTACCATGGATTCGCGCTCAACGTGGACGTCGACCTGGCCCCGTTCGCGAAATTCCACCCGTGCGGGTTCGACACGCCAGTGATGACCTCCCTGGCCCAGGAGACGGGCCACCCGGTGACCGTCTCCGAGGTGAAGCCGCACGTGATCCGGGCGTTCGCGGCCCTGGACCTCCCTCCGGTGGCAGCGCCCGCTTCCGCATGAGCGGTCCGCCGTCCGGCAAGGCGCGGCGACCAAGAATGCTACTGGTCGGAGGCACGACGGGCCTCGTGGGCCGCGCCCTACGCGAAGAGTTCGGCGACGCGTGGACGATCCGCTCCGTGCACCGGCATGCGTCGCCGGCCGAATCGGCGCCGAACGTTGAGCCGGTCCCCGCCGACGCCGCGTCGCCGGTTGACTGGGCGCCGTTGCTGCAGGATG
>JASHSU010000081.1 GCA_030038605.1 Thermoplasmata archaeon | reverse complement strand
CTGGTTCGTTACCTGCGCGCGGAAGTCTCGCTCTACCGCCTGCGCCGCAACGCGCTCCTGACGGTCGAGGGGGCCTCGACCCTGTTGTCCAACATCCTGTCGGGGAACCGGTACTACCCGTACTACGCCTGGCTGCTCATCGGCGGCGTCGACGCGAAAGGCTCGCACGTCTACTCGGTCGACCCGGCGGGCGGCAGCATGGAGGACCGGTTCGTCTCGGTCGGCTCCGGCTCCACCTTCACCTACGGCCTGCTGGAGGAGAACTACTCCCGCGAGATGTCGACATCCGACGCGGTCGACCTGGCGCTCCGTGGGCTGACCGCGGCCATGAAGCGGGACAGCGCGAGCGGGGACGGCTACCTCGTTCACGTCATCTCGCCCAAGGAATACCACGAGTTCTCGGACGACGAAATTAATAAACGCCTGAAGGCGCTCAAGATACCGTTGCCTCCGGCCCTGCCCTAGCGTTCCTTCGCCGTCCCCCGAACCCTTTCCTGCCAACCTCTTCCATCGGGAATGAGTTTCGATTCGCTCATCAGTGAAACCCGGGAGACCTTGAAACAGGTCCTCCCGGACGACATCGAGGTCACGGACATCGAGCTGGAAGGCCCGCACATCGTCCTCTACACCAAGCAGCTGGACGCCTTCCTCTCGGGCGGTGACCTCCTCCGTCAAGTCGCGCAGCGTCTCCGTCGCCGGGTCCTGGTGCGGAGCGACCCCGCCACGCTCATCGACCCCAAAGAGGCCGAGAAGCAGATCCGCGAGCTCATCCCGCCCGAAGCGGAGATCAACCAGCTGTTCTTCGAGCCCGAGACCGGTGAGGTCACGATCGAGGCGGCGAACCCCGGCGCGGCGATCGGACGCGGGGGCGCGGTCCTCAACGACCTGAAGCGACGGATCGGCTGGATCCCCACGGTCGTCCGTACCCCTCCCATCCCGTCCAAGACGGTCGAGGAGGTCCGCATCCACCTGCGGAACTCGTTCGACGACCGTCGCTCGTTCCTCAAGAAGGTCGGTATCCGGATCGCGCGCGACCCGCTGCCCGAGAAGCTGTGGGCGCGGAACACTGCCCTCGGCGGCTACCGCGAGGTCGGCCGGAGCGCCCACCTGCTCACGACGCAGAACTCGAAGATCCTCATCGACTGCGGCATCGATCCGGGCTCCGACCGGACGCCCTACTTCAACGCCCCCGAGCTGCTGCCGCTCGACTCCCTGGACGCCGTCGTCGTCACGCACGCGCACCTGGACCACTGCGGTCTCGTCCCGGTGCTGCTGAAGTACGGGTACAAGGGGCCGATCTACTCCACGGCGCCGACCCGCGACCTGATGACCCTCATGCTCCTCGACGCGATCAAGGTCGTCAACCAGGAGGCCCGCAAGGGGCTCTACGACTCCTCGCACGTCCGGGATCTGGTGACGCGGACGGTCCCGCTCCGATGGGGCGAGACGACCGACATCGCGCCGGACGTCCGCCTCACTCTCCACAACGCGGGCCACATCCTGGGCTCCTCCATCTGCCACTTCCACCTCGGGGAGGGCGACCACAACCTGGCCTACTCCGGAGACATCAAGTTCGAGCGCAGCTGGTTGTTCAACCCGGCGACCAACCGGTTCCCCCGGTTGGAGACGCTCGTGCTCGAGTCGACGTACGGTGGCTACCGAGACGTCCAACCCAGCCGTCAGCAAGCGACCGACGATTTCTCCGCGCTCACCACCAAGGTCGTGGGCCGCGGCGGGAAGCTGATCGTCCCGGTCTTCGCCGTCGGACGCTCGCAGGAGGTCATGCTCGTCCTGGAGGAGCGGATGCGGGAGGGGAAGATCCCGAAGGTCCCGGTGTACCTGGACGGGATGATCTTCGAGGCGACCGCGATCCACACGGCCTACCCGGAGTTCCTCAACAGTCAGCTCAGGACCCAGATCTTCCAGCAGGGCGACAACCCGTTCCTCTCCGACATCTTCCACCGCGTCGACTCCCAGACGATGCGGATGGGCATCCTCGACTCGAAGGAGCCGTGCATCATCCTCGCCACCTCCGGCATGATGAGCGGGGGACCCGTGATGGAGTACTTCCGCGCCTGGGCGCCGGACGAGAAGAACGGGCTGCTGTTCGTCGGCTACCAGGCCGAGGGTACGTTCGGGCGCCGGCTCCAGCGGGGGCTCTCGGAGGCGACGTTCCTGGACGGACCCCGCCAGGTCGGCGTGCCGGTCCGCCTCACGATCGCGACGATCGAAGGGTTCTCCGGGCACTCGGACCGGGTGCAACTGATGAACTATGTCGCCTCGCTCGACCCAAGGCCTCAGCGGATCATCCTCAACCACGGCGAGGAATCGAAAGCGGTCGACCTGGCCGGCAGCCTGCACAAGCGGTTCAACCTCGACTCCCGCGCCCCGTTCAACCTCGAGGCCGTGCGCCTGCTCTAGCGGCCGCGGCCGACGTAGCGCCCTCTATACACCCTTGGCCGGGACCGTGTCGCACGCCCTTAGACGAAACACTAAATAGGCCGTCCCGGGTCGAAACCCCGGGAGTCCTTTGGGCGCCTCGTCCACCTCACCGCCGCGTCGCTTTCTGGTGCTCGGGCTGGACGGAGGGACGTTCGACCTATTGGACCCGCTGATGGCCGCGGGCGACCTTCCGTTCCTGCGGGAGCTCGCGCGCACCGGCGTGAAAGCGCCGCTCACGTCGGTCTATCCCGCCAAGACGATCCCCGCGTGGTACTCGTTCGCGACCGGTCTGGACCCCGGTGAACTGGGCATCTTCGGATTCACCGAACCGGATGCGACCCCGGGCACGTCCAAGCTGGTCCAGTCGTTCCGGCCGGCCGAAGCGGTCTGGGACCGCCTGTCGCGCACCGGCCGTCGCGTGGGCGTCGTGAACTTCCCGCTCTGGGCCGGTTATCCGGTCCACGGGTTCATCCTGCCGGGGATGTTCTCCCCGTCCGCTCCGACGTACCCGAGCGCGTTGCGCGCGGAGGTCGAGGGCCAACTGGGGGCCGCCTACCCGAGCGAGCTACCGGTCTTCAAGGACTCGGAGCGCGACGCGTGGGTCGCGGGCGCCACCCGGTCGATCGTCCAGCGCGGGCGGGCCGCCGCCGCGCTCGCGGAGCAGCATCGGCCCGACTTCATGTTCGCCCTGTTCCGCGAGACCGACCGGTTGCAGCACCAGCTCTGGACGGAGCTCGACCGGCCGGCGGACGAGATCCCTCAGGACCTGCGAACGTTCTGGCGGGAGGTCGACCGGGCCTGCGCGGCGGTCGACCGGGCGTTCCGGTCCGCGGGTGGCCCGGCGATCACGCTCGTGATCTCCGACCACGGCCATGGCGCGATCCATTCCGACTTCCTTACCAACCGCTGGCTGGAAGCGGAAGGGTTCCTCCGGTTCCAGTCTGCTCCGGCGCCGCTGGGCCGGCGCCTGTTCAGCTCCGCCTTCCTCTCCGCCCAGCGGGTCCCCGGTGTCAACCGCATCTCCCGTCGGCTCGCCGACCTCCTCCGGGAGGGACGCGGCGCGAGCCTCGCCAACCTCGTCGTCGGCGACGCCTCCTTCGAGCGGGTCAGCGGCCGGATCGACTGGAAGCGGACGGTCGCCTTCTCCTACCCGGTCCCCGAGGGAATCTACCTCAACCCGTTCAACCCCGAGCTCGAGTCGCCGGAGCACCGGTCCGCGGTCCTGGACGAGATCCGCCGCCGCTTGGAACGGTACACGGAGGCCCGGATCGAGGTCCTGGGCCCGGAGCAGATCTACCGGGGCCGGAACCTGCGGCACGCACCCGACCTGCTCATCCGGGTCGACGACATGCGAACCGAGCCGCGGATGGACTTCGCCTATCCCCGACCGATGATCCGGGACCGGCCCGACTACTTCTGCGGGTCCGGCACCCACCGGATGGACGGCATCCTCATCGGGGCGGGCGACGGCATCCGCGCCGGGGCGAACCCGGGCGCGATCCGCCTCGTCGATGTGGCGCCGACGATCCTGGACGCCATGGGCGTCGTGGCGCCCCCGGCGTGGAACGGACGGTCGTTCGGGGCCCGTCTGGGCCTCGCGTCGTAGTCCGCCAGTCCGGCGGAACGCTTTTTGTCCCGTCCGGGCGACGGGCGGTCGTGCCGGGCCGCACCATTGACGTGGTCGCCGTCGGCCCGTGCCCTCGGGACCCGTACGATCCCGCGGCCTCTGCCTGGGCGCTCGCGGCGGGATTCGCCGCCCGCGGCGACGCGGTCCGCGTGCTCCATCCGGCGGGACTCGAACCCGCCCCGCCGCCGGACGGCGTCGGCGCCCACGTGGTTGACGTTCCACTGCGTCGTCCCGGCGCCGCCGTCGAGGGCGCCTCGCTGAGCCAGGTCGCCGGTCGCCAGCTACGGGTCGACGCGGACGTCGTCGTGCGGGACCCGTTCGGGCTCGGCCGCCTCGGCTCCCGGGGCCGCGTCAGTGCGGCCCCCACGGTCGTCGGGGTCGTCCACCGGCTCGAGCTCGCCCGATACGACGACGAAACGGCCGGTCGGGCTCCGACCTCGCTGCTCGACCGGGTCGACGTGTGGAGGGACCGGCGGGCGGTGCGCCGGCTGGAGCGCGTGGCCCTGGACGAGGCGCACCATCTGGTCTACGATTCACCGGAACTGCCCGAGGTCCTCGCCCGCGAGTACGGCGTGCCCGCCGGCCGGTTGCGTCCGGTGCCTCCGTCCGTTCGCTCGTCGGGCGGCTCCGTCCCGCGGGACGAGGCCCGGGGTCGGCTCCACCTCCCGCTCGATGCGCCGGTCGTCATCGCGCCCCTGTCCAGCGACGATCCGATCCGGTCCGGCGCGGACCGCGTGCGCGAAGCGTTCCGGCGGATGCGCTCCCTCTTCGCGGGCGCCCGCCTGGTCGTGGTCGGTGGTCCCGCGCCGGGGGATCCCGGTGTCTCGTACGTCGCCGACCGCGACGGGGCGTCGTACGAGCTCGCCTTTGCGGCCGGCGATGTGACGCTGGTCGCGCCGTCGACCGCCGGCTTCGACCCCGGGGTGATTCTGGCGCTCCGGGCCCGGTGTCCGGTCATCGTGGGGCCCGGCGTTCGCTTCCCGCTCGACCCCGGAGGGGCCGTTCGTCGTGTCCCGTCGGACGACCCGGCCGACCTGGCGGCGGCGCTCGCCGAGCTGCTGGCCGATACGCAGGAGCGGCGCGAACTGACGACGCTCGGGGCGCGGTACGCCGAGTGGTTCCACCCGCTCCGGGGCGCGGCGATGATCTCGGAGGCG
>JASHSU010000080.1 GCA_030038605.1 Thermoplasmata archaeon | reverse complement strand
GTTCCCAACTCGGTGATGAAGAGAGGAAGTTGTGTTCGGCCCCCCCAGAGGCTCGGGGTGCAGAGACTCCCGGCCTTCGTGCTGCAGACGAGGCCGTCGATCTGTTCGTGGCTCCGGTCCCAGGCTGAGTTGCTGTTGCCCTGGATGAGGTTGGCATAGAACTGCTGCAGGGTCGGTGTCCCGTTGGTAACCGCGTTGTCGTCCGCCGCCGGATAGATGTGGATGGCAAATCCGGCGATGCTCGACTCCGTCCCGTTCGTCTGCGCCGCGGCGGCGACGGCCTTGATCCACGCCCCCGAGTTCCCCTTGGCGCCGGTGCCCAGACCCGGCAGCCCGATGATTTGGATCGTCGGGTCGACGGCCTGCATCGCGTGAATGTAGTGAATGACTTCGGTTGCGTAGCCGACGGGTGACGTGGTGTTCGTGCAGTTCTTGCACCACGCGCTCCACGGGAGGTTCCAATCCTCCCACAAGCCGGGCTCGTTGCCGATCTCCCAGTAGGCGGGGGTGATGTCCCACTTGGGATAGTGCGTGTTCGACGGGTTGTCCGGGTCCGTGCAGGTGTTGTTGGCCGGCGTGTCGTTGTACGCGCACGCCACGACATCGGCCGCGAAGGTCGTGTTGTTCATCTCCCCGGGCACCTGCATGATGGCGGTGCAGCCGATCGACCGGCACCAGGAGGAGAACTGGAAGACCGTGGTCGGTGCCGTCTGCCAGTACCATGTCTTGTTCTTGTTGCTGTACGTCCAGCTGGCGTTCAGGAACGGGTTGAAGTTGTCACCCGAGACCGCGCCCGGGAAGATCTCCGTACGGTCGAGGGTCGCGTTGACGAGGTCGGCCTCGTTCGGGATGAGGTTCGCCCGGGGCGAGATGGTCACCCCGAACAGGTTGCTGGATACGTTGTCACCGGTTTGAAGGGTGAGCGTAGCGTTCACCGCCCCCGGCGGCGCGCTCGGCCCGGCCGAGCCGGACGGGGTCGTGGCCGCGGTTTGGGCGAGCCCCGTGGGAGCCGCTAGCAGCACGACGAGGGCGACGCTGATCGCGACGCCCCATACTCGAAACCGCACAGCCTCGCCACCCCGGGAGCCCCTCCGCGTTGGCGAACCGCGTATTAGTCCTTCTGATGCGGTCCCGGCTCCTCCGGAGAGTGAGACAGGGGACGAGGGGGGCTACCGGCCTACGACGGACGTCGGCGGCGTCGCACCAGGCCGGTGACCAGGTAGCCGCCCACAGCGGCCAGGCCGAAGACGACGGCCGTCGTGGACGCGGACATGATGAGGGTCATGTACGGCGGGTCGGGACCGAACCCGTCCGGCTTGATCGTCACGTCGATCCGCAGCGCCAGGCCATCGACGCTCACGTTGCCATGGGATGGGGTCGGGTAGTATCCGGTCGGCGCCGACACGTCGTACGTGTAGCTTCCGTTCGGAATCTGGAACCCGTAGCTCGCGAGCTCCGTGGCCTCGGTCGTGTTGGACAGCCGAACCTGGTAGGACGTTCCCGAGGGAAGTCCCGTGACCACGAAGACGACCGCGAAGGTCGCCCGCAGGAACGCGACGTCGACCACCGCTCCGGTGCCGTTCAGGTCGACCGTACCGATGTGCGGCGTCGGCACGTAGTCCAGCACGCCCGGCACCTCGAACGTGTAGGTCCCGTTGAAGAGACGCTCCGAGATCCACCCGGGCGCGGCCGGGGCCGACGGGACGCCGTCGACCAGGACCGACCAGTTGACGCCGGCCGGAAGGCCCGTCTCGTTGAAGATCAACCGGTTCTGCGGCACGAAGTCGACGAAGACGGTCATCGGGCCGCTCCCGAGGGTAAAGAAGGTCGGCGAGCCGAGGACATACCCTCCCGAGGCGCCCGCCGTGAAGGCGTACTTGCCGGCCTGCTCGGAAAAGATGGCGACCGCCGGGGCGACCGACACCACCGTGACGCCACGGACCGACACCGACCAGGTCTGGCCGGTCAGGAGCCCGACCTCCTGGAACGTGAGCGGATAGAACGGGGCCCCCGGGTGCAACGGCGTGAACGTTACGGGCAGCGTCAGCGGACTCGAGCCCACGGTGACCTGCTGGTCCCACCAAGCGCCCTGCCCGGACGTGATCAACTGGAACCCGGAGACGTTGACGACCTGCTGCGACCAAGTGCCGGGGATCTCGTAGAACGTGAGCTGGGTGGACGTGGTCGTTTCCTCGTACCCCCGGACGACGACGCTCCACGACGTCCCGGCGGGTAGGCCGGATTCGGAGTAGGTGACCTCCGTACCCGTCACGAAGTCCGCCTTTTCCTCGACCGGTCCGGTCGGGGCGAGGGTCGCGGTCTGGCTGTAGCCGCTGTAACTTCCGGGACCGGCGCCGTCCCACCGGTCGAACGAGAAACCGGGCGCGGGCTGGAACTGGAGGGTCAGCGGCTTCGAGTCGTTCCACCAGGTCCAGCCGCCGTTCGAGACCGGGGCCGGCTGCCCGGCGGCATCCACGTACGTGACCGTGCCGCGGGAGGCGTTCCAGCTGATGTTGAGGGCCCATTGGACGAGGTAAGTGAAATTGAACCAGGTCGGCGCCGCCGGCACCTCGAGGCTGGCCGGCAGGTCCGGTAGCAGCCGGGCGCGCGGGTCGGTCCCGCTCGGAGGCTGGGTCAGCGGGTACCCTTGCAGCGCATACCGGCCGGGCAGCATGAGGAGCGTGACGCTCGGCTGCGCCGAACTGACCTTCGCGCCGGCGACCGAGATGAACCAGTGGGCGAGGGGCGCGTACCCCGCGACGTTCGTGTTGGCGGTAAAGTTCACCGGGTAGGCCGGGGCGTTGTACGTCTCGAACAGAGCGATCCCCTGGGCCGGCAGGGTCCAGGTCGATGGCAGTCCGTTGGGATAGTAGGTCGGCACCGGATCGGGGGTCGCCGGGTCGGAGGTGGTGAGGCCGACCGAGGCGTTGTAGGCCGGGGTCGTGCCGTTCCAGGTCCAGACCTCGACGGGAGAGCCCGACTGGAACGCGACGGCGGGCGCGCTACCGAGGGCGTAGCTCGACGTGTTCAGGAACGAGGTGCCGAAGGTTACCCCGCCGGTGATGTTGTCGTTGACGACCAGGAAATCCCGCCGGTCGCTGGCGTGGGTATCGATCGTCGCGGCCGCCGAGACGTTGGTGTCGCCGCTCACGTTGACGGGGAACGCCTCGTTGCCGAGGTGAGTGAAGAGCTGGGTGTAGAGCGTGTAGGTCGGGCGGGCCTGCCCGTCGGGGTAGAACCAGGAGTTGGTCGTCCCGGCGACGGTCAGGTAGAGGTCGAGCGAGACGGCGCTCTGGTTGGGCAGCGCCAGGGCCTGCGTCATCTCCATCGTCATGCCGACCGCCCCGGGGAAGGTACCGCTGTAGCCTCCGAACTCCGAGTGGGCGAGCGAAGTGCCGACCTCCGTGACGAACAGCGGGAGGGACGAGTTACCGTCGGGGCCGCACTGGTTGCCCGGGGTCGTGCACGCCGCTTCGATCGAGCCCTCGTAGTCCCCGACCCGCGAGGGGAGCGAGCTCGGGTTCCACCCCTCGATCTGCTCGTAGAACTGGACGAGGGAGTTGCCGCCCGTGGGCAGGTCACGGGCGGGGTAGATGTGGTCCGCGATCGCCGAGAGGTTCGGACCGTTCTCGGAGATGACCGCGCTGACCCACTGGGAGGGACTGTCGAGCGAGTCGGCCCGCCCGATACCGGGCAATCCGATGATGCGCGGAGTGTACGATGAGTTGGCCGCGTTCATCGCCTGGATGTACTGGTGCTCCTCGTCCGCGTACTCGGTGGAGGAAGCGCTGCTGTAGCGGTTCCACGACCCCCACGGCTCGCCCCAGAAGTCCCAGAGCGCGGGTTCGTTGCCGATCTCCCAGTAGGCGGGGCGGAAGTCGAGGCCGGGCATCGTGACCTGGGTCCAGGCCCCGTCGTTCCACATCGGGCCCGTGTAGGTCACGTTCACCGTGTAGTCGACGATCGCGGCCGCGATGGTCGCATTGTCGATCTCGCCGGGGACCTGGAAGATCGCCGTGCAGTTGATGGACCGGCACCAGGCGACGAACTGCGCCTCGTTGGTGGGTCCGTTCTTCTCCTGGTTCCCGTTCGACCAGAGCACGCCGGTCCCGTCGTTCGCGAGCGGGTTGAGTTCGTCGCCGGCGAACGCCCCCGGCCACACGACGACGCTGACGCCCGCGGACTGGACCTCGTCGCCCTCGGTCGGGAGCAGCCGCGCCCAGGGGGCGACGGTGGTGCCCCAGAAGAGCGGAGAGAGGTCGTGCGGAGAGCCGATCGAGAAGGTCGGCGAAGCGGCCGGTCCGGGCGTGGCGGCGGTCGAAGAGCTCGCGGACGTCGCGGCCGACGCCGGCGACGTCGGAACAAGCAACAGGCTGACCAAAGCTACGGCGAGCGCCGCAGCCCACCACGAACGATGCGCCATCGGATACCGGGCGCGGTCGTCTCTGTGGGTGTTCACTATTAGACGTTCCGATTCGTCGTGGACCCCGTTCCGGAGTGAGACAATCCGGAACCGCTTTCGAGGGTGGCCGGGGCGCACCCCGACGACCGGAGCGGACCGGGGCGCCGCGGGTCCCATGCGCGCGCGACGGGTCGGTGGATCCCCACGGGTGCGGCGCTTCTTCCGCGGGACGGGACACGGTTATCCTGAGACGGGAGGTGCCACCCGTGATGCGCCGCCCCCCAGCGGTCCAGGTGGCGGTACTCGCGGTCGTGATCGCAGGACTTTCGGTCTGGGCCGGCCTATCGATCGCCCTGGAAGGCACCCCGGGCACTGCGGGGTCCTCGGCGCCCACCGCGGGCGACTTCCGGTTCGTCAATGCCACGGCGTGGCTCGGCTCGACCTTCGTCCATGGGGCCCCACAGGCGTTCGGATTCAACGGAGACGCGACCTGGGTGACGGGCGTCGTCGGAAACCCGGGCCCGACGTCCGTTCCGTACCCGCTGCTGGGAGGTCTGGGCTCCCCCTATGGGGGGCCGACCCCGAGCAACCTGAGCGCGAACGTGGCCCAACTCTTCCACGCCGGGGACACCCTGGGGATCGGCTGGAACGGGTCCAGCTGGCTCATCACGGGGGAGGCCGCGTGGGGATCGGTCGCCTCCGGTGCGCTCGCCGCCTATTCGGACGGGCAGTGGACGAATCTTACCCCCCTGATCGCGCCCTACTTCGGAGGGAACGGCGGGGTCTGGTTCGACGCCTGGAACGGCACGGCCTGGTTGCTGGGCGGAGGGTCGAACAACGTCACCGGCGTGCTGGTGTCGTTGCAGGGCTCGACCGTCCACAACCTCACTCCGTTGATCCCCGATAACTCGGCCAACACCTGGATCCAGTGCCTCGCGTGGAACGGGTCGGCCTGGCTAGTCGGTGGGCACGGGATCTTCGGTGCCCTGGACGGGAATCGCTACACCAACTTGCTCCCCGGCTCCGAGTTCACGGACGGAGGCCTGTACGCGGCCGACTGGAACGGGACGGAGTGGCTGGTCGGAGGCGGCGAACCGGCCGTGGTCGAGTTCCTTCGCGGGTCGGACCTAGTGCCCGGGCCACCGCTCGCACCGTCATTCTCCGACTGGGTCAACAGCATCGTCTGGGACGGAAGGGGTTGGTACATCGCCGGTGCGGGGACGGCATCCTCCCAGGCGCGGTTCCCGGGCCTGGAGTACCTGGATGCTTCGTCCGGAGTGCTGGTGAACCTGGCCGGACAGCTACCGTCCGAGTTCGGCCAGGGGGAGATACAGTTCGGTGGCCCCGCCCCGTTCGCCCCCATCGGGACCATCCTGTTCTTGGGGCAGGGTGGGCTCACGGCGACCAAACCGGGACCCAGCCACGGCGCCGCCGTTACCGTCGCCCGGCTCTGACGTCCCCCTCGGCGTTCTCGGTCCCCATCGACCCGGGGAGGGCCTCAGAGAAAGGTGGCGGGTCGGGCCGCGTTGACCCGCTCGGTTCGGTCCGACGAGTGTTAAATAGAACGGGTCGGTGGGACTCGTTTGCCGCGCCCACGGCGAAGCTGTCCGGTCGGCATGTGCACCCGCCGAGGCCTGGGCCTCATCGGGGAAGGGCCAGGCCCGCCGTCACCTGGGCGGAGGGGCCGATGACGCCGGTCACACGCGTTCTGGACGCTTGTCAAACGTCGTTAGTGTAGCTGACTACTGTCAGTTGGGGAATGGCTGGGCTCGGGCGCCGATGAAGGTCGTGCCAAGCTGCGATAAGCGGTGGGTAGGCGCAAGGAACCTGTGATCCACCGATCACCGAATCGGAACTCCGGTCCCGCAAGGGACATTCCGCAAGGAAAGGGAACCCCCCGAAGTAAAGCATTCTAGTAGGGGGAGGAAAAGAAATCAACGAGATGCCGTTAGTAAAGGCGATCGAAAACGGCTGAGGACAAACCGAATCCCCGTGCGGTAAGTGCGGGGAGATGTGGAGTAGTGGACCTTCGTACACGCTGACTTTCAGAGCCGAACGTGCCTGGAACGGCGGACCTGAGAGGGTGATAGTCCCGTACGCGAACGAAAGAGGTGTGATTGAAGGTATCCCGAGTACCGTGCCTTGGATATGGCGCGGGAAGCTGGGAGGTACAAACTTCCGATCCTAAATACGTCCCGAGACCGATAGTGCAATAGTAGCGCGAGCGAACGCTGAAAAGTACCTCGGAAGGGAGGTGAAAAGAGCCTGAAACCAACTGACGATAAGCCGCATGTGGTCCCCAAGGAACGAAGCGACCGCAAGGTCGTGGACACAGGATCCATGCGTCCGTTTTGAATAACGGGCCAGGGAGTTTCGATTCATGGCAAGGCTAAGGCCCGCACGGCCGCAGCCGCAGGGAAACCGACAGTCCGCAACTCCGCAAGGAGCGAGGGACGGGGTGCGCTCGCCCGAAGTCATGAGTGGAATACCCGAAGCCAATCGATCTAAGCGTGGGTAGGTTGAAGCCTGTCGAAAGATAGGTGGAGGACCGAACCGGTGTTGACGTGCAAATCATTCGGATGACCTGTGCTTAGGGGTGAAAGGCCAATCTAGACTGGGAATGGCTGGTTCCTCCAGAAACTACTCGCAGGTAGGTCTCGGCCGAGCTGGCTCGGAATGTAGAG
>JASHSU010000079.1 GCA_030038605.1 Thermoplasmata archaeon | reverse complement strand
GCCTGCTCCACAGCGAACGTCGATTCGTTGAGGGCGAGCAGTTCTCCGTCCTGCCCGTCGTAGATGTACAGGGCCTGGTGGGAGCTACTGTAGGCGGTGCCGAGCGGCAACGGCTCGACGCTGATCGATTCGGTAATGGCGTTGTCCGACGCCGCGATGACCGAGAGACCCGTCTCCGCCTTGACGCTCTGGTCGTTGTCCACGACCAGGATACGGTCCGGGCTCGGGGCATAGGCGAGGCCGAACGGGTCGGCCCCCGCCGAGAGGTTGGTCAGCACGGTCGAGGCCACCGTATCCTCTGTGGGCGCCGGGGCGTACTCGAGCACCTGACCGATCGGCTCGGCGGATACGAAGAGGGAGTTGTTCGTGGGGTTGATGGCCAGACTGTCGTAACCCTGCGTGCCGGACGACGGCAGGCTCACGGTAGCGTAGTCGGTCTCGTTCGTCGTGTTGATGATTGCGACCCCCGGGGAAAGGTCGGCGACGTAGACCACCCCGTTGGCCGGGTCCGCGACGAGGTCCGCCGGCGCACAGCATCCCTGGAAGAGGTCGATGTCGGTGACGGAGTAGGGCGCGGTGCCGGGGAACGTCGCTACCTCGTCGTTCACGTAGTCCGAGACGTAGACCTGGTCGTTGCCCGGGTCGAACGCGAGCGCCGAGGGCCCGGAGCCGGCGGAGATGCTCGCGTAGTCGGTGTAGTTAGAACCCCCCACCACCGAAATGTTCGCGGAGCCGAAGTCACCGACGAACACGGTATTGGAAATCCAGTCGTACACGACGGGCTCCGGGGTGAGGCCCACGGGGACGGTCGCCATCAGCGCGTAGGTCGTGGCGTTGTAGACGGAGACGGTCGGGTTGCCGTTGCCGTTGGTGACCCACATCGTGTCTGTGTGGTTGTCGAAGGCGGCCTCTGCGTTCTGGCCGGACGGAAGGACGCGGACGCCCAGGCCGGTCGACAGGTCGACGACGTCGAGCCCGGTCGTCCCGACGTTGCCTCCCGCGACCCACGCCGTGCCGTTGTCGGGGTCGTAGGTCACGGACTGGGGAAACCACGTGGCATTCAGGCCGACGTATCCGTTCGACACGGAGTCGTTGAAGAGGTCGAACGTTCGTGTGATCCCTGGGAGGGAGGAGATCGCCGGTCGTACCGGCGCCAGGGTGAACGACGCCGACCCACCGAATTCGGGAGCCGCGTTGTTGGCGTGGGGGAGGACGGCAGCCGCCCCCGGGACGCCGGCGAGTACGACGGCGCCGACCAAGGCGACCAGCCACCAACTGCGAACCGGAGAACCGGATGCGATCATCGGACTCTTCGGACCCCTTCCCCCGGGTCCACATTAGGTGCGCTCTAGGGCCGGTCAACGGACGGGGACATTGGCCGCACATCCTACCCGGGCCGAACTCCGTGGGCCGTCGACGAGGGCTGAATTACGGAGTCGCCGGGAGGCGGAGGGAAGGGGTTGGTCCGGGACGGGTCGACGAGACTCTCGTCGGCCCGTCCCCTCGTGGGAGGCGCCCGGCGGTCTCCTACGGCGCGCTCGTGAGGTGACCCGGCAGAATGGCCCCCATGTAGAGCCACGCGGCGACGAAGGCCAGGAACACGAAGACCGGGAACCACGCGGCCACGAGGTAGAAGTTCAAGGGCACCTTGTAGACGCCCGTGCTCCCCGCCGACGTCGCACCGTCGGTGCCCGTCGGCTGGGCCTTGAAGCTGAACGGGGTCCACGTCGGTCCCGGGTGCTTGAGATACCAGTCGACCGCGAGCGACGCCGGGAACGCGAAGAACCCGGCGGCCGCGAAGGAGAGGTACAGTAGGAACGTTTCCAGCGGGTCCTTGGTGAGTCCGAGCTCACCGGGCGCGACCAGCGTGGTGTAACCCCAGTACCCGTACCAGGCCGTCGTGATCCCCATCACGAGGGCGAGGAGCCCGGCATACTCCAATCGCAGGCCCAGGTAGGCCACGACGGCGTAGGCCAGCATGACGAGGGCGAAGAACATCACTACGTCGCCGAAGAAAATGTCGTAGGAGCCCAGTCCGTCCGCGGCGGGAAATGGCCAGGCCATCTCAATGTAGAGGCCGAGGAGCAGGCCCGCGATCCCGATGAGGCCCACCGGGACGGCGGAACCCTTGAGCAGCTCCCGGAGTCCCTTGGCGTCATTCCGGTAGATCGCCAACATGCCACGGACCGACGTGTACGTGAACACGGCGGCGGCCGCCAAGATCAGCGCGACGATGAATCCCAGGTCGTCCACGAATGCCATTTTCCTCCACCTTTCCCGTGCCGGCCTTGGCCGGCTTCAGGCACCCTTGGTGGAGACGGGGCACTTAATCGGGTGGTCAAGCCGGACTCACGAGATTGGGCCGGCCGATTCCTGCGGGCGCCCCCTGGCGTGAGTTCCGACGGGCCGAACGAGCATCTCAAGAGAGTCCGTTGGTTCGATGGTATCGGAAGGCGACTCGAGTTTCGATGACGGGGTGCGGTTCGGGCCGGGGATGCCGTGCACAGCGGACGGCCAGCTCGCGGGCCCGAACGGGGGCCTGACGATGCCCACCGCCAAGAAAGCCGCCTCCAAGTCCCGATCCGCACGGAACTTCCCCCGCTCCGAGCCCGTCGTCGGGGACGAGGGTGTCCTGGCCAAGATCGACGAGATGCCCGAGCCGGACCGAGCCATGGGCCGACGACTGCACGCGCTCATCCGGGCGAATGCGCCCGGTCTGACGCCCCGACTGTGGTATGGGATGCCGGCGTATGCCCAGGGACCCGACGTGGTGTGCTTCTTCCGCAGCCGGGCCAAGTTCCAGGAGCGGTACATGACCCTCGGATTCAACGACTCGGCCCACCTGGATGACGGGCACGTCTGGGCGACCCAGTTCGCGTTGGTCGAACTCACCGCCGCGGACGAGGCACGGATCGTGTCCGCCATACGGAAGGCGGTGGGCTGAGGGCCGGCGCCGGATAACACTCCGACGGACTACGGAGTCTTCGATGGCCGCGTTAACTAGCCGCGACCCGTTTCTCGCTTCGTGGTGGGACGGTGTCCGATGAGCTCGTCGCCTGCGAGTTCTGTGGCTTCCTGAACCCGCCGGACAATCTTCACTGCCGCGACTGCGGCCGGCGACTCAATCCCGGCCTGCGCGCGAACCTCAGCATCCGGGCCCGGTCGATGGACCAGTTCTCCCGGCTCGTGGGTGGGGTCAAGCCGTCGGAGGACGAGGAGGCGCGGCCGGGCATCTCCCGCGGACGCTTGGCGGCCGTGGCGATCGGCGTGGTCGTGGCCGTCGTTCTCGCCGCCTACGCCCTCCACGCCACCGGATACCTGGGCGGCTCGAGTTCCGGAAGTTCGGGTAGTCGGGTGGACCTCTGTTCCTCGGCTCCGGGCTCGAACTGTGCGGGCACCGTGATCACCCTGCCGTACACCGCCTTCGGTAGGCAACTCAACGTGAGCGGCTGCGACTCGATCGTGCCGAACGGAGCGTCGGACCACTTGGAGCTCACGTACGCGACGACCACGCCGATGTACGGCGTGCTGATCCCCTCCGTCCTGTATTGGGGGACCAGCGTCTCCTACTATCCGAATCCGGCCGGGTTCTTCAACACCTCCAGCGCGGTTGCTGAAGCGGCCTGGAACTCAGGGCTCGTGGCCGGGTCCCACTCGCTCGACACCCCCGTGCCGAACTCCTATCCCCAGTGGTGTCTGACCTGGTGGGACCCGGGCGCCGCGGGTTCGATCACGTTCGACTCCGACGCGTATCTTGCCTCATGAGCGCCTCGACCGGCCCGTCTTATCTGCGCCGCGGTTGGGGGGGACGATGCCCTTTGTGACGGTCGAGATCGTCGGAGCGTCGGACGAACCGACCCAACCGTTGGCCCAGGCGTTGGCCGACGCTTGCTCTCCGGCGTTCCCGCCCGAGCACAGCGAAGTCTGGGTCCGGGTCCGTAACGTGGCGGCCCAGAACTGGGCGATTACTCGTGGAAAGGCGACCCCACCGTATCCGGTCTTTGTCTACGTGATGCGAGAGATCAACCCGGTCGGAGCCGCTCTGCAACGGGAGGTCGACGGGGTGACGACGGCCGTGGCGAACGTGACCGGCCGGCCGGTCGACTCCGTGATCGTCGAGTTCGAACCCAGCGCCGTCGGCCGTCTGGCGTTCGGCGGGAACCTTCTCGAGTAGGGCGGATGGGGCCCCCGACCGACCTCGCGTCGGGTTCACTCCGGTACCGGAGGGCCACGCCCAACGACCTGACCGCGGTGGTCGGGCTGCTGACGGAAGCCGCGGAGTGGGCGAAGCAACGAGGCGTGGAACGTTGGTGGCCGGTCCCCTTCCCTTCGGACGGGGTCCGCCGGGGGATCGACCAGCAGGAGGTCGTTCTCGTGGAGATCGACGGAGAACCGGTGGCCACGTTGACCCTCCGCCGGGACGACCCGATCATGTGGGGAGATCAGCCGCCCGTCGCGGGCTACGTGCATCGGCTGGCGGTGCGTCGAGACCACGCCGGCCGTCAGCTGGGCCGCACCGCGCTCGCTTGGGCCGGCGACGAGGTGCGCCGTTGGGGTCGCTCCAAACTACGCTTGGATTGTCTGGCCACGAATCCGGGTCTGGTCCGGTACTACCGGGCCCAGGGATTCCGAGAGGTCGCTCGGGTGGCCGGGAACGTTCCGGGCGAGGATCGCCCATCCATCCTCTGGGAACGCGACCTGACCTGAACCCTCAACGACCTTCGCGAGACAAAGGTCCAAGTACATAGGACGGAGCCGAGTGCGTACCCAGCGCATATGGACCATCCCCACCCTGTCGCACCACCTATGGCGAGCGTCGGGGCCGGAAGCGCGGCCAGCCCATCGGCCGCCGTCCTCTCCGATGCGGCCCAGTTTCGTGTGGCGTTCCTCTACCAGATCCGTTCGTACCTGCGGACCTGGCGTTTCTTGGGACTGCTGATCTTCGTCGTGCTCGTCTCGGCCGCCATCCTGGCGGTCCAGCTGTCCCGACCGGACGGATTCATCACCACCACCTACCCGAGCGCGTCGGACTAC
>JASHSU010000078.1 GCA_030038605.1 Thermoplasmata archaeon | reverse complement strand
GCCTGCGCGACCGTCGAGATCCTCAGCATCGCGTCGGGCGCGGTCGTCGTCGCCCTTCCGGGGCACGCCCCCGGCGTACTGCGCGCCTCCCCGGTCGCCGGAGGTTCGAACGACGGGGCCGCCCAACTCTCGGCCGCGGAAGCGTCGCTCCGGGCCCCCGGTTCGGCCGCGAGCCCGGACGCGACCACCTCGCCGTCGTGGACCGAGACCTCGACCGTGATCCCGTCGAGCCGGGTCGGTGCTACGATGGTCTACGATGCGAAGGACAAGTACGTCGTCCTCTTCGGGGGGTACGGTCCCACGTACCCCGGGGCCGCGCTGGCCGACACCTGGACCTACCAGGCCGGGATCTGGACCGAACTCTCTCCCGCGACCTCGCCCCCCGCGCGCCAGCTGGCGGCGATGGCCTACGACGCGAAGGACGGCTACGTCGTCCTGTACGGCGGCCTCGGCTCTTCGGGCACCGCGCTGTTCGACACCTGGAAGTTCGTGGGAGGCAAGTGGACGGAGCTCGACCCGACGCTCGACCCGGGGCCGGTCTACGGGGCCTCGATGGCGTACGACGCGAAGGACGGCTACGTGGTGCTCTTCGGTGGGATTGGCGCCTCGGGACTCGCGAAGTCGCTCACCTGGCAGTTCGTCGGGGGCCAATGGACCGACGTCGCCACCACGCCCGCACCGGGTGGTCGCTATCTCGGGAGCATGGACTACGACGCCAACGACGGGTACGTGCTGCTGTTCGGGGGAGACAACTCCACGACGAGCACCATCCTCGGGGACACCTGGAACTATAGCGGCGGGAAGTGGACGGAGCTCTCGCCGTCGACCGCGCCCTCCGCGCGCGACTATGCCGGACTCGCGTACAGCGCGATCGACAAGGAGGAAGTGCTGTTCGGAGGGATCTCCTCGACCGGAGCGGTCCTCGGTGACACCTGGACGTTCGCGGCGGGTGTGTGGACGAAGATCTCGACGGCGTTCCATCCGTCGAAGCGCAACGAGTTCGCGATCGCCGACGGCAGCTCGACGACCGACGTGCTGCTGTTCGGAGGAGTCAGCTCCACCGCGACGTACCTCAACGACAACTGGACCTTCCACGGCCTCATCTGGGCGCACCCGGTTCCGCGGACCCCGATCGACCGGACCGCTCCGGCCATGACGTACGACGAAAAGGACGGGTACGTGCTGCTGTTCGGTGGCGAGATCAGCACGAACGGGGTCGTCCTCGACGACACCTGGAAGTACGCGAAGGGGGCGTGGACCGAGCTCCACCCCACGGAATCCCCGTCGCCCCGGTTCGGCGCGGCCATGGCGTACGACCCGGCGGACAGCTACGTGGTCCTCTGGGGCGGACAGAACGCCACCACCCAGTTCAACGACACCTGGACGTTCGTCGGCGGGCAGTGGGCGGAGCTCGATGTAGGACAGGGAGCCGGTTCGGCTCCGGCCCCCGCGTCGTTCTCGAGCATGGCCTACGACGCCGCGGACGGTTACCTCGTGCTCTTCGGGGGATCGTACTGCGCCCGCTACTGCTCGCCCTACTACTTCCAGCAGTACACCTGGGAGTTTGCCGCGGGGGTCTGGACGAACGTCACGCCCGCGGTGCTGAGCGCCGCGAACTCGCCGCCCGAGACGGAGGCCGCCGAGATGACCTACGACTCGGAGGACGGGTACCTGCTGCTGTTCGACGGGGTGCAGGAGTTCGGGATCGTCACCGTGGCGTACTACGCGGCGACCTGGTCGTTCGCGAAGGGGGTCTGGAAGAACCTCAGCGCGAGCCTGAGCGCCAGTCCGCCCCCGATCAGTGACGGCGCGCTGGTGGACGACACCTACGACGGATACCCGGTCCTCTGGGGCGGGCTGGACTACAGTACGAACACAGTCGAGTCGGCCACTTGGGAGTACACGGGAACGGGCTGGGAGGAACTCTCCCCCGCGACGAGTCCGGGGGCGGACAAGGCGTTCGGGATGGCGTTCGATCCTCCCGGAAACCAAGTGGTCCTCCTGACGACCTCGGGCCCGACCTGGACCTACTGACGGCGGGCCCGGGGACCGACCTCCACCGCGCGGCGGACCGGGCCGTGGGGCTCCCTCGCACGGGGTTCACGCCCGGCCGCCGAGCCGTGCGCTCACGCTCTTATACTCGGCGTCCGATTTACGACGCGACCCATGGCGAGTCCAGCCCCGGCCCCGGCGGCGACGGGAACTCGGTGGAGCGGTGGCGTGCTCACGGCGTTGTTCCTCGTCATCGCCGTGATCCTGTTCTATCTGGTCTACGTCGCGCTCCCTTCGAACCAGCACTTCTACGGGCTGATCTGGATCGGGATCCTCTCTCTGATCTTCGCGATCGGTTGCTACCTCGCCGAGTCGATCTCGCGCGACCCGTCGGCGCAGCGATCGCTGGCGTGGGCGTTCTTCGGGCTCGGGTTCGCGGTGCTGCTCCTGACGCTCGGCCTCGCCCCGTCGTACGGAGTACCTCTGGGCAACTGGCAATGGATCGGCCTCCTCCTCACCTTCATCGCGCTCGCGATCGCAATCGCGCTCGTCGGATGGCGGATCCGGGCGCTGCAGTCGACGCAGGCGAGGCTCGCGGTCCGCGAACAGTGGCGCGAGCGGCCCGCGCCGTCCGCCTTCTCGTACGCCGCCGCCAACTCACCCTCGGTGCCGGCGACGGCAGCTCCGCCTCCTCCGCCTCCGGGCGGCACCGCGCCTCCGGGAGGTTCGTAGGATGTCGACGCCCGCGCCTCCGACCGGCGCGACCGTGATGTGCCCCAAGTGCGGGGCGACGGTGCCGGCGAACAACAAGTTCTGCAACTCCTGCGGTGCCGCGCTCACCCCGGCTCCCGCGCCCGCCTCGGCGGCGCCCGCGTCCGCGGCCCCCGCGAGCACCCCGGGGGCGTCGAGCGCGACGCCGGTCGACCTCCGGGAGCGAGTCGACCAGGACCGAGGGATCATCAAGCGCTTGCAGTTGCTCGTACCCGGGTACCGTGGCTACCGTCAGGGCGAGGACATCCGGGCGGCGGACGAGCTGCTGCGAACCCAGGTCGCGGACAAGATCAAGAACTC
>JASHSU010000077.1 GCA_030038605.1 Thermoplasmata archaeon | reverse complement strand
GACGACGGTGTAGGAGAAGACCTCCCCGTCCCCGGAAAGCTGGAACGGCACCATCTTCTCCAGCGATTGCCGGTGGTGCGGGCAGGTCGGGCAGACGGCCCGCGGCGGGAAGTAGACGGTGCCGCAGATCGTGCACTTGGAGCCGCCCAGGTTGTACCGCCGGGGCGTCTCACGCCAGAACCGTGCGATCGACATCGTGCCTCCTAGTTCACCCGCTCCAGCAGGTGGACGGCACTGGTCGCACCGGTCCCCCCGACGTCGTGGGCAAGGGCCAGCTGCGCCGACCCGACCTGACGTTCCTTCGCCTCCCCGCGGAGTTGGCGGACGAGCTCGACGACCTGGGCGACGCCGACGGCCCCGAACGGCCGTCCCTGCGCCTTGAGACCGCCGGACGGGTTGACGGTGAGCGGCCCTCCGGGGGCGTACCGCCCGGCCGCGAAGTCGGGCCCGGCGCGGCCCTTCTCGGAGAATCCCAGGTCCTCGAGCGCGAGTAGGGCGCTGATGGTGTAGGCATCGTGGATCTCAGCGACCTGGACGTCGGCTGGCGCGCGGTGGGCGCGCTGGAACGCTCGCCGGGCCGCGAGGACGGTCGACTCCAGCGACGTCAGGGAGGCGCGGTGCTGGACCGCCATCGTGTCGCAGGCGACCTCGCTCGCCGCCACCCGGATCGGCGTGTCGGTGTACTTGCGCGCGACCTCCAGCGGCCCGAGCACGACGGCCGCCGCGCCGTCGGAGAGGGGCGCGCAATCGAGGACGCCGAGCGGCTCGGCGACCTCTCCGGCGCCGACGACTTGCTCCACGGTCAACTTGTTGCGATAGTGCGCCCGTGGGTTCTTGGAACCGTTCTCGTGCATCTGGACCGCGACCCGGGCCAACTGCTCGCGGGTCGTACCGTACTCGTGCATGTGACGCCGCGCGATGAGCCCCCAGAGCGCCGGCAGGGTCGCCCCGAAGACGACCTCCCACTCATGGTCGGCGGTCGAGCTGATGATCGCGTTGGCGGTCGTGTCGAGGACGTCCGTCATCTTCTCGGCTCCGCCCACGACGACGAAGTCGTAGTGGCCGCTGGCGACGGCCAGGATCCCCTGATGGAGCGCCAACGACCCGGAGGCCCCGCCCCCTTCCACGCGCACGGCGGGCAAGTGACGGCCGGCCAGGCCGGCATAGTCGAGGATCAGCGGGGCGATGTGCTCCTGGTCGAGCAGCGTACCCGACGCCATGTTGCCGAGGAAGAGTCCTCCCAGGTCGGCGCTGCTCAGTTTCGCGTCGACCAGCGCCTGCAGTCCGGCCTCGATGCCGATCTTCCGGAACGACCGGTCCCAGAGCTCGCCGAATTTCGTCTGGCCCACCCCGAGCACCGCGACGTCCCGCATCCTCAGTTCTCCCCCATGTGGATCTTGCCGCGGAACTTGGCGTAGACCGCGTAGGGGATCTCGACGCCGCCCTCCAGATACTCCTGGATCGGACGACCGTACGACCGGTCGTACTGGGCGATCGCCGGGGTCGTCTCGAGGTCGAACGCGTCCGACCCGGCGCCGCTCCCGTAACCGACCATGAGGATGCGCTGGTTCGGCTCCGCGTGGTCGAGCACGTTGGCAAGTCCGATGAGCGCGGCGCCGGAGTAGGTGTTGCCGATGTACGGCGTGACCAGCCCGTACCGCATCTGGGCGTCCGTGAACCCGAGCTGCTTACCGGCCCGCTGCGGGAACTTGCCGTTCGGTTGGTGGAACACTACGTGGGCGTAATCGGTGGGCGACGTTCCCGCCGCCTCGAACATCCGCTTGGCGCACTCGGTCACGTGACGGAAGTACGCGGGCTCTCCCGTGAAGCGCCCTCCGTGGCTCGGATACCGCTGCCCTTCCCGCCGCCAGAAGTCCGGCGTGTCCGTCGTGTAGGAGAGGGTACGTTGGACCCGGGCGATCACATTCTCCCGGCCGATGACGAAGGCGGCGCCCCCGGCGCTCGCCGAGTACTCAAGCGCGTCGCCGGGCGCGCCCTGCGACGTGTCGGTCCCGATCGCCACACCGTACCGGATCATCTGCGCGCCGACCAGTCCGAGGCAGGTCTGGATCGCCGCGGTGCCGGCCTTGCAGGCGAATTCGAAGTCCGCCGCCGTCAGGTTCGGGGTCGCCCCGACCGCCTGGGAGACGACCGTCGCCGTCGGCTTGACCGCATACGGATGCGACTCCGAGCCGACGTAGAGGGCGCCGATCTGCTGCGGGTCGATTCCGCCGCGGATGAGCGCGGTCCGCAGCGCTTCGGTGGAGATGGTGATCGTGTCCTCGTCCGGCGCCGGGACGCTCTTTCGGTGCACGTTGAGGCCCTGGCCCATTCCCTCGCCGTCGGTCCCCCAGACCCGCCCGATCTCGGTCGGCGTGATCCGGTACCTCGGCACGTACGCCCCGTAGCTCACGATTCCTGCGTCCATGGTTCGCTCCGCGGCCTCGCTACAGCTCCTCCAGCCGTTCCAGGATGGCGGGCGCGGCGAGCGAGGTCGTGAGGAGAGGGATGTTCTCCACCTCGGAGAGGCGGACGGCGAGCGGGTCGATGCGGCCCGGGTTGGCGAAGACGACCGCCGCCGGCTTGAGGGGATGGGCGCGGATGGCCACCATGGGCGAGCGCCCGTACTTTACGTTCGCGAAGACGAGGGCCCGTTGCGTCGTCCAGCCGTAGACCTCCACGAACCGGGTGGCATCGATCGACAGGATCGCCCGCGGTGCATCGAGGACCGTGAAGCCATGGATGTCGCGGTGGAGGTCCACCCGGCTGGCCGCCCGGGCGTCCAGGCGGTCCGCGAGCGACCGCAGCGGGATGGCGACCGCGAACTCTCGGAGGCCGAGGATCCCGTCCGAGTGCGTTCGCACCCCGAGACGTTGGCCGACCCTGCCACCGTTCTGGGTGTCCAGGGCGAGCAGTCCGTCCACATACCGTCGGATGAAGGCGGCGCCGGGACTGGCCCGACGCTCGGACTCGTAGTCGGAGATGACGGACGGGACGGTCGTGAGCTGCTTGGCGAGGTCGCGCTGGGAGACGCCGAAATCCTCCCGCCACTTGCGCAGCGTGCGCCCCGGATGCGGCGAGAGGACCACCTCGCCGGCGATCTTCTCGCGAATCTCTCCGTCCACGAACCGCATCGAGACGACGGGCGCTATAAAGCGCCTCGGTTGCTGTCGGTGGTCGGTCTCGACACTTGCCGAAGTCACCCCCGATAGCGTCGGAGTGGACCGGGCGAGATTTTCCGGCCGGAAGGTCCGACTCCCGGCCCTTTGAACTCGCGACCTCTACCTTGCCAAGGTAGCGATCTTCCGCTGATCTACCGGCCCACCGGCCCCGCGCACGCCCCCCGCGGCATAAGAACTTGCCCTCGATGCTCTGCGTTCCGGCCGCCGACCGGCACCCTGCCGGTCGATGGCGCCTTCGTCTACTCCCTAACGCTTATGGCCCGGTCTCGGCATCGGCCGCCGATGAGCGACGGTTCCTCCGGCGACCCGCTCGGCATGCTGCTGAAGAGCGCGGGCGACCTCCTCCGACCGGAAGAGCTCGTCCGCGAGGCGACCCGCGACATCGTCAAGGAAGAGATCCGCCGGCACCTGGAGAAGGTGTTGCACGACGACCCCAAGCTGGCCCAGGACCTCAAGGACTCCGTCCGACAGCTCCTCGAAGCTCGCGCGACCGAGTACGCGGCCGTCGTCCGCATCGGGGCCTCGACCGCTCGCTTGGGCTTGGCCTCCCTCCCGCCCGAGGTCCGGCAATCGCTGATCGAGGATATCGTCCGCACGCTCTCGAAAGAGATTGGCACCATCGTCGAGAGGTCGCTCTGACCATGCGGATGGCCCCGGACGAGGTCCGGATCTTCGAGATCAAGCGCGTCGACGTGGAGGGAGCCCTCGTCATCGACGGCTTCCCGTCGGTCGGGCTCGTGAGCTCGATCGTCGCCAACTACCTCATCGACACGCTCGAGATGGAGCAGATCGGTATCGTCGAGTCGCCGGCGTTCCCCACCGTCTCGCTCGTCCGCGACGGCAACCCGCAACACCCGGTCCGCATCTACGCGGGGAAGCCGCCCACGGACCGTGCCGGACGGGGGGCCGACAAGCTCGTCGCGTTCGTCTCCGAGTTCCATCCCTCGCCGGCGATCATCCATCCGCTGGCGAACTCGATCATGGATTGGGTCCAGGAGCAGCGCTGCTCCTTGCTGGTCTCCCCGGAGGGACTCGTCGTCGAGGCGGACCCGCGGCAGGGTAAGGGGAAGGGCGCCCGACTCAACGACGTCAAAGTCTACGGGGTCGCGAGCACGCGCCGGGCCCGGGAGCTCTACGTCGAGCCGAACACGATCCCCTTCGCGGAGGGCGTGATCACCGGCATCGCCGGCGTTCTCCTCAACGAGGGCCGGCGACGCGGCTTCGACGTGCTCACGTTCCTCGCGGAGGCGCAGCCCGACTACCCGGACGCGCGCGCCGCCGCCAAGGTCCTGGAGACGATCAACCGGATCCTGCTCCATACGCCGCTCGACCCCGTCCCGCTCTACGCCGAGGCGGAGCGGATCGAGCAGCAGCTGCTCTCGATCCAGCGGCACGCCGCCGAGGGGAAGCGGCCCGAGGCGCCGGCGCCTTCCTCCCAGCCGATGTACCGGTAGCGGGGACCCGCGCGACGAGCTCCCGAACGCCCTCGACGAGGGCGTCCACGTCGGACGGTCGATTGTACAGGTAGAACGAGGCGCGCACGTTGCCGGGGATCGCCCGCTCCGCGTACCAGGAGTGGACGCAGTGGCGCCCCGAGCGGACCATCACCTGGTGGCCCTCGTCCAGGAACAGGGCGACATCGTGCGGGTCGACCCCGGCCACGGTGAACGCGGCGACGCTCGGACGGTCGGCCGGGTCGCTCGGTCCGAGGAGACGCACCCGGGGCTCGTCGGCCATCGCGTCGGTGAACCGCCGGTTGAGCGCGACCTCGCGAGAGCGCATCTCGGCCGGGTCCAGGGCCGCGAGGTACTCCAGGGCCGCCCCGGCCCCGACGATCCCGGCGTAGTTCTGCAACCCAGCCTCGAACCGGTACGGGGGCGGCCGCAGCTCGTGCGCCGCGAGGGTGCTCCACTCGACCGTCTCGCCGCCGAGCAGGAGCGGTCGGAGGGTCGCGAGCGCCGGGGGGGCCCCGGCCAAGATGCCCGTGCCGGTCGGGCCGAGCATCTTGTGGCCCGAGACCGCGTAGAAATCGATGCCCCATCGGTCGAGTTCCATCGGCTCATGGGGGGCCGCCTGACACCCGTCGAACAACACCTGCGCCCGGTGGTCGTGGGCGCGGTCGGTGATCTCGCGGATCGGGAGCGACAGACCATCGAGGTTCGAGGACTGGAACAGACTGACGAGGCGCACGCCGCGGGCGAGCCGCTCCTCGAGCGCCTCGGCGTCGAACGTCCCGCTGTCGGCGATGGGAAGGACCTCGATGCGGATCCCCCGCTCGAGCGCCAGCCGTTGCCAGACGACCAAGTTGGAGTTGTGTTCCCGGTCCGAGATGAGGACCCGCTCGCCCCGCTTCCAATCGAGGCCCTGCGCGACCAGGTTGATCGCCTCGGTCGAGTTGCGCAGGAAGACGATGCTGCTCGGGTCCTGGCGGCCCAACCGCGCGGCGAACGCGGCCCGGGTCGCCTCGTAGCGACGTCCGACCTCCTCGGCGAATCGGTGGAGGCTCCGTCCGCCGCATCCCGGGAAGTCCCGGTAGTAGGCCGTCATCGCGTCGAGCACGGTCTGCGGCACGAGCGACATGCACGCGGAATCGAGGTAGATGGGAGACGTCCCGTCCGGCCGGGTACGGAGCGCCGGGAAGTCCGCTCGCCGATCGTCCAGCGTCATCGCCCGGTGCCCTGGAGGCCCTCGGCCGCCGCCGCCAGCGTGGCCGCCCCGACCACGAGGGCCCGCTCGTCCGGCGCGAAGGTGGCCGAGTGCAGACTGGCCGGCCGGCCCGGTACCCCGACCCCCAGCCGCAGGAAAGTCCCCGGCACGCGCTCCAGAAACCGGGAAAAATCCTCCGCGCCCATCACCGGGTGCTCGACCTCGACCACGTGGTCCCGCCCCAACTCTTGGACGAGAGCTCGGGCGACGGTCCGCGTCGCCTCGGGTTCGTTGATGAGCGGCGGGTACCCGTGCACGTACTGCAGCCGGACGGTGGCCCCGACCGACGCAGCGACCGACCGGACCCTCCGTCGCAACGCCGCCTCCATCGCCGCCCGCGTCGTCGGGTTGAGCGTCCGCACGGTCCCTTCGAGAACGACCTCGGTCGGCAGGATGTTGTCCCGTGTACCTCCGTGGATCGACCCGACGCTCACGACCACGGGGTCGAGGGGGTCCCGGATCCGGCTCACGAGGGTCTGCAATGCGACCACGATCTCGCTGGCCACGACCACGGCGTCCGGACCCTGGTGCGGGGTCGACGCGTGGCCCCCATGGCCGTGGACCACGAGCCGGAACTTGTCGGCGGCGGCCATGAATGGCCCCGTCTTCCAGCCCACGCTGCCGAGGGGAACGGCCGGCTCGACGTGCTGACCGACGACGAAGTCGACCCGGGGGTCCTCGAGACAACCGCGCGCGATCATCGGGCCGGCTCCGCCCTGCCCGCCTTCTTCCTCGGCCGGCTGGAACAGCAGTCTCACCGGACCCGGGAGCGGGTGCGGGCTCCGGCTCAGGATCGACGCGGCCCCCAGCAGGGAGGCCATGTGGACGTCGTGTCCGCAGGCGTGCATCCGTCCCGGATACTTGGATTCGAACGCCAGCCCGGTCTGCTCGGTGACCGGCAGCGCGTCCATGTCAGCCCGCAACGCGACGACGGGCCCGGGTCGGTCCGCGCCGATGAGCCCGACGACGCCGTTCGAGCCCTGAAGGGTCCGGTACGGGATGCCGAGCTCGCGGAGCGCCGCGACCACCTTTTCACGGGTGCGCTCCTCGTGCAGGGAGAGCTCCGGCTCCTGGTGGAACGCCATCCGCCACGCGCGCATCGCGGGCAGGACCCGTCGGGCCGCGGGGCTCCACGACTCGAGGACCGTCGGCACGGCCCGTGGAACCGGGGAGCCGCTATAACGCGGACGCTGCGACGCGGCGCCGGTGACGCGCCAGGCCGCGGATGGTCCGTTCGGCCTCGGCGAGCGGGCGGTAGGAACGTAGCTCGTCGGGCCGGAGGCGTCCCGAACGCGCCGCACCGAAGCGATTGAACCAGACGGGGCGAATGCCGGCGGCTCGAGCGCCCAGCACGTCGTTCGTCCACGAGTCGCCGACCATGACGGCGTGGGACCGCCGCACCCCGGCCCGCTCGAGCGCGATGCGGAAGATCCGGGGGTCGGGTTTGGCGACCCGGACCTGGGCCGACGCGACCAACGGGTCCACGTACGACTCCAGGTGGAGGAACCGGAGTTTCTCCTCCTGCTCGGCCGTCTCGTTGTTGGTGACGACCCCGATGCGGCTCCGCCGGGCCAGACGTCGCACCATCGAGACGGCCCCGGGGACGGGGCGGCGCCGTTGCTGGTACTCGGCCCGATATCGGTGCGAGACCTCCAGCGCGTCGGCGAGGCTCAGCTCGCCGCCTCCCAGCGTCGCCAGGTGCCGGAACCGCTCCGCCCGGAGCCGGTCGTACTCCGACGGGGACGCCGTGTTCTCGTACGACTGGAGGGCCAGTTGTCGATGATACTCTCCCCAGAGAAGGTTCAGCGGGCGCCCCTGAAGGGCCGGCACGAGAGTCCGAACGGCGCCCAGGGCGGCTCGGCACGTCAAGGCGTGGTCGAAGATCGTATCGTCGAGGTCGAACAGGACGAGGGCGGGCGTTCCCAGAGTATCCATCGATCGTTCGCGTCAGCACCGGTGGGGTTCTAACGCTGGCGCGAGGGCGCTCCCCGGAACGGCGGGGCCTCCCATGCCGTGATTACAGCGGCCGTCTGGACGTGGTTGGGGAGCCCGTTGGAGATCGTCGCGGCGATCGTGGTCGGTGCGGTCTTCGGTTCCGCGATCGTCTGCCAGGTCACCGGGCGGGGACCGGAACTCTGGGCGATCTTCGGACTGGGCGCGGTCGCCGTCGTGGCGTCGGGCACCCTGTCGCTCGGGTTGGCGGCCAACGCGGCGGTGGGGGCCTTCCCGATCATCGGCTTCCTTCTCGCCCTGTTCGTCCTGACCGCCGCGCTGGACCGGTCGGGTGCGGTGGACCATTTCGCCCGATGGCTCGTCGGACGCACGCGCAGCCCCCGAGACCTACCCCTTGTCCTGTTCCTCGGCATCGGGCTCGTCTCCGCCCTCGTCGTCAACGATGCCCTCGTGCTGATCGGGGTTCCGGTGCTGATCGCCGTGGCCGTCCGGCTGCGCGCGGATCCCCGGCCGTTACTGCTCGTTCTCGCGTACGCGGTGACGGTCGGCAGTACCCTGTTGCCCTGGGGCAACCCCCAGAACCTCCTGGTCGCCTACTCGAGCGGGCTCGCCTTCCCCCTGGTCGTCTTCGTCCGGTACCTCGCGTTGCCGACAGCGGTGAACCTCGTCGTCGGAGCGCTGTTCCTCCGATGGGTCTACCGCGACCGTTTGCCGGCCGAAGGAGACCCCGCGGGCCCGCACGACGTCGATCGGGCGCGGCTGTTCCCGCCGGGGGACTGGGCCCGGAGGGTGACGGACCAGCCGGTGCTCGTACTCCTTCCCGCGACCCTGGCGGCCCTCGTCGGGACGGATCTCGCGTCCGCGGCGTTCGGTACGCCGGAGATCGCATCGTGGGCGATAGCCCTGGCCGGAGCCGGGGTCACGCTACTGCTGAGCTCGCACCGGTGGCGGACCGTGCGGGAGGTGCAGTGGCCCATCCTCCTCCTGTTTCTGGGCCTCTTCGTCGTGGTCGCCGGGGCCGTCCAGGGCGGAGTGATCTCCGCGGTCGAGGGGTACTTCCCGATCCCGGGTCCGGGGGATTCCCACGCCGGGGTCGTCGCCATCGTTGGAACCTCGCTGCTGGGTTCGCAGGTCGTGAGCAATGTGCCGTGGACGGCGTTACAGTTACCGGTCCTGCACGGGGTCGGCTACGGGAGCGGCACCCCGCTCGCCTGGATGGCGCTCGCCGCCGGCAGTACGCTCGCGGGCAACCTCACGCTCATCGGGGCCGCGAGCAATCTGATCGTGGTGGGAGCCGCGCGGCAGCGGGGCGTCCGACTTTCGTTGCGCGACTTCGTCCGCACGGGGCTTCCGCTGGCGGGACTGACCGTAGCGGTCCTGCTGGGATGCCTCTGGGTCGGCTGGTAACGCCCGGGGCCACCCGTGGGCCTTCTTCGAGGTGGGCGCTTGGTTGTCTTTTTATATGAGTGCAGACTTACTGATGACGTTAGCGGAGGGGGAGGTCGGCCCGACCCGGTCGGGGTGGCCACCCCAAGCAGACCATGGCAAAAATCATCGGAATCGACCTAGGAACCAGCAACTCGGCCGCCGCCTTCCTCGAAGGGGGCCGGCCCGTCATCATCCCGAGCGCCGAAGGGACGACCGTCGGCGGGGGGAAGGCGTTCCCCTCGTACGTGGCGTTCACGAAGGACGGTCAGCTCATCGTGGGCGAACCCGCCCGCCGTCAGGCCGTCTCCAACCCGGAAGGCACCGTCACCGCGTTCAAGCGGAAGATGGGCAGCGACTACGTGTACACGATCTACGGCAAGAAGTACACGCCGCAGCAGCTCTCGGCCTACCTGCTCCAGAAGATCAAGCGGGACGCCGAAGCGTTCCTCGGTGAGAAGGTCGAGAAGGCGGTCATCACCGTACCGGCCTACTTCAACGACAACCAGCGCCAGGCGACCAAGGACGCGGGGGCGATCGCGGGCCTGGAGGTCGTCCGGATCATCAACGAGCCCACCGCGGCGAGCCTGGCCTACGGTCTCGACAAGGCCGGTAAGAATCAGAAGATCCTCGTCTTCGACCTGGGCGGAGGAACGCTCGATGTCACCATCATGGAGTTCGGGGACGGCGTGTTCGAAGTCCTCTCGACCAGCGGGGATACCCAGCTGGGCGGGACCGACATGGATACCGCCATCACCGACTGGATCGCCGCGGAGTTCCAGAAGGAATCCGGCGTCGACGTCCGTAAAGACAAGATGGCGGCCCAGCGGGTCCGCGACGCCGCCGAGAAGGCGAAGATCGAGCTCTCCTCCACTCTGGAAACCCAGGTGAACCTGCCGTTCCTCACGGCGACCGCGGACGGTCCCAAGCACCTCGCGCTGACCCTGTCCCGGGCCCAGCTCGAGCAGCTGGTCCGGCCGATCGTGGACCGCTGCCGGGCCCCGGTCGAGCAGGCGATCAAGGATGCGAAACTTTCCCGGGAGCAGATCGAGCGGATCGTCCTCGTCGGGGGCCCGACGCGGATGCCGATCGTTCAGAAGTTCCTGGAGACGGCCATCGGCCGCCCGATCGAGCGCGGCGTCGACCCGATGGAGTGCGTCGCGATGGGCGCGGCCGTGCAGGGCGGCGTTCTGGCCGGTGAGGTCAAAGACGTCCTCCTGCTCGATGTCACCCCGCTCTCCCTCGGCGTCGAGACGATGGGCGGAGTCTTCACCAAGCTCATCGAGCGGAACACGACCATCCCCACCCGCAAGAGTCAGATCTTCACGACGGCGGCGGACAACCAGTCGACGGTCGAGATCAAGGTCTTCCAGGGCGAGCGTCCGATCGCGGCGGACAACGTCGCGCTGGGGAGCTTCCTCCTGACCGGTATCCCGCCGGCGCCCCGGGGCGTCCCGCAGGTCGAAGTCAGCTTCGACATCGACGCGAACGGGATCCTGAACGTCAGCGCGAAGGACCTAGCAAGCGGCCGGAAGCAGGGGATCACGATCTCCGCCTCGAACAAGCTCAGCAAGGACGACGTCGCCAAGATGGTCGCCCAGGCCGAGCAGTTCGCGGCCGCCGACAAGGCCCGCGCGGAGCTCATCCACGCGAAGAACCAGGCCGAATCACTCGCCTACGAGGGCGAGCGGGTCCTGAACGACGCGAAGGAGAAGATCTCCGAGTCCGAGGCCAGCGACGTGCGGGCGAAGATCGCGGCGCTTCGGGAGACCCTGGCGCAGAAGGACGTGACGGCCGGACAGCTCCAGACGAAGGTCGACGACCTGACCCAGACCCTGCACGCCCTGGCCGCCAAGCTCTACCAGGCGGGTGCGCCCCCGCCCTCTGGCGAGGCGCCCCCGACGGGGGAGCCCGGCCCCGAAGCCTCGACCGGTCCCCCGTCCGGCACCGGCCCCGTCGACGCCGACTTCAAGGTCGTCGACAAGGACGCCGGCGAGTCGGACGGCAAGACGTAGGTCGCGCCGTCAGCCGGTCGTCCCGCGCCCCGGCAGGGCGCGGGGCCACGACCGGCCCTTGGGTGGGCCCACGTACTCGAGGTCGGGCCGGATGAGCCGGTTGTCGGACGCCTGTTCGAGGGCGTGAGCCGTCCAGCCGGCGGTGCGCGCCACGGCGAACGTCGGCGTGAACAACGTCCGGGGCAGCCCGACCGCCTCGAGCACCACGGCGCTCCAGAATTCGACATTCGTGTAGAGACGGGCCCGGGGATGGGCCGCCCGCAGCGCGGCCAGCGCACACGCCTCGACGGTCTCGGCCAAGAGCAGTCGGTCGGGCGCGGCGACCCGTCGGGCGATCGCGTGGAGGACTACGGCGCGAGGATCGTCGGTCTTGTACGCGCGATGGCCGAAGCCGAACAGGACTCGGTCCTCCGCGACCTGTCGGGCGACCCACGCCTCGGCCCGGTCGGGCGAACCGACCGCGTCGAGCATGTCGGAGACCAAGCTCGGGGCCCCCCCGTGCACCGGACCTTTGAGCACGGCCAGCGCCGCCGTCGCCGCGCTGGCCAGGTCGGACTGGGTGGAGATGGCGGTGCGCAGCGCGAAGGTGGAGGCGTTCATGCCGTGGTCGGCGAGCAGCACGAGATACGACTCGAGGGCCGCCACCTGCTCCGGCCGGGCGGTCGCCCCGGTCAGCATGTGCAGGTAGTCGGCGGCGTGGGATAGGTTCGGGTCGGGCGCGACCGGCGGCCGACCCTGGGCCCGCCGGACGAACCGTGCCAGGAGGACCGGTGTCTGGGCGATCAGTCGATACCCGTCCTCGAGCGTGGGCGGGTATCCGAAGCGACCATCCCCGAGCGACGAGACGATCGTCCGCAGCGCCTCGAGCGGGGGGACGGTCGGTTCGAGAACGTCCACGACCCGTTCCGACGACGCCGGAGGGTGCCGCTCACGCCGTAACGCCCCCACGACCTCGGGCGACGGGTCGCTCGTGGGCGGGTCCCCATGGAGGAGCAGGTGGACGGCCGACTCGTACGCCACGCCGGGGACGATATCCCGCACGTCGAAGCCCCGGTAGACGAGGTCGCCGGTCTCCCCGCCGACCCACGCGATCGAAGAACGGTCGACCACGACGTGGTCGAGGCCCTTGGCCACGACACCGGACGCGCTCATGCCGGTCCCGAGCCGTCCCACGACTTAGCCTTCCCGCTCTCGCCGAGCCCACAACCCTAAAGACCGCCCACCCGTCGGAGCGCCGATGGTGGAGTCGCCCTCGTCGCTGGTCGAGCGACTGCTCGGTCAGCGCGTCACGCTGCTGCTCAAGGACGCCCGCCAGCTGGCCGGGACCCTGCTCGGCGTCGATGAGCACATGAACCTCGTGCTCGACGACGCGGACGAGACCACCGCGGAAATCAGCCGGCACCTGGGCCGCGTCGTCGTCCGGGGTTCGAACGTCGTCACCGTCCACGCGGTCCAGGCCGCCCCCAAGGGGCCGTGAACCCGGTGCCGCCGCCCGAGAACGGGCGCCCCCGGCCGAAGGGTGAAGCGTTGGCCGTGCTCAAGGTGCTCGCCCACGCCGGCGCCGACCACACCCCGGCGCTGCTCACCTCCCGCGAGGTCGGGGAGCGGATCGGCGTGAGCCAGCAGGCGGCCGACCGGTACCTCGTGGCCCTCGAAAAGCGAGGGCTCATCGCCCGTTCGCTCGCCCAACGCCGGCAGCGCATCCAGCTCCTCCCGCCGGCGATGGAGGTCCTCCGTTCGGAGTATCACACCTACCGCCGTATCTTCGAGGGACCGGCCCGACTCCGGTTCACGGGCAAGGTCACCAGCGGTCTGGGCGAGGGGCGATACTACCTCAGTCAGCCCGGCTACGTCGTACAGTTCACCGAGCGACTGGGGTACACCCCGTACCCCGGGACGCTCAACGTACGCCTGAGCGGGGAAGCGCTCCGCAAGGCGGGCGTCGTCGGCGACTGGTCGGGGATCCGCATCGACGGGTTCCAGGCGAGCGGGCGCACGTTCGGGGGCGCGACCTGCTTTGCCGCACGGATGAATGGGCGGGCCTGCCACCTGATTCACCCGGACCGTACGCACTACAAGGACGTGGTGGAGTTCGTCGCGGCCGATTGCCTGCGGGAGACCCTTCATCTCAAGGACGGGGACACGGTCTCGCTCGAACTCACCGAATCCTGAGGGACCCCCACCGGTCCACGACGCACGAGCTCGCCCCGTCGCGCCGGTCGTCGAACCGGCGCGTGGGCCCATCCGATCCCGAGCGGGGGGCGAAGGCTCAAGTCCCGGCGTTCTCCCCAGGGTCCATCCCGGTGCGCCGGGAAGGAGACGTCGACCGTACCGATGCCCGAATCGCTGGCGCGCACGGTGGCCCGCGACCGGCGCCCTGCACCGGCCCCGCCGGCCGACGCACGACGGTACGTCAATCAGTGGGTCGAATCGGAGGCGATCGGCGAGGAGGTCGTCTCCGCCTTCGTCCTCATCCTGCGGACCCGAGGCTGCTACTGGGCCGACGAGAAGGGCTGCTCAATGTGCGGCTACGCCAAGGACACGCTCGGACGTTCCGCGACGCCCGAAGAACTGGACGAACAGTTGACCCGTGCCCTGGCTCGATATCACGGGGAACCGTATGTGAAGGTCTACACTTCCGGTAGTTTCCTGGACGACCGGGAGGTCGACGCCGCCTCGCGGGAGCGATTCGTTCGAGCGTTCTCGGGCCGGGCCCGACGCTTCCTCTTTGAGACCCTTCCCGAGTTCGCGGTCGCCGAACGGCTCACCCCGCTCCGCTCGGCGTTCGACGGCGAGCTCGAGGTGGCCCTCGGGCTCGAATCGACGGACCCGACGGTGCTCGGTCGCTACGTGCACAAGAACGCGCCGCCGTCCGAGTACCTGGCCGCCGGCGACCGGGTCCGCGCGCTCGGCGCCCGGGCCAAGGCCTACCTTCTCCTCAAACCGCCGTATCTGTCCGAGACCGAGTCGGTCCGGGATGTCGTACGGTCCGTTCGCGAAGCCGCACCCCATTTCGACGCGCTCTCCGTGAATCCCGTGCACATTCAGAACGGGACGGTCGTGGAGTGGCTCTACCGGCGCGGGCGGTACCGGCCCCCCTGGCTTTGGTCAGTGGTCGCCGCGCTCCGCGAGGGCGCGGATGTCCGGCAGGGCCGCCGGCTCGTTTCGTTCCCGACCGCCGGCGGCCTGCCGCGGGGTCCGCACAACTGTGGACGCTGCGACCGCGAGGTCCTGGCCGCGATCGAGTCCGCGTCCCTCCATCAGCGCTTCGAGGAGCTCGCTGCGCCCGAGTGCTCCTGCCAGGCCGAGTGGGCCGCCGAAGGAGCCCTCGAGCCCCTCGGGGTGGACGCGTGAACCCGCTCACGCCCCGGCTCCCGTCGCACACGGCCTCCACCCTTCGACAATTCCTGTCGGCCCACGCGGGCCCGCCCGCCGCGGAAGGCGTCGTCCTGGGTCTCTCGGGTGGCATCGACAGTGCCCTGTGCGCCCGCCTCGCGGTCGATGCCCTCGGACCGGATCGGGTGCTGGGCGTCCTGCTCCCGGTGGACGGCTTTCCCGAAGCGCTGCGCCAGGAGACGGAAGCGTATGCGCATACGCTCGGGATCGAGCACCGCGTCGTGCCCCTAGGCCCCACCCTGGCGGCCTTCCGCTCCGCCCTTCCCGATCTGACGGACCGGACGACGGTCGGCAACTCGGTCGCCCGCCTTCGGATGATGACACTGTACGCCCTCGCCCGGGAGCGCCGGCGCCTCGTGCTTGGCACGGGCAACAAGTCCGAGCTCCTGCAAGGGTACTTCACCAAATTCGGCGACGGGGGCGTGGACCTCCTGCCGATCGGGGACCTGTACAAGACCCAGGTCCGAGCCCTGGCCGCGGAGCTCGGTCTGCCCTCGGCGATCCGGGAACGGGCCCCCAGTGCGGGATTCTGGGAGGGTCAGACGGACGAGGAAGAACTCGGGGTCGCCTACGTCGACCTGGACCGGGTCCTCTACGGGATCGAGCAGCTCCTGCGCCCCGAGGAGATCGCCGACCGGACGGGGGTTCCCCTCGAGACCGTGCGCGCCGTCGCGGAGCGCGTCCTCGCCACGCGGCACAAGCGCCGATTGCCCCCGATCGCGAAGGTCGGGCTCCGTACGGTCGGTCTCGACTGGCGTGAGTAACCTCTATCAACCGACCCCCCCTGAGCCGCCTCCGGACCTCACTTCGAGACCCAGCCCATTCCATGGACCGAGCGACCTACCAGCGTCTCTACGACGCACTTGTGACCTACGACGACGTCGAACGATTGGCCCGCACCGAACATTGGGACCCCGAGCTCCTGTTCGTCATCCATACGCACCGGGTGACCCGGGACGCTACGCGACGATTCTACGTCGTGCGGCGCCAGGTGCCCCGCCTGGTCGCCGAGTGGAAGCGGGGCCGGACGATCCGCGACATCGCCGCCGAGTGGCGGTTTCCGCCGGTCCTGATGGGCCAGCAGATGCTCGGCGAACTCGGTATTCCGCGGAAACGGGTCTGGCAAACGTTCCTCCACCCGGAGACCGCGCCCGATGCCCGGATCCGACGGGAGGTCGAGGAACTGCTTGCGGCGGACCCCATCTACTCCCCCGGCGGCATGGAGCGCCAGCGGGAGCGGGGCCGCACGGGCGAGGACCGGCTCCAGGCGTGGCTGGAAAAACACGGGATCGGCTACCGCACCGAGAAGGACCTCCGCGGCAAGTACGCGAAGACCCCGGACGCCCTTCTCGACGAGCCGATCCTCTACAACGGACAGAAGCTCACCTGGATCGAGTCGAAGGCGAACTTCGGCGACGACGTCGAGCTGCGCAAGAACCTGCGGCGGCAGCTCGCCCCCTACACCGAGATCTTCGGCGAGGGCGCGGTCGTCTACTGGTACGGGTACGTCGACGGGGCGGAGAGCCCGCCGGGGATCCTGCTCTGGGACGGCGAGACGTTCGAGGGGATCACGCCGGTCGTTCCGGAGCATCCGGCGCGATCTCACGCTGGGCACCCGTCGCGAGATCACGCTCCACGACCGCACCCGGCGCCGCCTCCCGCAGCCCCACGATCAGGGCCCGGCGGCTCTTCCGACGCGCCGCCTCCTTGAGCTGCCGGGAGAGGGAGCGGCCGAGCAGGTCGCCGTCCGCCGCCACCCCCTGGCGACGCAGCTTCTCGACCAGGGCAAGCCCCTCCGCCGCGAGCTCCGGCTTGGCGACCGCGACGTAGGTATCGAGCGGCGGCTCGCCGTCCGGCCAGCGCCCGGCGCCGCGCAGCAGTACCTCGAGCGTCTGGTCCCCGATCGCAAGCCCGGCCGCCGGGACGGAGGGCCCGCCGAACAGCTCGATGAGGTGGTCGTAGCGGCCCCCGCCGAAGACGGCCCGGCCGTCCCCGCCCCGGGCGAACGCCTCGAACACCGTGGAGGTGTAGTAGGCGAGCCCGCGGACGATCGTCGGGTCGTAGACGACGCGGTCGGAGAGCCCGACCCGGTCGAGCAGCGCGAGCAGCCGTTCGACCCGGGCGACCCCTTCCCGGGCTCGGTCGTCGAACCCGCGGGCGGCGAGGTCCTTCAGGTACGCCCCGGCCCGCGCCGGGGCGATCCCCGGGCCCGCGCCTCCGAGGATCTCGCCGACCTCGCCGGCCTTCCCCGGCGCGACCCCGGCCGCCTCGAGCTCGCCCCGGAACTCGGAGGGGGAGGCCTTGCGGAACCGGTCGACCGCGCGGAAGAACCGTGCCGGGTCGGTCGCGCCGTACAGCCGGCCGAGCCCTTCGGCAACGGCCCGGTCGTTAAGGCGGAAGGCGTAGA
>JASHSU010000076.1 GCA_030038605.1 Thermoplasmata archaeon | reverse complement strand
CACCCGGTCACGGTCTACGAGACGGAACCGTTCGTCGGGGGCCAGGTGAACACGATCCCCCGGTACCATCTCGACCCCGACGACCTGGCGACCGACCTGGCTCGGTGGAAGAACCTGGACATCACGTTCGTCGTCGGCAAGCGCGCCGGCGTCGATTTCACGCCCAAGAGCCTGCTCGCCGACGGGTACCAGGCGGTCCTCGTCACGATCGGGGCCTCCAAGGCGCGAGAACTCGGCATCCCCGGCGAGCATCTCCCCGGCGTGTACCACGCCCTGCCGTTCCTCCTCGCGATGAACATGGGCCCCCAAGGGCTCTTGGGTCGGAAGGGGCGCAAGGTCGTGGTCATCGGGGCGGGGGACGTCGCCCTGGACGCCGCGCGCTCCTCCCGCCGGCTCACCGAGGGGGGCCCCGTGCAGCTGGTCTACCGCCGCGGGCCCGAGGACATGAAGGCGACCGAGGAAGAGAAGAGCGGTGGGGAGATCGAGGGCGTCGAGTACGTCTTCTATCGGGCGCCGAAGGCGATCCTCGGCAGCGACCACGTCGAGGGCCTGGTCGTGGAGCGGACCGAGCACGGTCCTCCCGATGCCAAGGGGCGACGCTCGCTCGTCACGGTCCCGAACTCCGAGGAGACCATCCCGTGCGACATGATCATCGTCGCGGTCGGCGAGGTGGCCGACCTCTCGGGGTTCGATCCGGCCTACGACTTCAAGTTCGCTTCGATGGGGTGGCCCGAGGGTAAGGCCTCGGACGAGATGACCGACGTCGAGGGGGTCTTCGCGACGGGCGGCCGCTCGGTCGTCCACGCGATGGGTGCGGGCGAGCGCGTGGCCGCCGCCATTGACGCCTACCTCGCGAAGAAGCACGGGCGGGCGCCCGAACCTCGGCCGGACCCGTTCGGGGGCAGCACCCCGCCCAAGACGCCGGACGGCTACGGCGGAGCGTCCTGGACGCCCTGACCCGGCTGTGCGCGTCCCCCGCTAGGCGGGGCTCGGCTCGACGGCGGAGCCGACCATGGGGAGCGGGACCGCGCCCTCCTCCAGCGTGAACGGTACGGCGCTCACCGTCGGGCGCCCCCGCGCGCCGCCCCGGGGTTGGGGCGTGTGTCCGGTGGCCCGCGGACGGGTCTCGGGCCGGCCCAGCAGCCGGCGCACCGTGTGCCGGATGTCCGAGACGTACAGGTTGTCGTACGGGCAGTCCTCCACGCAGTCCCCGACGCCGCAGCACTTCGTGCTCCGGAACTCGCCAGTGGCCCGAAAGTGCCCGGGCATGTCGACCAGCCCGACCGGGCAGCCCTTGGCGCAATCGACGGTCGTGCAGTCGCGGCAGACCTGTCGGTCCCGGACCTTCAGCTTGAAAGTTCCGATCTTCTGGATCGCGCCGGAGAGGATGCCGGTGTAGCACCAGCCCATCGTGACGCAGTTGTAGTTCCCGGCGTAGGGGATGGCCACAAACAGGACGTACCAGGCGACCGAGAACGAGGCGACGAAGAAGAAAACCGACGGGTCGTTGCCTTGGATGTACACGTTGGCCGCTCCGGTCGAGTCGAGGTAGGAGAGGAGGGAGGTTCCCACCAGGGCGACGGTGACGAGCCCCAACGTGAGCGAGTAGGCCGCGGAAAACCGGCTCGACAGGTACTTGCGGGCGACCGGACTCGTGCGGTTGAACGATTTCATCGAATCGATCGCGGTACCCTGGTACATCAGGGGCGCCGTGCAGAAGACCGAGCAGACGACGCGACGGCCGAAGAACGCCGTCAGGACGCCGAGCACCACGTAGGTGAGCAGGACGGTGCCGAAGACCCCGGCCGCGAGCGGATACGACCCGATGCCCATCGGCCATCCCAGCACCGGAACGGTCGCCGGGTTCGGGGCGTTCGGGAAGACCAGGGCGAAGTAGATGCTGGGATAGAAGACGGCGAAGGCCGCGTAGCATCCCATCATCAGGAGGAGGCGGACGCGATTCTCCAGGTTCTTCGTCTCGCGGAACTTGAAGACCACCAGGGCCCCCATTTCCGCGCCCATCATGATGAGGAACCAGCTCGAGGCAGCGGCCGTCGCGAAGAACCAGAAACCGTTCGACAGGGCGTTCAACAGGACCGTTCCCGGAGGACCGGCGAGCGGCAGGAAAAGGAACGCACCCAGGTAGTCCGCCGGGTCCAGCTGGACGCTCAGCACGGCCCCCATGCCCAGCTCGGCGACGAAGACGCCGGAGAGCAGAGCGGTCGTCCAGCCGGGGCGTAGCTGCCACGGGAGGGCCGGACTGTCCTGGAAGAGGGCCGGTCGGGCCACCGCGAGGTACACGACGACCATCTCGAGAACGACCGAGACGGCGAATGTCGTCCCGTCGCCGAAGTACTGCCAGACGAACGTCCCGACCATCATGAGGCCGTACACGCTCACTAGGGCCACCAGGTAGCTGCCGAAGGCGGACGGGAACTGGCGGTGACGGTACAGGTACTCGAAGAGATAGACGAACAGTCCGATCATGAGGACGCTCGAGCCGTAGATCGCGACCTGAGTCCACAGCGGCGACACGAGGGCCGGCGGGGAGAGGGCCATGATGCCGGATTGGACGACGAGGAAGGCGAACAGCGGCCGCGGGATGCGGCGACGGATCAGGACGGCGGTGAGCGCCATCTCGCCGGCCATGGTGAAGAGGAACCAGGGCGAGTTCACGACCGCGACAAAACCGGCGAGGGCACTCCCGCCGAACGGGACGGTCCCTGTCGCCAGCTGAAGTCCCCAGCTCATGAGGAACTCGTTGACCAGCAGGGTCGCCGCGAGCAAGGAGGCGAGCCCCCCTCCGAACCGGACCGGGACGTCCTCGACGAGGGTCGCGGGGGAACCCCGGGAACGGCTGCGGGCCAACCCGGCCAAGACGGGGAGGACCGTCAGGACCATCAGGAAGCTGCTGACGGCGAGCCCGGCCACCAGTCGAGAGACCGTGGGGGAGCTCAGGTAGACCACGACCGAGATCCACATCTCGCCCATCATGGCGAGCAGGTAGAGCGCGACCCAGCTGCGGGCGCGGGCCCGTGACTCGACGGCGGCCTGGATCAAGAACGCCGAAACGCACGTCATCGCAGCCGCGACGATCGCGAACAGCAGGAGGTCGACGTTCATCGGAAGCGCGCGCCGCTCAGTTCGGCCGTGGACGGCACGACCGCGGCTTAATGCCTGTGTTCATACTACGAATTCCGTAACTAACGGACGGGCCCGGTCGAGCCGGGGGCGACGCCCGCCGCGCGCGCGTCGAGCGACGGGTCCACACCCGAGGGCGCCGTCACCTCCTTCGGGGAGCCGCCGAACCGGGCCGGTTCGGCCACGGCCGCCAGGAAGACGATCATCTGGGCGAGGACCGCCGCGGCGAGGAGCCACTGATTCCCGTCCTCCGCCCAGAGATAGAGTCCGCCGGCCATCGCACCCAACGACGCGATCAATCCGGTCGCGTAGAGCAAGCCGACCCGGGAGAGGGCCTCGCCTCGAAAAATCGAGCGAAAGAGAAGCCCCAGGGCGAGGGCCATGGACAGACTGGCCGCCACGGTCGTGACCACCTGCCAGAGGAAGAGCGGGAGGGTGGGGGGCGAGCAGAGCATGATGAGGGGTTGCACGAGCAACAGCTCGGCGACGAGTCCGGAGAATTCCGAACGCAACCACCGCACGGCCAGGGCCATCTCGAGCGCCATGGGAAAGACGAACCACGGAGAGAGGATCGCCGACGTGACGACACCGCCCGGGTCGGAGAGAATGCCGCCGAGGCCCGAGGGGAAGGTTCCTGCCAGGAGGCTGAACGACCAGCCCATCAAGAACTCGTTCGCCAGCACGAGCACGATCACGGTTGCGACGAGGTGGCCGCGCGCGGGACCCGGCCCAGGGGACCCTTCGGGTCGGTCGGCCACCCGATAGTCCCGAAAGAACCCGACGAAGAGTACGAAGACGCTCGCTGACATGATCGCGGTCGCCGTCCAGAGGCCCGCGATCTCACCGGACAGCCCTCCTCGAGCGTAGTAGACGAGCACGCCGACGAACATGCCCGCCATCATCAGCAGAAGGAATAGGACCAGCCCGGCCCGGGAGTAACTGCGGGCGAACGCCGTCCACCGCACCGCGACGGCCGTGATGACGGCCATGCTGGTGGCGAAGAACGCGAGAACGGCGACCTGGGGCCAGGGAATCACGGCCGGACGACCTCTCCGGCAGCGAGGGCCGTCGCCGGGTTCGTCAGGGATGCGAGGGCGGAGGGGAGTTGCCGGGCGGCGAGGACGGGCCGCCCATCATGCCGCCGGGTCCCATGGGTCCCATCCAGCCGAACGGATGCCCCGTGACGCCCGCGATCAGCCGGTCCATCCCGATCGTGAGCAGCGCCAGGGCGAGGAAGAAGATGAGGAGCCAGATGGCGAGGAACGGGTCCACGAGGACAATGAGGGCCAGTCCGATGGAGAAGACTCCGACAACGATCGCGAACGCACGATACCACGTGGGGAGTTTCACCATGCCCGACTGCGTAGGAACCACCGTCCCGTTCGGAAACGACGAACCTATTTAGGACGACCGACGCGCGGTCCGGCGCGGCGGAACCCCTCGCCGAATCTCGAGAACAGAACGATTATCCGCCCCGGGGAAGTCGAGCTCCCCCGACCGTGGACGCTCGTGACCCGTTGATGGTGCGAGCCCCGGAGCCCACTTCAACCGGGCCCACGCCCCCAACTCCTCCTTCGCCGGAGGACGACGAAAACTGGGACACGGTCGTCGAGGCCGACCGTGTGGCCAAGGGGGAGTTGTCTCCCCTTCCGGCGGGCTCGGACGAGGACGCCCCTCCCTTCCCCTCCGAACGCCCCTCTCCCGAGGACGTGGCCCGTCAGGCCGAGGGCCGAAGCCGCGAGCGGACGGTCTCCGGGCTCACGACCATGATGGTCGGTTTCGCCCTGGTCTGGATCCCATACATCAGCTTCGTGGGATACCTGGTGATCCTCGCCGGGGTCTACCTGCTCTGGTCCGGGCGTCGCGCCTTCCCGTCGCAACATCAGGCCAACGTCGTTCTGGCGGGTACCTGCATCCTGCTCGGGATCGCCGTCGTGATCGGTGCCGCCCTCTGGTTGGTGGAGAGCGTCCTCTCCGCCGCCTCGGCCGGCGGGTCCGTGGCGCAGATCGGTAACCAGCTCGGCACAGACTTGGGCGTCGTCTTCCTCCTGGGGATCGTTGCGGCCTCCCTGACCGGCCTCGGGTACGTGCTGCTCCCGTACGCCCTCGCCGACCGGACTACGCAACTCCTCCTCTGGGCCGCATTGGCCCTCGGGGTCCTCATTGCCCTACTCCAGTACGCGATCCTCTACCCCCTGCTCTCGATCGCCGTAGGGGATGCCACGTCCGGCCTCGTCCTCAACACCGCCCCGATCCTCGCACTCCAGACGCAGTCGGCCGAGATCGGGGCGTTGCAGATCCTCCCGTCGGCGATCTACCTGGTGGCCTACCACCGATCCCGTCAACGGGTGCGTTCCGGGGCCGGTCCGACGCCGGTCCGGGCGGCGACCGACTGAGAGGTCGCCGCGCGTCAGTTGCGGTTGCGGCCTTCTCGCACCATCTGCACCGCCTCTCGGATGCGACGCTCCCGGGTCTCCGGGCGCTTCGCCTCCTCGATCCATGCGACGAAGGCCTTACGGTGCGAGGGGGCGAGCTGCTGGAATCGCGGTGCGGCGGCTCCCAGGGAGCGCCGGAAATCCGGAGGTACTCGGATCGTCGGCGGCTTCGGGTCGACCTCGAGTTCGAGGCGTACCGTCTGGCCCGCCCGCTTCCCGATCTGGTCTCGGACCGGCTGGGGGACCACGACGAACAGATGGCCTCCTCCCCGGGGGAGGAGGGACGACCGGAACGGCGCGCCGTCGATCGAACCCCGGACGCGTACGTGCGCGCGGAGACCGAGCGCGTCGCGCACCCCATCCGGGACGGGTGCGAAAGTCCACGTTCCTACGCCGGGAGGGCGCTCGAGCCGAGCCGTGAAGGATCGCCGCACCACGGTCGAGCGGAGTCCGCGGAGACTTACCGTTTGCTCCGTCGAACGGCCGGGACCGAGGCCCTCCGTGCGATCGGGCTCACGGTCGGGCGTGGTCCGACATGTCGTGAGGCCCGCGGGCCACGATGGTGTAATCTCGGCCTTCCCAGCGACCCGACTCCGGCCAGTAGAACGTGAACGTCCAGGCCCGTCCGGGCACCTCGAGAGGCCCGAGGTCGACGTAGTGGGCTCCCAGGTCGGTCGGGTGAGAATCCAGGTCTTCGACCGTCTGCCAACCATCCGACGAGACGTGCAGCCGGAACGGCGCGGCCACGATCACCCGCACGTGGGCGTTGGCCCCGACGTGGTGGACCTGTCGATTGAACTTCCAGATCTCCCGCCACGGGTGGTCGGGGTGACGGTTCAGGTACCGCTCCGCGGCCTCGGGGACGCGGTCGAACACTACCCCGTCCTGGATCGAGCGCTGCAACTTGACATACTCGGCGTGCGCCCACACGAGCGGGGTGGCCGACTCGGTCGGCCGCCCGAGCGCGAGGTACCGCTCCGGCCGGTCGGGTCCGTCCCACACCTGCTCGGGGAGCAGCCCCGTCGACGTCGCGAAGCCCTCGAGCGCCCGGAGGTACGGTTTGGCGTCGCCGCCCCGCGCGAGCACGTAATGCCCGCGCTCTCCCGTCAGCAGTGGCCAGGCGCGACCGACGCCCCAACCCATGAACGGTCGACCGTCGTCCTGTTCCCCGTAGCCGTCGTGATTGTAGCGCCTCCACACCGGGCCGTAGGGTGTGTCGACCTTGAGGCAACGGTCCACCACTCGGAGCGAGTCGACGATGAGGGGGTCGTCGGCCCTTCGGAGACCGAATCGCACCAGGTCCAGGAACCCCGCGTCGACGACCTGCTCGGCGGGAAAATCCGCCGGCTGTCCCGGAGGGATGTTCGAGAGGTGGATCGTCCCCAGGTCCGGCCCCTCGTCCGGATTCGGGTCGTCGACCGGGGCGGGCCGAATGCGGACGTAGTGGTGGGGGATCTCGGGTACGAGAGTGCCGCGTCGCGTCGTGGTCCAGGCCTCGATGTGGGTTTCCAGGAAGTCCGCATACTCCTCGATGAAGGTCGCCGTGTCGGGGCACCCGGTCCGCCGGGCGAATCCGGCGGCGACGACGAGGGCCGCGACGGTGGCCGCCAGCGTCGACGGGGAGTACCCGCTCACCTCCTCCCATCGGTCCTGCTCGGTGGGCGGGCCTTGAAGGATGAGGAAGCGCGCCGCGCGCAGCACCATCGGCACCGGGTCGAACTCGAGCAGGGCATGCATCCGTTCGAGCTTGCCGGCCAGCAGGATGGGGAACGCCACCTCGTCCAGTTGGACCCCGCGCCAGTAGGGTCGGCCGTCCAGCCAAAAATTCTGGGGGAAGCCACCGTCCGGGGCTTGTCGGGTGGCCAGGTAGATGAGCGCCCGCAGCGGGGCCTCGCGCACTTCGCAGGCGAGCAGGCCGGTGGCGGCGTGAAAGAGGTCCCGCACCCAGACGAGATGGTACCCGCCCGGGTCTTCGTCGCCCTTCGAACTCCCCCACGGGATCGAGAGCGAGGCGATGAACGCGCCCGGGAACGTCTTGTCTTCGTGGGCCAGCAGGATCGCCCGACTCGCCTCCCAGAGCGGCGGGACCCGGTGCGTCGCCGCCGCACTGAGACCGTCGGGGCGCTCCGTCCTTCGCCACTGGGCGAGATACCGCCGCTCCGCCGTCGTGAACGGGGGGCCGAGACTCTGGAAGAGGGCCGTGACGGCCGCCGCCGGACTGGTGCCGAACGCCAGTCCGAGAGTGAAGTGGTCGGTGCCGGTCAGGTCGATCTCGCCCGTCAACGCCACGTTACCGTCGGGCGCCTGGTCGTACTCCGGGGCGAGGGTCCGATGGGCCTGGAGCTGAGTCCATCCGTCGCTGGCCCCGACGTACCCGACCGAAGCCGAAAGGAACCGACGGTCGGCGCCGAGGGCCAGGGCCATCCCGTCCTTCTCCGCCAGGAGGATCTGGTGCCCGAGGATCTCCTGGACGCTGGCGTTGTTCCCCCAGCCCCCGACCCGCAGGTGCGGAGCGGCGAGGGCGAACAAGCGGAGGTGCCCGGCCAGGTCGGGGTCGTGGAGCTCGAGCCGGCCCCGAACGAGCAGGCAGGGGAGGTGCGGGTGCGAGATCACGGTCTTCTCGAGATGGTACCGACGGTCCGGTCCCTCCGAGTGGATCCGGTAGCCGAGGCCGGGTTCGCCCAGCCGTTCGGTCTTCGGCGTTAGGTCACGCTTTTCCTCGTGGAACAGCCCGGCGCCGTCCGTCAGGAGGAGTTCGAGGTCTCGGAGCTGAGGTTGGTCGATCGTCGGGAAGTAGACTTCCGTGACGGTCCCACGCCAGACCGTGAACCAGAGCCGGGAGTCGGCCGAATAGGCCGTCCCGATGCCCTCCTTGTTCGAATGCGACCAGCGGGGTGGCATGCCGGGCGCCCCCGGCGCGATGCGGTCCCCTCGAGGCTGCACGAACAGCTCCTCGCCCGTGCTACAGTGGGGGGAGGTATAGGGTTGCCCGAGGACCGGCTCGGGACCCGGCTCCCGCGTCGCGCTTTTCCCGTGCCGCGACTCGGGGTCCCGTGGACCTCGCCCTCCTGGTCGTCCTCCTGGTCCTGATCTCGGTCCTCGCGGGCCTCGTGGGCTCGCTGGTGGGCCTCGGCGGCGCGGTGGTCATGATACCGGTCTTGCTGGTGTTCTTCGGCGTCTCCGTTCCGGACGCCATCGGCACCGGAGCCATCACCATCCTCGCGACCTCCTCGAGTTCGGGGGCGGCCTACGTTCGGGACCGACTGAGCGACCTGCGGATCGGCATGTTCCTCGAGATCGCCACGGTGCCGGGGGCACTGATCGGTGCGACGCTGACCGTCTTCCTGACCCACGCCGACCTCACGGACGGCTTGCTGGTCGCGCTGGGCGTCGTCCTGCTGGCCGTCGTGCCGGGCTCGCTCCGGGGTCCGAAGGACGAAAGCGCCGCGGCGCACCCGCCGGACGACCGGTCGGTCCGATTGCATCTCGAAGGGACGTACCTGGACCGGGCGACCGGCGCCCCGGTCCACTACCGGGCGGCCGAGACGACGCCGGCGCTCGGCGTGATGTTCGGAGCGGGTCTCGTCTCGGGTACGTTCGGGATCGGGGCCGGTGTGTTCAAGGTGTTCGCCCTCGAACACTACCTGCGGCTCCCGATGAAGGTCTCGACGGCGACGAGCAACTTCATGATGGGCGTGACGGCCGCCGCCGGCGCCGGCGTGCTCTTCGCGGCGGGCTACGTGAATCCGCTCATCGCCGGTCCGGTCGCGATCGGCACGGCGGTCGGCGCGTACGTCGGCAGTCGGATCCTGCCCCGCCTCCACAACCAGACCATCCGCTGGATCTTCGCCCCCGTGGTGGTCATCCTGGCCGTCGAGACGATCCTGAGGGGCTTGGGGGTCCTGTGAGCCGCCCGACATCCGAGTTCCACGACCTTCCGCCGACTGCCTACGGACGGATGGCCCTCGTGCTGCGGGTCGGCCTGCTCTCATCCCTTGGGATCCTCGTCGTGGCCCTGGTCGCGTACCACCTCCGGCATCCGGGCGTCGACTCGTCCCAGATCCTGGCGAACAACCCCATCCTCGGGTACCTGACCGCCTCCGGGTTCCTCGGTGGGCTGGCCGCCGGAGAACCCACCGCCTACCTGACGCTCGGTCTCGTGGTCCTCGTGGCGACCCCGATCGTTCGGGTCGTCTCGGGATGCTACTACTTCACGCGCAACGGGGAGCGATCGCTCTCGGCGGTGACGCTCGCGGTGACGGTGTTGCTGCTGTTCGGTCTCCTCGTGCTCGGACCCCTGGTCCGATAGCGGGACTACCGGGCGGAAGCGGACTCGGCGAGCGCCCGTTTGACGGCGGCGACGCCCTCGTCCGCGAGGGCCCGCGCCTGGGCCGGGTCCTTGGATTCCGCAAAAATCCGTAGCAGTGGTTCGGTGCCGGAGGGACGCAGGAGGATCCACCCGCCGTCACGGAACGCCTTCACCCCGTCCAGGGTCACGACCCGGTCGGCGCCGCGAGAGAACGCCGCCTCGACGGACTCCATCACACGCCCCCGGGCGTCCACGGGACAGGCGACCTTCTCCCGCACGAGCGCGTACCGCGGCACCGTGGACAACGCTTCCGTGAGAGTCTGGTCGAGCCGGGCGAGCAGGTCCAGCAGGCCCGCTGCGGACATGCCGCCGTCCCGGGCGTACTGGAACTTGGGGAAGATGAGGCCCCCGTTCTCCTCGCCGCCGAACACCGCCTTCTGCGCCTGCATCTCGTGGGTGACGGCCGGTGAGCCGACGCGGGTGTAGATGACCGAGCCTCCGAACGGCCGGACCGCATCCTCGAGGCTCAGGGACGCGGACACGGGACTCACGACGATCCCTCCGCCGGCCCGCTCGACCGCATCCCGTGCGAGTAGGGCCAGCGTCTCCTCGCCCGGGACGAATCGGCCGCTCGCGTCCACGAATACCGCACGGTCCGCGTCGCCGTCGTGGGCGATGCCCAGGTCCGCGCCCACCGCCGGGACCGTTCGGATGAGGTCTTGGATGTTCGCCTCGGTCGGCTCCGAGAGGTGGCCCGGGAACGTACCGTCCGGGTTCCCGTTGAGCGTGATGACTCGGCATCCGAGTTTCCGGAGCAGCATCGGACTGCTGACGACACTCGCCCCATTCCCGCAATCGAGCACGACGGTGAAGTTCCGCCGGCGGATCCGCGCGCTATCGACCTGATGGACGATTCCGTCGACGTACCGGTCCGCCCCGTCCGTGACCGGGTAGACCGAGCCGACGGCGTCGTAGCCGACCGTCCGTACGCGGTGGGCCTCGACCGCCTCCTCGATGGCCGATTCGACCGAGCGCGGGACCTCGAGCCCGTCCGCTGCGATGCACTTGAGACCGTTGAACTCACGGGGGTTGTGCGAGGCGGTCGCGATCACGCCGAGCTGGGCTTTCAGTCGGGGCACCAGATACTGCACCGCGGGCGTGGGCAGGACGCCCAGTTCGGCGACGGAATGGCCGGCGAGGGCGAGAGTGGACGAGACGATATGGGCGATCTCGGGGCTCGACGTGCGGGCGTCCCACCCGACGACCAAGGAGTCCGATGGGTGGAGGACCGTGGTGATGCCGGCCGCCACGCGCGCCACGAACGGCGCGGTGAGCTTGTCGCCGACCACTTCACGAATGCCGTTGGTCCCAAACAACCGCATGGATTCGAGCAGCGATTAGAGGAGGCTCCCGGTATAAGAGCCACAAGGTTTGTCCCGAGCCGGTAGGGAGGCGGACGGGTTGCCCGAGTCCTGGTGGGCCGACGAGATGCTCGGCCGGCTCGCCCGGTACTTGCGGATGACCGGCCTCGACACCGCGTATGCCACGGGGCTTCGCGACGAGGAGGTCGCGGCCCGGGCGCGGGCGGAGGGGCGGGTTCTGTTGACGCGCGACCGGGCCCTGGCGGCACGGGTCCCGGGTGCCGTGCTGTTAACGCAGCTCGGGATCGCCGGTCAGTGGCGCGAGCTGAAGCGCCGGTTCCCCGACTTACCGACCGAGCCTCGGTGCGTGCGCTGTACGCTCTGCAACGGTCCGCTCCGCCCGGACCCGGAGGAGCTTCCCCCCGACCGGTCCACGGACACCGGTCCCGGGCCGAAGTCCGGCCCCTGCATCTACCGCTGCGCCACCTGCGGCCACGAGTACTGGGAGGGGTCTCACACGGAGTCGGTTCGGCGTCGACTGCGGGACTGGAGTGCCGACGACCGGTCATGAGCCGTATCTGGGTCGAGACCTCGGGCGAAAGCCAGGCTCTCGCGTTCGCGGAGGTGGGAGCCGCCGCGGAAGCCTTGGGGGGCCGACCGGTGGGGCCGGTCGGCGGGTCGGGAACGCTCTACGAGGTCGAACTCCCCCGCCCGGCCGCCGACCAGCTCGCTAGCCGTCTGGCGCTGGCTCACCGATGCCTGGTCGAGCCGGTACTGAGTTCAGAAGGGATTCTCGTGCCCGCCGAAGCCGGAACGTCCGCGGTCTTTCGGCCGCTCGGTCGACCGACGGGCGGTGGGATCGATGAAGCGGTGCTGGCCGCCGGGCGTCGGTGGAAGGCCGGCGGGGGAACGGTGGACCTCACCCATCCGGACCGCCGCTTCTGGAAGGTGGCCGGTGAAGGGGACGCCGCGGTGTGGATGGAGGAGCTCGCTCCCGTGGACCGACGGTCGGTCGCCGGCCGACGGTTGTCGAAGCTTCCCTTCCGCCGTCCGGTCGGGCTCGACCCCCGACTCGCCCGCGCCACCGCGAACCTGGCCCGACCCCGGTCCGGTGCCCGGCTGGTCGACCCGTTCGTCGGGACGGGCGCGCTGCTCGCGGAGGCCGCGCTGCTGGGGGCTCGGGTGGTCGGGATCGACCGGGACCCGACCATGGTCCAGGGAGCCCTCCGCAATTTCGCCCACCTGGGTCTCGTCGCCGAGGCGATGGTCGTGGGGGACGCCGGGACCGTGGACGGCCCCGAGCTGGCCGGCCCGTTCGACGCCGTTCTCTCCGACCTTCCCTACGGGCGCTCCGCGGGCACGGGCGGCGAAGACGCCGTGGGCGTCATACGCCGGGTCCTTCCCCGCTGGGCCGAACGGGTGCGCCCCGGCGGCCGGGTGGTCGTCGTGACCCCGGGCGGGGAGGACCCCCTGGAGCCGCCCTGGCGCCGACGGCTGAGCGTGCCGGTGCGGGTCCACCGGAGCCTCACGCGCGAGTTCCGGGTGTACGAGAGGGACGTCTAGGCCGGCGTGAGCGTGAACGTCGTCGAGGCGTTCCCGGTGCCCGACGGGGCGCACACCTCGGTCGCCGTGACCGACAGGACAACGCCCAGCGCGGTCTGCGTGTTCGTGAACTCCAGCCGGAGGGCCACCTGGTCGCCGGCCCCGACGGAGAGGTAGTCGTCGTTCGGCAGGCTGACGGAGGCGCCCTGGAGCACGACCTGACTGCCGTTGGGCAACTGGAAGGACCAGGTCGCGCCGGCCGCCCACTCCGCTAACTGGCTCGACGCGAGGTAGACCGTGGTGTTGTTGACGCGGACGGAGACGTTCGTCACGGCGGCGGAGAAGACCATGCCGTGACCGATCGGGTCGCCGTTGTGCGCGGTCAGGTTGACGGACGCATTCACCGGTAACAACGGGTTGGTCGGGCCGTATCCAACGGTCCCCGGGGCGACCGAGACCGCAAAGCTCGGCGAGTAGAGCGGCTGGATGACGAAGCCCGTGACGAGCACCACGGCCACGAGGGCCCCCACCGCGAACCGTCGTCGGTCGAGGGGCGAGATGTCGTTGAGCGGCGGCGGATGCCGGGCCCCGAGCAGCAGGATGAGGACGCCGAAGAACAGCCACCCGGTGTAGAAGACGCCCAGGACGACCAGGAGGACGACCGTCGCGTAGCTGACATACCGGATCCGGTCACCGAACAGGGCCCGGAAGACATGCCCCCCGTCCAGCTGGCCCGCCGGCAGGAGGTTGATGGACGTGACGAAGATGCCGACCCAGCCGGCGAGCGCGAGCGGGTGCAGGGTGAGGAGCGACTTCGGGAAGAACAGCGCGAGGAATTCCCAGAAGAGCGACGGGCCGATGACGAGGTTGCCGTAGCTCACCCCGAGGATCGTCGGGCCGCAGTAGGTGGGCGGGGTGACGATCGCGTGGGCCGAGAGGTAGAGGCCGGCGAGCGCGATCGGGATGGACGTGACGAACCCGGCGAGCGGTCCCGCCGCACCGATGTCGAACAGCGCCTTCTTGTCCGGGAACGGCTCCCGGATGCTGATGAACGCCCCGAACGTACCGAAGAGGAACGGCGGCGGCAACGGGATGAAGTACGGCAGCGAGGCGTCGATGTTCCGCCGCCGCGCCATGAAGTAGTGCGCGAGCTCGTGCAGCCCGAGGATCGTCAGGACCGGGATCGCGAAGTAGACCGCACCGTAGAGAAAGTCCCCCGGCACCAGGTTTTGCCCGCCCTCATACGTCAGCCAGATGAGCGCGCCGGCGAGCGTCGTGGTGAGGACCGTCGCGGCCAGCAGGGCCACGTTCACCCAGTCGCGGCGGTTCCGCGCCCGCGGGCGGGGGATCACCTCTACGAAGTCCTCACCCTGCTGCCGACGGAGGATCGGGATGTACCCGGCGGCCCACAGATCCTGTCGGAGCCGGTCGAACTTTGTTTCGAGGGTCGTGGCGTCGACCTGCACCGCGAGGATCAGGGACTGCGGCCCGACCCGCGTGTCGTAGACCGGGAACTGTGCGGCGACCAGACGACGGATCCGGTCGAGCTCCGAACCGCCCGCGGACGGGATCGGGCCCGCGGCGGAGCTTCGCACGGAGCTACGCTCCCGAGGGGGCGGCTCCGGCCGACTTACGCAGGCGTTTCGCCCGTTCCTTGGCCGAGTATCCGGTCGCTTCCTCGAGGAAGCGGTTGTACCGCGCGATCGTCTCCCGCGCGACGTCCTCGGGGACCTTCGGGTCCATCGTGACGTCGACCCGCAACTCGCGGCCCTCCGCACGCACGGTGAGCTGCGCGATCGCCCCCCAGCGGGTGGTCCGTTCGTCCCCGGTGCCCTCGACCGCATCGAAGCAGGATTTCAGGATCCGCTCGAGCGCGGGGGCGTTGAGGTTCGCCCGGTGCGTGTTCCGAACGGGATATTTCTGCACGGCGTGCGAACGAGACGGGCTCTCGATAAAAGGTTACGCGCGCGCGAGGCCCCGGGGCGGCGTCCGGGCCTAACCGGAACGCGGCGGGTGCCGGGACGGGTCGACCGTCTGCAGCCAGATGCGGCCCGGACCCTCGACGTGCAGCGCCTCGAAGCTCAGGGCGTGTCCCATCAGTCCGCTGCCCATCGCCTGGTTGAAGGCGCGGACGCTGACGCTCGCGTCCTTGAACAGCAGCGCGCCGTGGTCGATGTCCATCCCCTCGCCCGGCTTCAACTGGAACGTGATGATGTTGCCGTGGCCCTGGAAGACGATGGTACCCGGACCCGTGAGCCGGTCCATCCAGAATCCGATCATCCGGCCGACGCGACCGGTGCCGGGGACGTAGAACGTGTTGTAGGTGACGGTGGTGGTCGCCAGCAGCATCGAGTGCTCGCCGACGTCGACCGTCTCGCCGGCGGCCAGGTCGAGTTTGCGGACCTCACCGGGACGGTACCGGCTGAAGGCGACATACCCGGGTCCGAAGTATTCGTGGAGGTGGAACGGCACGCCGCCGAGGATCGTGCGCTTGAGCGTGGTGCCCATGCCGCCCTGCGTGAACCAGCGGAACTGGAACCCGACCGACGGGTCCGAGTAGACCATCAGGCCCCCCTCGCAAAAGATCCGGTCGCCGGCGCTCAGCGAGACGAGGGCGATCGGGATGAATTCGCCTTGGATCTGTACGTCCATGCGCGACTCCTCACAACCCGCTGTGGACCATGACCTGGCCCGGTCCGGTCAGATGCAGCACCGGGACCTGGTAGTTGCCCGTCCCCAACTGGGCGGCGAACTGCCACTGGACCTGGACCCCCACCGTGTTTTGAGCGGCCAGGAACCCCTCGGTACTCGTCCGGATCGTCTCACCGGGCTGGAGGTTGAAGGAGAGGATGTTGCCGTACGCCTGGAAGACGAGGGTACCGGGGCCGGCCAGGGAGTCGGCGAACAGGTACCGGTTCTCGACCTGACCGTTCGCGTCGCGGACCTGCCACTGGGCGACCACCACCGGCTGATACCGGATCGACTCGTCGAAACAAATCAGGTGACCCTCCCGCAGATGCCACGTCTGGCCCGGCGGCAACGGCACGACCCGGACCTCGCCGCCCTTGTCGCGCGAGAACGAGACGTGGCCGGGGCCCTCGAATTCGGCGAAAAAGAAATTCTCCTCGGCGTCGCCCCGGCTGTGCATGGCCATGTACGTGCCCATGCTGACGCCGAGCTGGCGCATCGTGCGGCGGCCGACCTTGATGCTCGGCTCCTTGAACAGCATCAGGCCGTGGGCCGCCAGGATCTTCTCACCGGGCTTGAGCGTCGCCAGGACGGCCGGCGTGATTCCCCCGACAGAATCGGCCTGCATTCGAACTCCTAGGCGACCGACTGGCCGTCGACCGACAGCGCGAACGCGGAGCCGCAATAGCCGCACTTCGCGTAGCCGTTCTGGATATCCTTCGGCTCGATCTTGGCGCCACAGCTCTTGCACGTCATCGATTGCAACGAGGCTCGGCTGATGGTGACCTCGGTCCGCTTCTTGATGAACTCCTCGGGGATCGGCACCGTCCACCTCAGTAGTGGGGCTCCTTGGGGTCGATGCTCTGGAGCGCGACCTTGCCCGGGCCGGTCAGCTCGAGCACCTCGAACGACTCGAGCTTGCCCAGCAGACCTCCGCCGAACGGCTGGTTGAAGGCGGCGGCGTTCACGCTGCCGCTCTTGAACAGCAGGGCGCCGAAGTCCGCGGTGATCTTCTCGCCCTTGTCCAGGCCCATCGAGATGATGTTGCCGTGCGCGTGGAGTGCGACCTTCCCGGGCCCCCGGAGCCGGTCCATCCAGAAACCGACCATGCGGCCGGGCCGGTGCGTCCCCTTCACGTAGACCATGTCGTACGCGACCCGGGCGTCCGCGCAGAGCAGGGAACCCTCGGCGACGTCGATCTCCTCACCCGCTCCGAGCTCGAGCAGGCGGATCTCCCCGACACCGTCCCGGGAGAAGGCGACCGAACCGGGTCCCGTGAACTCGGTCAGGAAGAACGGGAGGCCTCCGAACGTCGTCCGCTCCATCGTTTTGAGCAGACCGCCGCCGGGGATCGTCTTCCGGCCGACCGTCACCGGGGTGTCCTTGTAGAGCATGATGCCGTTCTCACAGTAGACGGATTCCCCCGGCCCCAGTGTCGCCAGGAGGGCGGGGACAATGCCCGAGACCGTCTCCAGCTCCACGCTCGTCCTGGGCCGTCGAGCGCCGGCCCGGGTTATTTGGGTTTGGGTACGGCGAACGGTTCAGACCGTCTCGATCTCGAAGAGGACGCGGTAGCCGCGCAAGCGCCGGGTCACCTCGTCCGACAGGTCGAGGATCTGGTCGTGGCTCGCGCTCCCCTGCCAGTCGTAGACGAAATCGTAGTTGCCCTGCGTCGGGACGAA
>JASHSU010000075.1 GCA_030038605.1 Thermoplasmata archaeon | reverse complement strand
CGAGATGAACGTCACGCTCGGACTGCCGCGCCTGATCGAGCTGGTCGACGCGCGGCGCGTGCCGTCCACGCCGATGATGACCGTCCACGTCGACAAGAAGCTGAAGAACGACCGGGACGCGGTGGAAGAGATCGCGCTCCGGATCGAGGTGACGACCGTCCCCGACGTCGCGGCCATTGGGACCGTGGTCGAGGATCTCAAGGTCGTCGTCTCGCCCCAGTCGGAGCTCATGGGCAAGCGGGGCGTGAAGCGCGCCGAGATCGAGGTCGCGCTCAACGAGAACCTGGACTTGCGCCTGTTCGAGATCCGGCCCGGTTCGGGCAGCGGGGAGACCCGCGCCTTCGAGATCCACCTGCGCGAGGCCGGCACGTCCGGCGCGAAGACCAAGTCGCGACGCGAGGAGCTGGTCGAGGAGATGCCGTTCAAGAAGCTCCTCATCGCGAGCGAGGAGGCTTCGGCGATCCGCATCAAGGGCGTCGTCGGCATCCGCCGGGCGCTCATCCGTCGCGAGAAGGACGAGTACGTGATCTACACCGAGGGGTCGAACCTGGAAGGGGTCCTCGAGATCCCCGGCGTGGACGCGGTCCGGACGACGACCAACTCCGTCTTCGAGATCTACCGGGTCTACGGCGTCGAGGCGGCCCGGGCGGCCCTGATCCACGAGACGAACCGGACCCTCGCCGAGCAGGGTCTGGGCGTCGACATCCGGCACCTCATGCTCGTCGCGGACGTGATGACGAACGAAGGCGACATCCGGGCCATCGGCCGGCACGGTATTTCGGGCAAGAAGACGAGCGTGCTCGCGCGCGCCGCCTTCGAGATCACCGCCGCCCACCTGCTCCGCGCCGCGATCATCGGCGAGGTCGACGAGTTGAAGGGCGTCGCCGAGAACATCATCGTCGGCCAGCCGATCACCCTCGGAACCGGGGCGGTCAACCTGGTCTACCGCCCGGTACCGGGCGTCGTCGTGAAGCGTCCCCCCGTCACCGAGCCACCCGCGGCGGCACCGCCGCCGCACCCGGTCGAGCCGGTCGGGGAGGAGGCGTAAGATGGACCTAGCGCACGCACTGAAGGTCGCCCTCGAGACCGGTAAGGTCAAGTTGGGCGTGAACGAGGCCCTCGCCGCGGCGGACGAGAAGAAGGCCAAGCTGCTCATCGTGACGAGCAGCTGTCCGAACGAGAAGCTGCGGAACGAGCGGACCTGGGGGAAGATCCCCATCTACCACTACGAGGGGACCGCGGTCGACCTGGGCCAGGCCTGCGGCCGCCCGTTTCCGATCAGCGCCATGGCGGTGCTGGACGCCGGCTCGAGCGCCATCCTGACCCTCGAGACGTAGACGGACCCGGCCGAACCCTTTCCATGGCCGAGATCTCGCTGGACACCGAGACCCTCGGGTACATCCGTCTCTTTGAGGAACGCACCGGCGCCCGCGTGAAGGACTGCTTGCACGCCGAAGACAAGCTCGTGTTCCTGGTCTATCCCGGTGAGGTCCACAAGGCGGTCGGGCCGGGCGGCGTGCTGGTCGACCGGCTCAAGGGGATGCTCAAGAAGGAGATCCAGGTCGTCGAGTGGGCCGACGAGCCCGAGACGCTGGTGCGGAACATCTTCTACTGGTACAGCCCCAAGTCGGTCGACCTGGTCCCGAAGGGGAAGGGCCGGCACGCGACCGTCACGGTCGACCCGGCCTGGAAGGCCCGGGCGATCGGGAAGGCCGGCAAGAACCTCAAGGTGGCCCGCGCGATCCTGATGCGGCACACCGACATCGGCAGCGTGAGCGTCGCGTAGGCGGAGACGAGCGATGCCCGGACCGAGCGCCGGCCGCACCCACCGCATCCAAGCGGTCTTCTTCGACTTCGGGGGCACGCTCGTCGACGAGCAGGACATTGCCGGCTGGGTCGACGAGGCGCTTCGGCTGGGCCTCGACCTGTCGCCCGATGACCTCTCGCATGTGTATGCGGACGTCCTGCGCGAGACCGACCGGCCCTTGCGGCCGCCGTTCCGCGAGTTCTGGAAGATGGTCCTGGAGGGCGCCGCCCAGCGACCCGTCCCGCCGGGGCTCGTCGACCGGTTCGTGCGCAGCTACCAGGACCGCGAGCGGCCGCTGCCGCTCTTCTCCGACACCCGGCGGTGCCTCGAGGAGCTCCGGGCCGAGGGACGTCGGCTGGGCGTCATCTCGAACTCCCGAGGGGAAGAGTTTCTCCGGGAGATGCTCCGCCGCCGGGGGATCGGGGAGTTCTTCGACACGCTCGTCTCGTCCGGTACCGAGGGCGTGTCGAAGCCGGACCCGGAGATTTTCCGCCGAGCCCTGGGCCGGCTGAAGGTGTCGCCCGGGGCCGCGTTCTACGTGGGCGACCTCGCCTTCACGGACGCCAAGTCGGCCGCGGCCGTCGGGATGCACTCGGTGTGGCTGAATCGCGGGGGCACGGGGTTCGGAGAGGACCCGCCCGAGGTGACCTCGTTGCTGGAGATCCCGGGGTGGGTCCGTAGCCTCGAGGGGACCGGCTGAGCGATGGCCCGGCCGGACGGGACCGAGTCGGCCCGACCTGGCCCGGTGCTGGGCGACTTGGTCCGCCGGGGCCCCCAAGGTCGGGTGGCGGTCCTGCTGCGCCACGCCGAGCGCGAGGGCCCGAATGTCGAACGGTTCGTTCCGGTGGACGAAGAGGATTGGCGTCTCACCCCGGAGGGGGAAGCGGCAGCGCGACAGTTCGGTTCCGGATTACCGGAGTTTCGCACGGTCCGACTGCGTCACACGCCGAAGGGCCGGACGCAGCGCACGGCGGAGCGGATCGCGGAGGGGTTCTCGGCCCGCTGGTCCGGTTCGAGAGCCGACGTCGCCGGGGTGGACCCCGAGCTGGCGCTCTCGGTCATCTCGAGTCGGGACGACGACGGGCGTCGCCGGTGGATGGAGCGGCTCGGGCCCGACTTTTTCAACGGCTGGGTTCGCGGCGAAGTGCCCGCCGACGTGCTCGTGCCGGCCCCGGAGGCGGTCGGGCGACTCCTGCGCCACCTCCACGCCCAATTGGTCGGCGCCGCGGAGTCGTCGCTGCAGCTCGCGGTCGCCCATGACGTGAGCCTGTTCGTCGTCACCGAGGTGGTGTTCGGTCGTCGGACCCCCCCGCGGCCCTGGGCCGGCTTCCTCGAGGGGATCGTGTTCGAGCCGGCCGCGGACGATCGGTTGCGCCTCGTTTGGCGCGGGGAAGAACGTACCGTTCTCCCGCGCGTACTTCCTTGAACGACGGTCGACCGCGTTCCGACCCGAGGGACCCGGGCCTGTGGCGCCCGTTAAATAGAGCCCGCGACTCCCAACACTGCTGGCCCCTTCTCCTTCGGGAGTTGGTGGCTACGCGACGCCGCCACGGCGAGCCGGGGATCCGTGAACCGGTCTCTTCCAGGGCGACGCCACAGATGGCCCGAAGGGGCGTGGAGCCCCGAGAACCCCTCCCTGGAAACGGGGAGCGACCTCTCGGAGCTGACAGACGAGATCGCAACATCGTACGCGAATCAGCTCAATTCCGCAAGAGCAACGACCGCCAGTCAGCGAAGAATCGGTCACGACCAGTATACTCCGCACACGAGAGTGTGCAACAAATCCGGTTGATCCTGCCGGCGGGCACCGCTATTGGAGTTCGCTTAAGCCATGCGAGTCGAGAGGGGTAAGCCCTCGGCGCACTGCTCAGTAACACGCGGTCAATCTGCCCTCGAGACGGGGATAACCCCGGGAAACTGGGGATAATACCCGATAGGTCTGGGATGATGGAAGGCTCTCAGGCCGAAACCCTGCGGGGCTCGAGGATGGGACTGCGGCCTATCAGGTAGTAGGGGGTTTCACGGACCCCCTAGCCGTAGACGGGTACGGGCTTTGGGAGAAGTCGCCCGGAGATGGATTCTGAGACACGAATCCAGGTCCTACGGGACGCAGCAGGCGCGAAACCTCCACAATGTGGGCAACCACGATGGGGGAACTCCAAGTGCCTACCCTTTTGGGTAGGCTGTTCTCGAGCCTAAAAAGCTCGAGAAGTAAGGGCCGGGTAAGACGGGTGCCAGCCGCCGCGGTAATACCCGCGGCCCGAGTGGTGCTCATTATTATTGAGCCTAAAGCGTCCGTAGCTGGCCGG
>JASHSU010000074.1 GCA_030038605.1 Thermoplasmata archaeon | reverse complement strand
GCTGACCGTCGCCCATCTCATCACGACCCGCAAGATCCTCGACCTCGCCGACGCCGGCCTGGACGTCACGGTCTTCCTCGCGGACTGGCACGCCTGGATCAACGACAAACTGGGCGGCGACCTGGAACGGATCCGGACCAGCGGCCGGTACATGCAGGCGGCATTCACCGCCCTCGGTGCGGACCCGGAACGGGTGCGGTACCGGTGGGCGTCTGAGCTCACGGCCCGGGCCGACTACTGGGCGCGAGTGGTGCGCATCGGACGCGCGACCAGCCTGGCCCGGACCAAGCGGGCGATGTCGATCATGGGGCGTTCCGAGGAGGAGTCGTCGCTCGACACCTCCAAGCTGTTCTACCCCTCGATGCAGGCCGCGGACATCTTCGAGCTGCCGGTCGACCTCGCCTACGGCGGCATGGACCAGCGCCGGGCCCACGTCCTGGCGCGGGAGATCGCTCACCAGTACAAGTGGCCCGTCCCGGTGGCGATCCACACCCCCCTGCTCTCGTCCCTGAAGGGTGGGGGCCGGATGGACCCGACCGAGGGCGGCGTCGAGCGGAAGATGTCCAAGTCCGACCCGTCCTCGGGGATCCCTATCCCGTCGACCCGGGCCGTGATCGCCGAGCGGCTGGCCGGGGCGTTCTGCCCGCCGAAGGAGGTCGACGGCAACCCGGTCGTCGAGATCGTACGGTACATCGTCTTTCCCTGGGAGGGTCGGCTCGACGTGCCGCGGCCGGCCAAGTTCGGGGGCCCGTTGACCTTCGAGTCGGAGGGCCGCTTCCTGGAGGCGTGGGCCGCCGGGGGGCTCCACCCGCAGGATCTCAAGGCGGCCGTCGTCGACGTCCTCGACCGGCGTCTCGAGCCGACCCGTCGATACTTCGACGCGCACCCCGACCTGGGCCCGTCGGCGTTCCTCACGTAGGACCGGGCATGGGCGCCGGGGGCCCGGGAACCTGCATCGACCTTCGGGATCGCGCCGACGAGGCGCTTCGCTGGGAGGAGGCGTGCGCCGCCGCCTACGAGCGCATCCGGCCCGACTCCGGACCGGCGCACGTGCACCGGATCTTCCGTTCGGCCGAAACGGGCGAGCGAACCCTGACCGAGTGGGTCGACCCCCACGGCGCACCGGCCGGGGTCCTGGTCTGGGAACCGGTGCCGGAGGTCGGCCGACGCGTCGTCCTCGGATATCTCGACTCGGCGCATCAGGACCGGAGTTCGTTCGCCGCCCTGCTGACCGCGTTCGAGTCGTTCGAACCCACGCGCGGACCGGTCTTCGTCATCCCGGACGGACTTCCGGGTCTGCTCGCGGACGACCAGGCCGCCGTCCTGGAAGCGGCCGACTGGATCCGTCTGGAGGAGGTCACGCTCGTGTTTCCGTCGAGCGCCCCCGTGCCCGGAGCGACCTTGGGTCGGGATTGGACGATCCGGCCGCCCACCGCGGACGATCGACCGGCCCTGCTCACCTTGGCCGCGCGGGCCTACCGGGAGTACCCGGGTCAGCTGGGGTGGCCCCAGGTCGACCTGGAGCGGGACCTGACGCTCTACCTGGACCAACTGGGCACCGGACGACACCGGGTCATCGCGTCGGCGACGTTCGTCCTGGTGGTCGGGCCGTCGCTGGCGGGTCACATCGTGACGTCACGGGACGACCACGGGCCGTTCATCGACAGCGTCCAGGTCGACCCGAGATGGCAGGGCCGGGGCATCGGTCGTGCGTTGCTCGTCCGCTCCCTGCAGGCCCTCCGCGACGCCGGTTCGTCGGAGGAGGTTGCCGTCGTCTACCTCCGTCAGAATTCACGGGCCGGGTCGCTCTACCGCTCGGTGGGTTTCGTACCGACCGCCCAGCGTCGCCACGTCGATCCCGGACTTTGGGTCCGGCGGCGCACGCTCCGCGCGGTACTCGAACGAGCGTCCACGGCGAAGTTCCGCTCGCCACGCTGACGAGGCGGACTACTCGTGCGGATGCGGGTGGGAGTGGTCCGGGGGGATCGGTTGGAACAGTTCCACCAGGAAGCCGTCGGGGTCACGGACGTGCAGTGTGCGCAGCATCCAGTCGTGCCGGTCGGTCGGCGGGCGCAGGAGGGCCACACCCGCCGAACGGAGGCGGTTCGCCGTGGCGTCGACGTCCGTCACCTCGAAGCCGACCAGCGCCGAACCGACGGCGTTCAACGGCTCAGCCACCGGCTCGAGGCCGACCGCCGCAGCCATCGCGCCGCGGTCGAAGACGGCGAGGACGGCCCGGTCCCCTTCGACGAATTCGCCGTAGGGTGGCTCGCCGTTCCCTTTCCGCGGGGTCAGCCCGATCACGTCCCGGTAGAATGCCCAGGTGCGCGCGAAGTCACGGGTCAGCAAACGTGGGCAGTACGCCCGGGGCGGGTCGGCCGAGGGTGAGAGCATGGCGGACCACGGCGGGGCGGATTATAACGGTCGAGCCGCCGGGCGCGCCGGCTTCTCGCCCATCAGCCAGGTGACGAGCCGACGGAATCCGAGTCGTTCGTTGATCGACCAAATGGGCCGATTCAGCGAGTCGTTGTTCGTGATCAGCGACTCGATGCCGTGCTCGCGCGCATAGGTGACCGCCCTCCGCTTCAGCTCGATGGCGATGCCCCGACCCCGGAATTCCGGGTGCGTGCCGGTGAAGCCGACGTGGAGCGTGCCGGGGTGGGCCGGCTCGCGGTCGAGCACGCTCAGGCCGACATATCGGTCGCCCACGGCGGCGAGGAAGAACGATTCGGGTTGCGTGAGCGGGTTGCGCAGTTCGATCGCCAGATACTGCTCGAACGACACCGGCGTGTACTCGCCCAAACGAGGGACGTCCGCCGACGCGGCATGACTCAGGTCGTAGACGCGTCGCTGGACCTCGGGGTCCTCGGCCCCTTCCTCGGCCAGGGTCGTGAAACGGACCCCCGAGCGGCTGAGTTCCCCGGTACGGTCCGGCAGCACGGTGAGGTCCGCCGTCGCGACATCGAGGCGCGAGCGCCAGAGCTCGCGCCGCGTCCGGTAGCCACGCTGGGTGTAGAAACGAACGGCGCTCGCCTGGTCGGCGCGTGCGCCGCCCCAGAGACAGATCGGGTTTCGTGTTAGGACTTCGTCTTCCAGGTGACGGTACAGTTCGGCACCAATGCCCTGCCGCCGGACGGACGGGTCGACCATCACTTCCAGCCAGTACTTGTCTGGGTGGAAGTTGAACGAGGTGTGACTGAACTCGCCAAACCCCATCACCGTTCCGGTCGAGCGATCCACGGCGACGAGCTTCCGCCGGACGCGCCCCGGTTCTGCATCCTGGGCCTCGTCCCAGTGTCGGATCATCGCCTCCGTCGGGGCGTAGCCGGGGTCCGAGAGCTCGGCCAGACGAGCCTCCGCCGAGTAGTCGGCCGGCTCGAACGCGCGAATCGCGTAGCGACCAGGGTCCATGGGAAGCGACCCGAGCAGGAGGCGAGTACTTAGACCTCCGGCCCGCGCAACGCCTAAGGGGCCGAGGTCATCCGCGGACCGGAGGGGGCCCTTCGTGACGACTTCGGCCGCCGATCGTGAACCTCGGAACTGGCGCGACGACCTGACCCGCCTCGCCCAGGTGTTCTTGGGCCTCTTCTCCGCTGGGCTGGCGGTCGTGGTCCTCGCCGAGCCGAGCGTGTCCCTCGCCGGTCTCGACGAGCTCCTCGCCGTGGCCGTGGGGTGCGTGGCGGGTCAGACCATCCTGGCCGGCAGCAGCGGACTCACGGCCAATCCCCAGGGCGCCCCCGCGAACCCATGGCTGCGTCGTCTGGTCGGTCCGTGGGGGGTCGTCGTGATCGGCCTGTTCGGTGTCGTCCTCTCGGTCTTCGCGGGCCTCGACTCCCTGCTCGCGGTACGGGCGGTCGTCATCGTCCTGGCGCTCGCGCTCGTGACGCAGGGGCTGGCCCGGGTCTTCCAGTCCGGTGGGGTGCCACTACCCGCGTGGGCGCGGGGGTCGGCGCTCACCACGGGGATCCTGAGCCTCGTCCTCATCGCCGCGTCGTTCGTCTTCGACGGGTTCGTCCTGGCCGCGTTCGCGATCCTCGTCGGCCTCGTCCTGTTGATCGGTGGGATCGAATCGATCGTGGCCGGCCTGCGGCCCACCGACCCGCGTCAGTTCATCCTGCTGAAGTTGATCCTGTTCGCGGCGTTCTACGGCCTCATCCTGATCAACTGGATCGACCTGTTCGGCAAGACGGTCCCGGGCTACGGCCTCTGGCTCATCATGACCTACATGGCCCCGTTCGCGGTGCTGCTCGTCTTCGAGGGCTGGGAAGCCTGGCCCTTAGCGACGAGCCTCGGCCTCCTCGTCTCGCTGTTCAACGACGTCGGGTACTTCTTCATCGGGAACCTGATCTTCGGATTCCACGTCAACCTGCCCCTGTGGATCGCGGGGCAGCTGGGGTTCCGGGGGAGCTTCGTCGTCACGACGTTCCAGGGCGGGAACTTCGCCCTCGACGTCCCGTCGTGGCTGATGGGCCTGTCGATCTACGCCCGGGCCGCCGTCGTCAGTGGGATCCTCTACTACTGGTGGCGCCACCCCGGCCGGATGCCGCAGTCGGCCCTGGGTCCGACGGGGACGGTTCCGGCCTGACCGCACCGGGACGCCGTCCGGGTCGGACCGGCCCCGGCTCAGTAGCGCCCGGCTTGTGCGCGGGCGACCATGTCGGCCACGCGCTTGCCGACCTCGGCCGTGATGGCGTCCCGTTCCTCGGGGCGGCGGATGAGCACGGTGAGCGTCAAGTCGGTCGACTGACCGCTCCGGGCCCGGGTCATCAGCACCGGCGGGAAGCGCGGGTCGAGATGCAGGCGCAGCTTGCCGAGGCTCTTCCGCAGGGCGCTCTCGAACCGGGGCATGTCGACCCCGCCGCCGACGCTGAACGGGACGTTGACCTCGCGCCAGGCCTGGGGCGACAGGTTGGTGACGACCTCCTGGACGAACCGCGAATTCGGTACGGAACGAAGCGTGTCGTCCTCGGCCAGCAACACCGTCGTGATCGGGTTGATCTCGATGACCTTGCCCCGATGCCCCGCGACCTCGACCACGTCGCCCAGACGGAACGGGGTGTAGAGGTCGGAGAAGTAGCGCGCTCCGATGTTCTGGAGCGGCTCCCGTAGCGCGACCACCGCGGCGACGCCGAACAGCAGGACGACCAACAGGACGATGTCGGTGCTGACCCCCAGCTCCTGGAGCGCCAGCACGCCGCCGATCACCCAGACGGTGACCGCGCCGAGCCGGCCGGCGGCCGCCGACACTTGCGGCATCGTCTGGCCGATGACGCGGCTCAACAGCAGGCCGACCAGCCGCCCCAGTGCCCAGGTCACCACCAGGATCGCCGCGAACTCGATGTAGGGCAGGAACGCCGTCCAGGGGGGAAGCGTCATCCGCCGTTGACCACCTCGCCGAACAGCAGGGACTCCGCCTGCGCGGCCGCGTCGATCGTGCAGGCGTCGGCCGTCCGGCGACCGGCCGACCCGAGTCGCGCGCCCAGCCCCTCCGGGTCCGCGAGGACCAGGTCCATCTTCGCGGCGATGTCATCGTCCTCGTCCGGGTCGACGAGCAGCCCGTTGCGGCGCGGCCGGACGAGCTCCGCGACGCCGGCCCGACGCGACACGATCGTCGGTTTCCCGTGCAGCCAGCTCTCGACGACCACCAGGCCGAACCCCTCGCGGGGCGAGGGGAGGACGGTCAGTGCGGAACGCTCGTAGGCGACGTCCAGTTCCCGCTGCGTCACGTGGCCGGTGAACCGCACGCGGTCCGCGATCCCGAGCTCCTGGGCCAGCGACTCGAGCGAAGCGCGCCACCGGTCGGCCTTGGAGAGCCCCAAACCGCCCTTGGCGTTGGAGAAGCTCCCGTTCCCGACCAGCAGGAGCCGGAGCTGCGGGTGGTCCGGGGCCAGCCGCGCGAGGGCCCGGACGACGCGGTCCTGACCCTTCATCGGGTCCATCCGGGCGACGACGAGGGCCACGACATCCTCCGGTGCGAGGCCCCAGCGCGCGCTGGTCGCCCGCACTTCCTCCGGAGGCGGCGTCGTGTAATCCGAGGGGTCGACATACGGGTAGAGCTTCACCGCCCGGCCGGTGTAGCCGAACTCCTTGAGTTGCCCGAGATACCGGTCGGTGCTGACGATCACGGTGTCGTAGCTGTTGAGGTAGTTCGTCATCGCCGGTCGCCACGACTCGGGCAGGTCGGCCACGTCGAAGGGGATGTGCCAGCGAAACAGCTTCGGCTTGAGCGTGTGGAGCATCTCGCCGATCGCCATCTGCTGAAAGTCGTGCACGTAGAACAGGTCGAAGTCCTCGTCGGCGTCGAGGGTCCGCATCTTCTCGGCGGTGAGCCGGTTGTAGTATGCGTACTCACTGAAGTCGTCGCTCCAGAACAGGTCGTCCGAACCTTCCGGGTGGCGCAGGCCGTGGACTGTCCCCCAGATCGTCTCCTTGACGTTCCCGTACGCGGCCAGGCGCTCCGGCGCCACCCGCACGTTGTGCAGGACCAGGTCGTCCGCGAACACGGTCTCGGGCGCCAGGGGGTTCAGGGCGACCCAGTGCATCGACCGGACCCGCCGGTCGGTGTGGAGTCGCTTGAGCAGCGGATAGACCATGCGCGTCACGCCGCCCGGGGAAAAGCGGTAGTCGACGCCTTCCTCCAGGTCCGACAGCCGCGCGGTCTCGGGAGGTCGGGTCGGCACCCCCTCCGCGGTCGCGACCCCGGTGAACTGGAGCAGCGGTGTTTGCGTGTTCACGCAGACGTCGAGCGGGTCCGCGTCCGGGGCCGGCACCGGCAGCCCGCGGCCGCGTCGGCGGTCCGAGCGCGCGGCCCGGCCGGACGGAGGTACGAGTGCCACCATTGCCCCTCGTACCGACAGCGCAGGCCGATGGGCTACTTACGCACCCTCAGCGACGCCCGGGACGTTCCGTTCGCGCCGGCGCCGCTCCTCGCGGGTCAGGTTGTGCTCGGCCAACGCTTCCGCCGTCGGAAACGCATGGCCGCACAGTCCGCACACATACCCGGGGCTCGACGTCGCCGGGTTCATCCCGAGGCTCGCTCTCGGGTCGCCGCCGTGGTGGGCCGATTTCACGTGGTGGGTCAGCTCAGCGGCCGAGCTGAACGAGGCGCCGCAATCGGGGCATACTTCTGCCATGTTTTTGCCTCCCGCACGGTCTCGAGAATTTCCACAGAGCCCACCCTACATGAACCCTCGCACGGGGCCCTATCCCTTCGCCGGCAATCGCCGGTCTCCCGCGCGTCGAAGTTCCTCGATTGTCGACCGGGGGCCTTCGATAGACGGCGGTGACCGCACGGTCACTCCGGGCTCCCGAGCGCCCGCACGACGGCGTCCCACCGACGGACGACCCGGGCGTCGCGACGGGCCTGGTCGGTCGGCCGGAGCCGGTCGACGGGCCGGAACCGATCGAGTCCGGTGAACAGGAGGGGCCGGACGCCCGCCGCCCGCGCGGCGTCGAGGTCGTACCGGTCGTCGCCCAGGTGCGCGGCCCGACGCGGAGCCACGCGGAGCGACTGCACCGCTTGCAAGATCGGCTGGGGCGAAGGCTTGGACCGGGGCTGCTCGCAGGACAGGACTTCGGTCCCAAAGGTACCGGTCAGCCCGTGCCGGTGGAGGAGAGTTCGGGTCCCGGTGGCGGTCTCGTACATCACCGTCGACACCAGTCCCAGGCGGACCCCCCGGCGTCGCAGCCGGTCCAGCGCCGGCCGGGCCCCCGGGGCGAGCCGTACGTCGGCGGTGGCCAGGATCCCGTCCATCGCCCGTTCGACCGTCTCGACCGGCAGCGGGTGTCCGACCCGCCGCGCGAGCCAAGCCGTCTGACGGCGGAGCG
>JASHSU010000006.1 GCA_030038605.1 Thermoplasmata archaeon | reverse complement strand
CCTTGAGGACCTTCTTCACGTTGGGGTGTTCCTTCGTGAAGATCTTCCCGCCGCAGTTGTCGCAGCGGACCCCGAAGAGGTTGGCGTCGGAGGGGAGCGCCTCCTGGCAGCGGATACAGCGGAACATGCGCGTTGCACCGGGTGTCGCGGCTTAAGCGTTGCCCGCGGGCTCGTCCTTGCTCACGCGCTGGATCGGTGGAGGCGCCTCGAAGACGTAGGCGTTGGAGGCGTACCGGACGCCGCAGCGGCGGCACTCGAAGACGCCGCTCGCCACGCGATGGAGGGTGACGGTCGAGCATCGGGGGCACGCGGCGTCGGGCGCGCGGGCCCGGTCGATCTCCAGGACGCGTCGCCGGATCCGGATCCCGTACCGGGCGCCCATCCACCCGGTCTCACCGACCTTCTTCGTGCGTTTGCTCATGCGCGGCCCCCGCGGGCCAGGACCCGCATGCGGTCACCGTGCACGAGGGCGCGGCGGACCACGTCCCGGACATCGTCCGGTGAGAAGGCGCCGACCAGGCCCTTCTGCATCGCGACGACGCGTCCGAGCTCGTCGGTCGCGACCGTGAGACGGCCCTGGGCGGCCTGTTCCTCGTCGACCGTCGGGTCGACCACGATCGTGTCGCCGAGCCGCACGAACGTGCACTCGGTCGGCACGTGCTGCAGGTCCAGCGGGTAGTCCGATTCGGCGATCCCGAACCGCTTGGCCGGGACCGTGGCGTGGGCGAGCGCGGAGACGCCGGCGAGCATCGCCGCGTCGATCAGGTTGCCCGCGTGGTCGAGGACGTGGATGTCGACGTAGCAGACCCAGGACTTCTCGCCCGGTGTGACACAGAGCCGGGTCAGGTCGATCGCCTCGGCCGCGCGGATGGCGCGGTCGACGACGCGCGAGACCTCGATCGCCCCGGGCTGCGGGGGTCCGGGTTCGAACATCGGCGACGAGAGCGGGACCAGCTCTGCGTTGGTGGTGAGGACGCCCGCGTTCGGGGTGTCCGGGAACGGCTTGCCCGGCTCGAGCTTGATGCCCGAGACAACCGCCGTCTCCCCGATCCGCACGAGCGCCGAGCCATCGGCGGTCGCGACGAAGCCGGGTTCGATGGAGATGGGCCGGTACTCGTCCGGTCCGCGGCCGTCCAGGCGTTTGCCCTCGGCGGCCATGTCGAGGATGTGGGCGGTCCGGATCTCCGCCGTGACCTCGTTCGTCATGCGGCCTCCGCAGCGGCGCTCGGCTCGACCGTGTACCGGTCGCGCAGCGCGCCCTTCATCTTCTCGTAGATCGACTTGCAGCCGACGACCCCCAGGTCGAGGGCCTTGGAGAGCTCCTCGGGCGTCATGTGGCCCTCCATCTGGAGCAGCACGAGCCGGCCCGACTGGGGCACGAGCGCCATCGGAAGGTCGGCCTCGCCGAAGTTGTCCTCCTCCTTCTTCAAGTCCAGCGCGATCTCGCCCGCGACCTTGCCGACCGCGACGGCGGGCAGCAGGTCGACCATCGGGATCCCCGCGTCCGCGAGCGCGACGGAGGCGGCGACCAGACCGGCGCACCGGGTCCCCGCGTTCGCCTGGAGAACCTCGATGTAGATGTCGATGCTCGTGCGGGGGAACTCCTCGGCAAAGACGACCGACTCGAACGCCTCGGCGATGACCTTGGAGATCTCTTGCGAGCGGCGGTCGAGTCCGGGCCGCTTCCGTTCGTCGACGGAGAAGGCGGCCATGTTGTACTTGCACTGGATGACGGCCTTGTTGTTCTGCTGGAGGTGGCGCGGGTGGACCTCGCGCGGCCCGTAGACCGCGGCCATCACCTTGTTCGCGCCCCACTCGACGAACGCCGAGCCGTCGGCCTGATGCAGGGGCCCGGCCTGGATCCTCAGCGGTCGCAGTTCGTCCAACCGTCGCCCGTCGACGCGCAGCCCTTCGGGGCTGAGCAGGACGGGGACTTCCTTCGCTCCTACGCTTCCCATGGTGTTGATGCTCCTTGGAGGTTCAGTAGTCCTCGGCCCCGGACCCGAGGGTGTCGCTGTCGCCCGGCTCGTCACCGGGGCCGCCGGGGGCGGTCGGGCCGGGCACGGCGTCCCGGTGGGCGCTCTCGCGGGGCGGCAGAGTGGGCCCGCTCTCGTCGGAGCCACCGGAGGCGACCAGGAAACTCTCGACCCGCTCGGTGAGCCCGCGCCGCTGGCCTTCTTCGTCGATGAGGCGCAGCGCGTCGCTGGCGCGGGCGATCGCTTCGGGCGAGCCGTTGACCCAGACCCGGCCGTTCTGTCCGACCGCGACCTGAGCGCCGGTGTGACGGGTGATCGTCTGGATCATCGAACCGCCTCGACCGACCACACGCGGGACCCGGGCGGGGGAGACGTTGACGATCGTCCCGCCCTCCAGCTTGCCCAAGCCCTCGCCGATCATCGTGACGCCGATGCGGCCGGTCGCGTCCAAGTTCTCGACGCGGACGACGACCGAGTCGCGGACGCGGAGGTACTTCTCCGTCTCCCCGATCTCGACGTTCCACGGGGTCCCGGTCATATGCAGCGGTGCCCAGCGGGGGGCGCCGATGTCGAGCAACCAGAACGTCCCTTGACAGTCGGTGACGGTCCCGATAACGACGTCCTCGGGTTTGGGGATGTAACGCCCGGAGAGCGGTACGACGTGGACGAACGGAGGCTTGGGCGAGAGGAGGCCCAGGATGGAGGCGTAGACCTTGCCGCCGACCCGGTACGTGCCCCGGCCGGGCCGTAGGCCGGCGGCCGGAAGCTCCTGGCCGGGGAGAACTAGTATTCGATCCCCGGGGGGATGCGAGGACGAATCCCCGCGGCCACGACGACGGTGGCCCGATCGATGTCCTTGGGACATGGGGTTTGCTGCACCGGGCGGCGCCGACGGGGGGTCCCTATTTAACCAAGGCGGTCTCGGCGGCGCCCTTCGTGCGCGCGTTGAGCTTCTCGTAGAGCTCGGTCTGCACGCCGGCGGGGATCTCGACGATCCCCGACCAGGTCCCGTCGGCGAGCCACTGTTCCTCCAGGACCTTGCTGAGCCCCTTCAGCTCCCCGATGACGCGGGGGTAGAACTGGGCCGGGAGTTTGATCCGGACCTTGACGACGTCCAGCCGGATCGGCAGCAGCGGCCGGAGCTTCTGGAGCACCTCCTGGACCTGAACGTCGACCGGTCGGAACGGGTCGACGTGGTACTTCGCCTCCTTCATCGCGGCTTCGATGCGGGCGGGCGGATGGGGCGCCCCGGTCTGGGGGTTCATCGCGTTGCGGGCGATCACCTGGACGATCTGCCGGGTCTTCGCGGACTGCAGCGCGTGACGCTGCTCGGTCGTGACCTGGACCTCGCCCTTCAGGACGATCGTCTTCGCGATCTGGGCCAGGTCGCGTGTGTGGAACGTCTTTTCGAGATGCTCGTCCGACACCTTGTCGCCCTTCTGGGCGTCCTTGAACACCTGGTCGAGCGCGAGCTTGTCGGAGAGGTCGATGTCCTTGCCGTCCTTGATCGCCTGAGCCGCCTCGGGGTCGACCAGGACCTCGAAACGCGACCCGCCCGTCTCGTACCGTGCGATGACCGCGTCCTCGACGGTTACCATCGGGGGCCTGCCCGGCGGGCCCTAGGAGCGACCCGCCCGGCCCGTCCCCGAGGCGGCGGGAAGGCGGGCCACGAACTTCTGGATCTCGTCGGCGGCGAGGCGGGTGATGCCCTCGCCCTGGTCCATCGTGACGACCTCGACCTGGGCCAGACTCCCGCCCTCGTCGAGGCTCGCGCGGAGTCCCTCCAGCGCGAGGAGGATGGCGGAGTCCCGGTCGATGCCGGGGCGGTACTTCTGCTCGAACAGCTCCATCACGGGGCCCTTGTTGCCGCCCGTGCTGGCCGCCTTGAAGCTCGTCAACGAGCCGGACGGTTCGGTCTCGAACAGCCGGATGCCCGAGTCGTCGTACCCGCCGACCAGCAGCGCCGTCCCGAACGGGCGGACGCCGCCGAACTGGGTGTACTGCTGCTTGTAGTCGCAGATCTTCCGGACGAGCAGCTCGACCGACATCGGCTCGCTGTACGTGATCCGGTTGATCTGCGCGGACAGGCGCGCGTAGTCGACCAGCACCCGGGCATCGGCGACCAGGCCGGCCGTCGCGCAGGCGATGTTCTCGTCGATCTGGTGGATCTTCTCGAGACTCGCCGCCTCGGCGAGCTTGGGGTTCGGGATGCGTCGGTCGGCGATGAGGACGACCCCGTCCGTGTAGACGACCCCGGCGGTCGTCGCACCCCGTCGGACCGCCTCGCGGGCGTACTCGACCTGGAACAGTCGACCGTCGGGCGAGAAGACCGTGATCGCCCGGTCGTAGGCCATCTGGCCGGGTTGCATCTCCATACTGCGAACTCCTCGCCGCCCACTCGGGCCCCGTTTATAAGAGGCACCGGCGCGGTTACGCGCTCGTCAGCCGGTTACGGCCCGTCGCTTCGTGGTCCGGGGCGCGCGAGCCCCCGGGCGACAAGCGTATCTTTACGGTACGGGACCGGGGTCCGATGGCCGAGGCGTCCGGGCCGGCGCGCGCGCAGCGGCTGACGGGACGCACCTCCGCGTACCTGCGGAGCGCCACGGAGCAACCGATCGACTGGCATCCCTGGGGTCCGGAGCCGTTCGAACTGGCCCGCCGCACCCATCGACCGGTGTTGCTCGACATCGGCGCGTCGTGGTGCCACTGGTGCCACGTGATGGACGAAGGGACGTACGTCGACGCCGAGGTTGCCGTGCTCCTCGCCGAGCACTTCGTCGCCGTGAAGGTCGACCGGGACGAGAATCCCGAGGTCGACCGGCGCTACCAGCGCCAGGTCGGAGCCCTGACCGGCGAAGGGGGGTGGCCGCTCACGGCGTTCCTCACGCCGGACGGAGAGGTCTTCCTGGGCGGCACGTACTTTCCACCGACCGACGGCCACGGGCGCCCCGGGTTCCGTCGCGTCCTGCGAGAGGTCGCACGTCTCTGGCGGGAGGAGCCCGAGCGGATCCGGGAGACGGCCCAGGCGGTCCAGGCCGGACTCGCCCGGATGCGCGCTGCGCGCGCGACCGGGGCCGGCGGAGTCCCGGAGTTCGTCGGGCAGGTACTGTCCGAACTTCAGTCCGGCTACGACCCGGTCCACGCCGGGTTCGGCATGGCCCCCAAGTTTCCCCATCCGACCGCGACCGCCCTGTTCCTGTGGGACGGACACGCGAACGGTCGCTCGCTGAGCACCGAGCGGGCCGCGGAGACACTGCGTCGGATGGCCGACGGGGGCCTGTACGACCAGGTCGGAGGCGGGTTCCACCGGTACTCGGTCGACGAGGGGTGGCACATCCCGCACTTTGAGAAGATGGGCGTCGACAACGCCGCGCTCCTCGCTTCCTACGTCGACGGAGTTCGCTGCGTGGCCGACCCCCGGTTCGAGGAGATCGTCCGAGGCACCGCCGACTGGGTTCGGACGACCCTCGGGGACCCCGCCGGCGGGTTCGGCGCCAGCCAGGACGCAGACAACGCGCCGGGCGATGACGGCGGCTACTTCACGTGGACTCGAGCCGAGATCAAGGACGCGCTCAGCGCGGACGAGGCGCGATTCGCCCTCCGGTTCTTCGGGGTCGGCACCGACGGGCGGATGCCCCACGACACCGAACGGAACGTCCTCTTCCGCCTGGTCCCGGCGGCCGAGGCGGCCGCCGGACTGGAGCTGAAGGGGGGCCCGGAAGCCGCGCTGGCTCGGGTCGTCGAGCGGTTGCGGGCCGTCCGGTCCCAGCGACCCACGCCGGCGGTCGACCGCGCCCTGTACGCGGACATCAACGGGCGGTTCGTGGCCGGGTTGGCGAACGCCGGCGCCGTACTGGACGAGCCGGTCCTGGTCGCGGAGGCGCGTCGCGCCGCCGACCGGTTCCTCCGCCACGCCTACGCTCCGGACGTGGGCGTAGCCCACCGATTGGAGGGGAACGAGGGTCTCGGTCACGGCCTGCTCGAGGACCAGGTCGGGTTCGCGACCGGGCTGCTCGAACTGGGCGGTGTGACCGCGGACCCCCGGTACGCGCAGGCGGCCCTGCAGCTCTTGACGCTCGTGGACCGCGAGTATCGCGGGGAAGACGGGCTGTTGCGGGACCTCGCGCCGCGCTTGTATGACGGTCCGGAACTGGGCGCGCTCAAAGACCCAAGTTATCCGGTCGAGGACAGCCCCCATCTCGCCGCCAACTCCGGGGCGGCCATCGCCTTCCTCCGGCTCGCGAGCCTCACCCACGACGACGCGTGGCGGACCCGGGCGACCGAGTTGCTGCCACCGCTGGCGCGTCGCCTCGGTCACGCCGGGATCTTCGGCGCCGGCGCAGCCCTCGCGGCCGGGTTGGCGAGCCAGGAGGCCGCGACCGTGATCGTCGAGGGCTCCGGGCCGACGGCTGCGGCGCTCCTGCGCGCCGCGCGGCGGTCGTGGCACCCGAACGTGTGGGTGTTCGGGGGCACGCCTCCCCCTCCCTACGCACTGCCCGAGTCCGTCGCGGCCCCGAGCGGGGGTCGAGGCGTTCGCGCGCTCGTGTGTTTCGGGAACGCGTGCGCGCCGCCCGTCACGGAGCCGGGCGCATTGCGATCGCTGCTCGAGCGCGGGTCGGCAGCGCCGGCGGCGTGAGGACCCCTAGGTCGGTTCCATCCAGCAAGTAAGCGCGCGCCGTCCCCCGGGCGAGAAAACGGCCGTAGAGGAACGAGCGACCGCGGGCGGGCCGTTCACGGTTCAAGGACTCCGTCCCCGCGATCGGGTTGAAGGCGGGCAGCACAACCATCTCGCGGGCGCGGATCGGCCCGTGTTTCCGCCGTCGCCGGCTGGGCCGGGCGGGGGGTAGCTGCAACCGAACCCAGCAGCGCCGCTTGCCCAGCGGGTCGTCCGGGCTCGGGGCCAGGCGGAACCCCGGATGGAGATGCCCCACCACCAGCCGTGGGGCGCGGAGGACGCGGTTGGACGGCCACCGATGGCCGTGAAAGATCCCCACGCCGTCCCGGACGATCCCGGAGGCCGAGTGAACGTCCACCTCCCTCGGAAGACACCGGACGAGACCGACGTCGTGGTTGCCGAGCACCACGTCGACCGCCAGACCCTCGCGGAGTAGGGTGGAGAAGAAGTCGAAGAGGACGGGGCGGAGCGGTGCGGGGGTCCCGACGATCGGGTGCTTCACGTCGCCCGCGACGATCACACGGCCGGCCTTCGCCCGGTGGGCGAGTCCGATCAGGTGGTCGGCGAGGACGGGAGCCGACGCTTCCGGTGGTCCCCACGGACGGTCCCGGCTCGCGCCCAGGCCGAGATGGAGGTCAGCCAGGAGGAGGGTGGCGGGGGCTCCCTCCGCGGGACGCAGTACGAGGGCCGGGGCCCCCGGCAGGGGAGCGAGCGTCGCCTCCACGGCCGCCCGAGCCCGGTTGCGACCATGACGATTCCGGACCGTCCGCGCCCCAGCGCCTCCGAGAGCATCGACCATATCTATTTATGTAGAAGTTTTAATCGAACTGCGGAGGACGGCCATGCCCCGCACCCGGGAACGGTGGATCGAGCAGATCCGCGATCTGTTGAGCCGAGCGGGGTTTTACGTCGCCGACTCGCACGGCGTTCGCCCCTCCAGCTTCGACCTGGCCGCCCGCCGGGACGCGACACTGCTCCTGCTCAAGGTACTCAAGAACATCGACGCCCTGGACGCCGAAGAAGCCGGGCGGCTGCTGGAGCTCGGCCGTCTATTCCCCGCCACGGTGCTCATCCTGGGGCAGGCGTCCGGTGCCTCCGAACTCGAGCCGGGCGTCGTCTACACCCGGTACGGCGTCCCGATCGTGAACGAGGAGACGCTTCGGGAGTACCTGGAGGAAGGCGTCCCGCCGTTCCTCTACGCCAGCCCCGGCGGGACCTTTGCACGGATCTCTGGCGAGAAGTTGCGGGAGTTGCGCACCGGCCGCGGGCTCTCGCTCGGCACTCTCGCGAGCATCGCCGGCGTCTCACGACGCGCCATCCAGCTGTACGAGGAAGGGGCCGGGGCCGAGATCGACGTCATCGAACGGATCGAGACGTTTCTCGGTGAGCCGATCGTCTCGCCGATCCTCCTGTTCGAGACCCGACGGACCGTGGTGCCCCGCGACGCCGCGGCCCGCGAACCGCCGGAGGGCGAAGCCCGCGTCGAGAGCGGCTCCGTCTCCGAGGGCGCGCCGCGCCGGCTGCCCCGCACCGGCGACGCCCTCCGGGACGGCGTGCTCGACCAGCTGAGCGGTCTCGGCCTGGAAGTGACCGTCACCGTCCGGGCCCCCTTCGACGCCTTCTCTCGCGCCCCCCAGATCCTGCTCACCGGCGTCGGGAGCCTGCGGACCGCCGTCCATCGTGCCGAGGTGCTGTACGAGCTCTCCCGGGTGGCCGAGGGTCACGCGATGTTCGTGGTCGCAGAGAATGTCCACCGGCCGGTGATCGACGGGCTGCCGATCCTCACGGTCCGGGAACTTCGTCGCCACCGCGACCGGGATGACCTGTTCGACGAGCTCTCGGAGCGCGAAGGTCCGTGATCCAGGCGCGCCTGCCGACCGTCGGGGGTCTTCTCCTCGTCGCGCCGGTGCGGGGCCTGCGGAGCGAGGTGGCGGCGACCCTCCAGGCCCTGGACGGGCACCGCCCGGCGGCGGTCGGCGTCGGTCTCTCGGGCGAGGAGCTGGCGAGCCTGCAGGAGTACTTCGTCCGCTCGAGCGCCGAGCCGGTCGTGCCCCTCACCTCCAACGAACGCAGCGAGGTCCGGGGTTTGGTCCGGTTCGGCGAGGTGTCGGTCCCCAATCCGGCGTTCCTGGGCGTGCTTCACTGGGCCGAGGCGAGCGGGGTGCCGACCGAGGGCCTGGACCCGACCGAGGACGAGACCGCGACCCTGTTCGCGGAGCACATCGGGTACCTGGAGCTCGTGCGCCGGACCGTGCGCGAGCGGTCGATCGCGCGCCGGCCGCCGACCCCCAACAGCGCGGACGAGTTCGCCCTCACCTGGGACCGGTCGGTCGCCAAGGGGCGCGGGTCGCGGGAGTACGCCGCCGCCCGGGACCTTCATCTGGCCCGCTCGGCGCGCCGGCTGGCCGTCGCCTATCCCCGGGTGGCGGTGGTGGTCGACCGGGAACGGTTCGACAGCGTGCGGGCGCTGCTCGAAGCCCCGGCGGGCTAGTCGTCGTCCTCGCGGGCGAGGACCTTCTCGAGCATCGCGCGGGCCTCGCGACGGAACTGGTCGACGGTTCCCTCGTTGATCAGCATCCCATCGGCGAGCGCGAAGGCGTTGCCGATCCCCCACTTGAGCTCCCGCCGGTCCCGGTCGAAGAACTCCTGCAGGCTGCCGCCGTCGTCGTTCCGTCCCCGGGCGGTCATGCGGTCGTACCGGGTCTCCGGTGAGGCGAAGATGCCGAGGACGAACAGGTCGCCGAAGTTGTGGCGGAAGACGGTGATCTCGGAATCGGAGCGGCAGCCGTCCACGAGCATGCGGGTCTCGGTGAGCTTGGGCAGGGCCCGCTGCGCCCAGACGCCGCCGCCGTGCTTGTCCCGCTCCTCGGAGGCGATCCGTCCGACGTTCGCGTTCGTGAGCGGCAGGCCCCGCCGCCGGGTCTCGTCGCGGACCAGGTCGCCCATCTTCAAGGTCGCCAGGCCGATCGAGCGGGCGACCTCGAGCAGCTCGTCCTTGCCCGAGCCGGGCATACCGACCGTGACGATGAGTTTCATGGAAGGCGGGGTCGGTCGTCGGCCGGCGGGGCGGTCGTCGGCGGCGGGGCCGTGGCGGTCGCCGCCAGGTGGGACGCGACGTCGCCCTCGCTGACGGCCTGCAGTCGGTCCGCCCGCTGGCGGTAGGCGTTCGCCTCCTGCTCTTCGAGCCGGGCCGCCTCGGTATAGCGGTCGACCTTGACCTTCAGCTCGGCCGTCTTCTGGGTCTTCTGGGCGGCCCGGAGCTCCAGGTGCCGGGACTTCTGCTGCTTGTCGACGATCTTCTGCTGCAGCTTGCGGACCCGGTAGTGCAGGCTCGTCACGTCGCTCGTCATGCCGACCGAGCCGGTCGCGCCCGGGGGTCGTTGACCGGAGGCCGCGTTGATGTCGCGCTCGTGCTGCTTGATCTGCTGCTCGAGCTCCGGGATCTCGGCCAGGACCTTCTGGGCCTTCTCGCGCAGGAGCGTCGCCTGGTGCCGGAGCTTCTCGATCTTGGTGTTCAGCCGCGCCACCCGCTGTTGGGCCCGGGCGCTCGCCCGGTCGTGCCGGGCCGCGTGCTCCCGCAGCTTGGTGATGTCGGCGTACTGCTGACCGATCCACCGGGACCGGCGGGCCGCGAGGGGGGTCCCCGCGGTAGGCGCTTCGGGGGGTGGTCCGCCGGTGGCCATCGAGAACTACACACCGGGCCGCGCGATATAGCCGTTGTCCCGCGGGGGCAGCCCGCGGGCCCTACGTCCGGGCCGGGCGGGGCGGAGGCATCGCCGACCGGAGCCGCTCGACGAGCCGGTCGCGGGCGACCCGCTCCTGGGCCCGGGAGTCGCGCTCCCGCAGGGTCACGGTGTCCCGAGAGGGCCCCTCCGAGAGGGTCTCCCCGTCGACCGTGATGCAGAACGGGACCCCGACCTCGTCCATCCGGGCGTACCGTTTCCCGATCGAGCTCGCGTCGTCGTACGCGGTCGGGATCCCCGCCGCCGCCAGCTCGTCGGCGAGAGCGAGCGCGTAGGGCGCCTGTTCCTTGGCGATGAGCGGAAAGACCCCGACCGAGAGGGGAGCCAGGTAGGTCGGCAGCTTCCAGACGGTCCGCTCCCCTTCCCGGGTGAGGTGGAGGTCAGCGAGAGCCCACAGGTTCCGGTCGACGCCGAACGTCAGTTCCAGCACGTGGGGCAGCAGCGGGTCCCGGCCCGTGGGGTGGACCGAGAGGTCCCGCCCCGAGCCCTGGCTGTGTCGGCTCAGGTCGTAGTCGCCCCGGTAGTGGACGGCCCCGAGTTCCTTGAACCCGGACAGCGAGTCGAGCCGAACCTCGACGTCGAACTGGATCCGGTTGTAGAACGCCCGCTCCGCGTCCGACTTCTCGAACAGCCGGATCCGGTCGGCCGGGTACTTGAGGACGTCGCGGAAGAACCGGACGGTGTGGACGAGGTGGTACACGTAGAACTCGGGCAGGCCGCCCGGACCGACCAGGTCGCCCGCCCGGACCGGTACGGGCGTCTCCTCGCCCCGCTCGCGTCGGTCGACGCGCAACATCGGGAGCATCTCCTCGCGCACGCGGTCGAACGGGACAGGGAACCCGGCCGGGTCGAAGAAGACCTGCAGCTCGGCCTGGGTGAACGCGCGCATGCGGAACAGGACCTGCCGGGGCGCGATCTCGTTCCGGTACGCCTTGCCGATCACGGCGATGCCGAGCGGCAGGGCCCGCCGGCCGACGTCCCACATGCGGGCGAACGACAGGTAGCTGCTCTGGGCGGTCTCCGGGCGCAGGTAGGCCCGTTCCTTGCTCGTGACACCCCAGTCGACCCCGAACATGAGGTTGAACGGGACCGGCACGCTGAGGGCCAGCGAGCCGCAGTTCGGGCACTTCACGTGGTGCTCGGAGACGATCGCGCCGATCTGCGCGGGGGTGAGCCCGTCGACGCCGTCCGGCCGTACCTTCTCGAGCAGGGTCTCGGCGCGGAACGCCGTGTGGCACGACTCGCAGGTCACCTCGGGGTCGGTGAAGTTCTCGAGATGCCCCGAGGCGCGCACGACCGCTTCCGGGAGGATCTCCGCCGGGTCGATGAGGTAGTAATCGTGCGATAGACCGACGAACCAGGCGGTCCACGCCTCTTCGAGGCGACGTTTCAGTGCGGACCCGAGGGGGCCGTAGTCGTAGAGTCCTTGCGCGCCGCCGTATATCTCGGCGGACGGCCATAGGACGCCCCGTCGTCGGAGCAGGGCGAACAGCTCATCGATCTTCAGAGCCCGTCTCCTCGAGTCGACTCCGGGCGGGGCGGACGATAACGTGAGCGGTCGTCCGCGTCACGACCTGGTAGGCGGGGTCGTCGGCGGGCAATCGCAGGACCAACGGGGTCGCGGGCGTACCGACCGCGATCGACGCGGCGTCGGGTTCGTGCAGCCAGTCGTACGGCTCCACGAGCACCGCCCGCGCGAGAAACGCGGCGGACGCGGGACGGCCCTTCAAACGCGTCCCGACGTAGGCGAACTCGAGCTCGCGCCAGATGGACGGCGCGTGGAACATCGCGTTGTCGGTGCCGAGCAGCATGTGCACGCCCGCGGCCTCCATGCCGGCCAGGTCCGGTTGCCGGCCGAACAGGGCGTTGGAGCGGGGACAGACGACGACCCGGACGCCGGCATCCGCGACCGCTCGAAGATCGTCCGGGGCCGCCTCGGCCAGATGGACGAGCAGGTCCGGCCGGGGGTCCAGGTACGTCTCCGGCGGTTCCCGGACGGCTTCGCTCGCATGGAGCGCGAAGTACTTCCCGGCGTGCCGGCACGCGTCGGCGACGCTCCGACGGGTCTCGGGAGTCTCGTCGCGGGCACTGGAGAGTCCCACGCCGTCGCCTGCGGCGACGACGGCGTCCAACTCGGCCCGGTCAATCGGGCGACGCAGGGGACGGCCCAGGATGACCGTCCGCACGGGCGACCGGCGGGCGGCGGATCGCAGCAGCTGAATGCCCCGCAAACCCTCCTCGCGAAAATCGACGACGGCCCGCGTTCCGTCCGCGTCCATCCGACGCAGCGCCGCCCGGACTGCCCGAAGCTTGGCGGCACGGGTCGTCTCGGCCAGCAGCCGGAACTTGTAGCCGTCCGGGGCGGCGACGAGCGATTCGACCGGTCCGGCCGGGGGTTCGCGGGTCGAGACCGCGTCGCCGAGGTGGGTGTGACCGTTGATCGGAGCGGGGATCACGATCCCCTCGACCTTCCTCTCGTCCGAACGACGGGAGACCGTTCCGCGCTGACCGACCTCCACGACGCGCCCGTCCATGATCCGGACGGCGGCGGGCCGGGCGCCGTCCCGGTCCAGGATCGCGCCCTCGACGAGCATCGACGGCCGGCCGAGCGCCGAGGCCGCATAACGGCAAGCCCGCGGGGCCCGAAGGGCTATGGACTCGGTTGCCTCGTCCCCGGCTCCCGATGGACGACCCGATCCGGAACCGGCCCCGGGACCTCCTGGTCGCGGGCCACGTGAACGTCGATGAGTTCCTGCAGGTCGACGAGTTCCCCCTCGAGGACCGGACCGTCCCGGTCCGGGAGCGGCGCGCGGCCCTCGGGGGAACCGCCACCACCATCGCCCTCACGGCGGCCCGGTACGGGGTCGCCACTGGCCTGGTCGCCCGAGTTGGTCGAGGGTTTCCTTCGGAGTTCCTCACCCGGCTTCGGGCCGGTCGCGTGGACCTCCGCGGGGTGGCGACCCTGCGACAGCGCACGACCCCGACGTGCTACATCGTCGAGGACCGGGACGGCGGGCAGCGGACGTTCATCGACCAGGGCGCCATGGCGGACGACCTGCCCGCCCGGTTCCGGGTTGGGCCGTGGCTTCGCGAGTACTCATGGGTCCACCTGACGACCGGTCCGCCGGCCGCGCAGCTCGAACTCCTGGGCCGGTCGCATCGCGCCGGCGCGCACGTCGCGGCCGACCCCGGACAGGAGGTCCATTACCGGTGGACGTCCACGCACCTCCGCCGGCTCGCTGCCGGCGCCGAGATCTTCTGGGGGAACCGCGGCGAGATCGACCACGCCGCCGAACTCCTGGGCGTCGCGTCGCCCCTCGGCCTGCTGGCGACCGTCCCGCTCGTGGTCCGGACCGAAGGGAAGAGCGGCGCCAGCGCGTACACCCGGGCCGGTCGGGTCCATGTGCCCGCCGACCGACCCCGGCGTGTCCGCACCGTAGTCGGAGCCGGGGACGCGTTCCGGGGTGGCTTCTACGCCGGGTGGTTCGCGGGCCAACCGTTGGTCGACTGTCTCCGCGCCGGGACGCGCGCCGCGGCCCGGCAGATGGAAGGAGCGACGTAGAGCGGTCCCCATGGAGATGCACGCGTTCGGTCGGTTGACGCCGATGGAAGTCGCCCGGCGGCGCCTCCTGGCGGCGGTCCGGCCGCTCGAGCGCGTCGACGAGGTGCCGGTCGGCGAGGCGTTCGGCCGAGTGGTCGCTCGAACGGTCCGGTCGCCCCAACCGGTGCCGGCGTTCTACCGGGCGACGTGGGACGGGTACGCCGTCCGCAGCGTCGATACCCGTTCGGCGACGCCGGCCCACCCCACCGCGTTACGGCTGGTCGGGGAGGTCTTCGCCGAGCAATCGTTCGCCCATCGACTCCGCCCCGGCGAGACGGTGGCGATCGCCACCGGGGGGGCTCTGCCGTCGGGCAGCGACGGGGTCGTCATTTTCGAGGACGTCCGGCGGCGCGGCACCGAGGTCCGGCTTCGGGGCCCGGTTCGGCCCGGTGACCGGCTGGCCGCTCCGGGCGACGACTTCCGTCGCGGCCAGGTGCTGGCGAAGGCGGGGGAGGTGCTCACTCCTTCCGCGTTGGCCATGATCGCCGCGTGCGGTGTGGCCACCGTGGCGGTGCGGGCCCAGCCAGTCGTAGCGATCATCCCGAACGGGAACGAGTTGCTGGTTCCCGGGACGCGTCCGAAGCCCGGTCGGATCTTCGAGAGCAACAACGCGAGCTTGAGCGCGGTCATCCAGGCGGCGGGCGGCGTCCCGCACCCGTTCCCACCGGTGCCCGACGAGGCCCGCCGGATCGAGGCGACCTTACGGAGAGCGCTCCGAACCAGCGACCTCGTCCTTGCGACTGGCGGCAGCTCGGTCGGCGAACGCGACCACCTGCCGCGCATCTTCGCGCGCATGGGGAAGGTCCTGTTCCATGGGATCGCGGTACGGCCGGGGAAGCCCACGCTGGCCGCTCGCGTCAACCGGGACCTGATCGTCGGCATGCCCGGACACCCGTCCTCCTGCCTCACGAACGCGTTCTGGTTGCTGCTCCCCGCGCTGCGCCGGCTCGGAGGTCGGCCCGGTCCGGGCTGGTCCGAGGCCGAAGCGGTGCTGGAGCGGGGGGAGCTCCGCAGCGTGCCGGGGCTCTCGACCGTCGTCCCCCTTCGGGCGGGTTCGTTCGGCGTCCACTCCGTCTACCACGGTTCCTCGTCGATCTCGAGCCTTTCGGGCGCCGTCGGGTTTACCGTGCTCCCGCCGGGGCGACGGGTGGTTCGCGCGGGGGAGCGGCTGCCGGTCCGATGGCTGCTTCCCCCGCTCGGACCCGGAGCCGGCCCCCCGCGGCCGAGGAACGGTTAAGGGTCCTCCCCCGGTTCACCACCGTGGTTCGTCGGTCGATCCGCGTGGCCCTCCTGGCCATCGAGGGAACCAACTGCGACGATGAGTTGCGCGTCGCCCTCTCGGCCCTGGGCGCGAAGGCGGAGGTCGTCCAGCTCAAGCAGTTCGAGGGCGGCGACATCGCGGCGTCCAAGGTCCGGCACCTGGACGACTACGCGGCGTTGTTCGTCCCCGGCGGTTTCTCGGGCGGAGATTACGTGCGGGCCGGGGCGATCTTCGCCGCCCGGATCCGTGCGTCCATCGGACCGGATCTGGAAGCATTCGTCCGGTCGGGCCGCGTCGTGGCCGGGATCTGCAACGGGTTCCAGGTCCTCACGGAGCTTGGTCTTCTGCCGGGCCGGCGGGGCGGTCGGTTGGGTCGGCCCGATGCCGTCCTGATGGCGAACGACCGCGGGTACACGTGCCGCCCGACGTTCGTCGCGTGGCAGGGCGGAGCATTCGCGCCGCTGCGCGGCACCCCACCCGGAACTCGGTTCCTGTTCCCGTCCGCCCACGGGGAAGGCAAGCTGGTGCTGGGCGGCAACGCCCGGGCCCGCCTGGCCGAGCTGGAGCGATCCGGTCAGATTCTGTTCCGCTGGGTCGCCCCCGACGGCGGACCTCCGGTCTACCCCTGGAACCCGAACGGCTCGGACGGCGACGTCGCCGGCCTGACGAACCCCGAGGGGAACGTCTTCGGCCTGATGCCCCACCCGGAGCGGTCGTTCTTCCGGGCCCAGGCGCCGGATTTCACCCGGACCGGCGGACCGGTCGGTTACGGCGACGGCCACGAGTTCCTGGGGGCCGTGATGGAGTTCGCCGCGCGGTCGGCGTGAGTCGTCCCCGGCGACGGGCGAGGCGGTAGACGCTCAGCGTCTCCCCTTCCAGTGTGCGTACGGCGACCCGACGACGCGTACCGCCGGCGCGCCGCCAGGCGGACCAGAGGGTCCGCAGGCGCGACGCGGACTGCAGCGAGGAGACGAGGAGGTAGGCCTGGCCCCCCGGAGCGAGGTGGACGGCGAGGTCCGCGAGCAGACGGGCCGTGACCGCACAACCGTCCGGTCCGCCATCCAGAGCCAGGTTGTGCCACGGGTCGGGGTCCCGCTCCTCCGGGACCGTCGGCAGATACGGGGGATTCGCCAGCACTCGGTCGAACCGCCCCAGCCCGGCGGCCAGGTCGGTCCGGACCGCGGTCAGGTCGAGGTGCTCCGTCCGGGCGGTCCGCCGGAGCTGACGCAGCGCCGCCGGGTTCCGGTCGGTCGCCACCACGCGCGCCCCGCCGCGGGCGGCCTCCAGCGCGAGCCGGCCGTTCCCCGTACCGACGTCCAGGAACGTCGACCCCGGTCGAACCCGCGCGAACGGAAGGAGGAGGAAGGTATCCTCGCGGGGCGGGTAGACGGACGAGCCGCCCGGGTCCGGCCTGCGGGGGCGTGACACGCTCGGCATGCTTTCTTATTCGCGCCGCGCCTAGACGGCTCGCCCTTAGGAGTTCTCCGCGATGCCTCGTCGCCCAGCAGCCCCCGTCAAGATCGGCATCACCGGTCTGCCGGGGTCGGGCAAGACCCAGACGCTGCTCCGGATCATCCAGCTGCTCGAGGAGGAGGGCCTCAAGGTCGGCGGGATGGTCACCGAGCCGATCATCTCGAAGCAGCGGCGGGTCGGCTTCCAGATCACCAACTGGATCACGAAGGAGCATGAGGTCTTCGCGCACGAGGGCCTCAAGTCCCGGATCCGGTCCGGTCGCTACGGCGTGAACCTGGCGGCCCTGGAGGGGATGGGCGCCTCCGCGCTGGCCCAAGGCCGGGACGAGGCCGATGTCGTCGTCATCGACGAGGTCGGCAAGATGGAGGTGGAGAGCGACGTCTTCACGAAGAGCGTGATGGACACGCTGGACGCGAAGAAGTCGATCATCATGACCCTCCACAAGAAGTCCCGGAACCCGCTCCTCCAGGACATCCGACGGAGGGACGAACTACGACTCCTCGAAGTGACGCCCGTGAACAAGAACCTGCTCGCGTTCAAGGTCGTCCACCTGATCACGGGCCAGGCGCACTGACCCTCCGACGCGAGGGCGGCGTCGACCTGCGCCTCCCTCCGTCGCGTCCGGGACCCGGGCCGCGCGCCCGGGCGGCCGTGTTCTACAACCCCGACATGGCGGTCGACCGGGACGTGGGGGTAGCGTTCGCGCGAGCTCGCTTCGGACCCGGCGCCCTTCGGGGCTGGGAGATGCTCGCGGCCACCGGGGCCCGAGGGCTGCGCCTGCTCGTCGAGAGCGAGGCCTTCGGGTCGATTCTCCTGACGGAGGCTCATCCGGAGGGGGTCGAGGTCCTGCGGCAGAACGCGGCACCCCACCCCGGGGCCACCGTTCGGGAGGCTGACGCGCGGGTCGTACCGGGGGAGGCGCCGTTCGACTACGTCGATCTGGACCCCTACGGCTCTCCCCTGCCGTTCGTGACGACCGCGATCCGCTCGGTCGCGCCCGGCGGGGTCCTCGCCGTGACCGCCACGGACCTCATGGTGCTCGCGGGGGCCCAACCGAAGGCCTGTGAGCGGCGGTACGGGAGTCGACCGGTGCGCGGGCGACTCGGCCCCGAGGGGGGCCTGCGGATTCTGATCGCCCACCTCATCGGGGTCGCGGAGACGCTCGGACGGGTCGCCCGTCCGGTGCTGGCGTACGTCCGCGGTCACCATCTTCGCGTGTTCGTGCAGCTGGACGGCGACCCCGTGGCGCCCGGGTCGGTCGGGACGGCGGGGGATGGGGCGTGGGACGGACCGGCGTTGGGTCCCACTCCCCCGTACGGTCCGATGTGGCTGGGAGCCCTGTTCGACCCGGGCCTCGTGGCCCGGCTCACGGTTCCGTCGACCGCCGCCCACCCGAAGGACCTCGCACGTTTCTTCGAGGTACTGCGGGAGGAGGTACACGTCGACCGACCGTTCTACTACGAGTCGAACGAACTGGCCCAGTCGCTCCGGCTGCCGTTCCCGCCGTCCGCGGCAGCGTTCGAGGAGGCGCTACGGGCCCGTGGTCACCGATTCGCCCGGACGCACGCCCGCCCGGAAGGGTTCCGAACCGACGCCCCGCGCCCGGTCGTGGAAGCGGTCGCCGTGGAGCTCGGGCGCCGTCCGAGTCCGCGGCCCTAATCCCAGAAGGCCCGGGTACGGGCGTACGCGCGTTCGGCCCGGAGGATCTCCGTGAAGAACGCGTCGTCGCTCTGGTAGAGCCGCGAGAGCAGTCGCCGCGCGGTGTCGGGACCGATGCCCCGCGCCGCCAGCGCATAGAGGGCCCGGTCTCCGTAGTGGGCGACCAGTTCGGCCGACGTGTACCCGGACCGGACCAGGGCCTCGGTCTCGGGCGTCGGCGGTCGCTCGGCACGCGGCGGGCGCCGCCGTCTCCCCTTCGGTGCGGCCGGGGCCCGGGGCTTCCACTTCCGGTGCGCGTACTGGTGCAGCCGCTCGATGTCGGCCTCCCGCCGGGGAGACAGCACGGCCGAAAGGGAACCTCCGCAGATCAGGCACCGGCTTCCGCCCTCTTTCTGGTACCGCGCCGGCGTGGTCTGGCGGACGAAGCCACAGCGAAGGCAGACCAGCGTGAGCGCCTCGTTTGCCAGGCGCTCCCGGACCGCCTTGAGTAGCGTCGGGGGCGGAGTGTCCGGTACCACGCGCCATCGCAGGCGCTCCAGTGGCCCGTCGATGAGCGGGGAACCGGGGACCGGCCGGACCTCGAGGGACCCGTCCCGCACGCGCCGGAGAACCTCCTCCGTGTGCGGGACGTCGTACCGGTCGTGGAGCGTCTTCTCGAGCACCTCCTCGCCGAGCGGGTTGGTCCGGGATTCCTCGAGCAGCGGCTCGAGCGTGCGCAGATCCCTCGGGTCGGCCGAGGCCGGGATGAGTCCTAGCTTTCGGGCGACCGAGAGGAACACCCACCGGTAATCCAGCCCGGTGGGTACCAGCTGCTCGACCAGCGGTCGGAGCGTGTCGGGCTCCAGACGCAGCGCGTCGACGAGCGTGGCGTCGTCGACCGCGACCGGGAGTTCGAGGACGAACCACGTCGGTTCGACCGCGGCCACGGTCGTCCGTGCTCCCAGACGTTCGGTGAGCCGGCCGGCCACGGCGAGCGAGAGCGTCTCGTTCGTCCGCGTTCCGAAGCACGCCCCGTACACGACGACCCGGCCGCGGGCGGTGACCGTCACCCGCTGGTCGGTCGGCAGGGTGCCGTCCCGTGCGCCGTCGGCGCGGCGTCGGGCCAGCCGCTCGCGGTCCGCCGGTCCGAGAGGATACGCGTCGAAGCGGCCCTCCCGACGCAACCGGCCGATCTCCTGGGCGACATCGAACGGGACGGGGAGGTCTTCGCCGGCCCAGCGGGGCTCGGTGCCGATCTCGTGGACCGGTTCGACGAGCAGCTCGCCTTCGCGATACTCCACGACCTTCCAGGTCTGCCCGTGGAGCAGGAAGATCTGTTCGGGTTGGGCCAGGATCTGCGTGAGGACGAATCGTTCGTCCAGCGTGCCGATGAGCCGGCGGGTGGCGATGTCGCGCAGCCGGTACGTCCGCTCGTCCGGTATGAGCGAGAGCGAGGCGTAGAACCGGGCGAGGGTGCCGCGGCCGGCCCCGAGCCGGTCGTCCTCCGACCGGCGCGCCAGCCGTAGGGCGACCAGGTAGTCGATCAGGGCCGTCCACTCCGCGGCCGTCAGGTCCGCGACGGCGGCCGCATGGCCGAGGACCCGGACGAGCTCTTCGGGGACCACGGAGCCCTCGGCCCGCAGGGAGGCCACGACCTGTTGCGCCGCGGCGAGGCGGTTCCGGGTCCGCCAGCTCACCGGCTCGACCAGGCCCTCGTCCGCGCGGCGGGCGAGGACGGCCGCCTCCTCCAGGTCGTCGTCGTCCAGGGAGAGGACGGTCCCGTGGATCGTGCGGTCCAGTCGATGGCCCGAGCGGCCGACCCGCTGGACGAGGCGTCCGACCTGGTGCGGCGAGCCGAACTGGACCACGTGGTCGACGCTGCCGATGTCGATGCCGAGCTCCAGCGACGACGTCGCCACGAGCGCCCGCAGTCGCCCCTCGCGGAACGACTTCTCGGCCTCCTCCCGAACCTCGCGCGAGAGCGACCCGTGATGGACGGCGATGGCGAGATCGGGTGCCAGACGCCGAAGTCGAGCGGCGAGCCCCTCCGCCGTCGGACGCGTGTTCACGAAGATCAGGGTCGTCGTGTGCGCCCGGACCTCCTCTTCGACTGCCCGCAGCCCGAGCAGTAGGGTCGCGTCCGCCTTGAGCTCGGACTGGAGCGTCGGGTCGAGCGGTGGGTAGCTGTCCGCCGGCCGGCGGGCGGAGAGCTCCAGGACCCGGCGCTGCTGAGCCGATCCGACTTCCACCCTCCGGGGCGCGGGCGCGAGGAACCGGGCGACCTCCTCGGGGTTGCCCAGCGTCGCGGAGAGGCCGACCCGCCGGACCGTTCGGCCGGTGAGGGCATCCAGCCGCTCGAGGGTCAGCCCGAGCTGAGCCCCTCGATCCGACCCCACGAGTTCGTGGATCTCGTCGACGATGACCGTCCGGACGTTCTTGAGACTCTCCCGGAGTCGGGCGCCCACGAGCAGGATCTGGAGGGTCTCGGGCGTGGTCAGCAACAGGTCCGGTGGTCGGCGGGATTGGGCCAACCGGGCCGACGCGGTCGTATCTCCGTGCCGAACGGCGGCCGTCAAACCGACCTCCTCGACCAGGGACACGAGGCGATGCTCCAGGTCCCGGTTCAGCGCTCTCAGCGGGGTCACGTACAGGGTCGAGATGGCCGGCGTGGGGTCGGCCAGTCGCTGGGAGAGCAGCGGGAGCAGTGCGGCCTCCGTCTTCCCGGTGCCGGTCGGGGAGAGGAGGAGCGCGTCGGTCGGGCGTTGGAGCAGGGGGAACGCCAACCGCTGGATCTCCGAGAGTTCCCGGATCCCCCGGCGGGCCACGGCCGCGGCGAGCCGGGGGTCGATACCGGTGAAAGCCGGGGAGACGTCAGCGGCCATGGGGAAACTCCGGTGAACGTCGGCGGAGGAAAGGGGTGACGGGCGGTGGTGCTACACCGCAGGTTCCAGGTCGAGCATGCGGAGGCCGAACGACTCGTTCAGGGGTCGGCCGAACGTGCGGCCCGGGAACGTCTCGAGGACGACTTCCTGGAGGACGCCCACCGTCGCGCGGATCAGATGGCCGCCGACCAGGCGATGGTCCGGACCCGCCACGGCGCTGTGCAGGTGCACGGACGGGGCGTCGTCGACCGTGGCGATCGTGCCGTGAAGGGCGATCACCTCGTGCGGGACGGCGATCTCGTGGGGCTGGTACCGGGTGCCGTCCCAGTAGCCGAACGTCGCCGAACGGAACATACCGATCCCGAACAGGATCGCCCCCGCCCGCACCCCCTCCTTCCGCGCGAAGTCGGTGAGCGCCGCGAACAGGTCCTGTCCGTCATCGAGCCGGAGCACCCAGCGGTTCCCTTCCCGTACGGTCTGCATGGGGGTCCAGGGAGGCTCCCTCGCCTCGACGGCAGATACGGTTTTCCGCCGGCGACGGTTCCCGACCCTTCTCCATGGCCGGGGCGGTCGCGGTGCGAGATTCGGCCCTCGACGAGGGCCTCCTTCGACGGCGGCTCGCCGCGGGAGGTCGGGCCGTTGTCGCGATGTCCGGCGGGGTGGATTCGGCGGTGGTCGCCGCGATCGCGCACGAGGCCCTCGGGGCGGACGCGGTGGCGGTCACACTGCACGGACCCGCGGTGTCGGCCGCCGAGGTCCGCCGAGCGGTGGAGGTGGCGCGGACGATCGGGATCCGGCACGAGCTGCTGAGCGCCGACCCGCTCACCCGGGCGGAGTATCGGGCCAATCCACCGAACCGTTGCTACTTCTGCCGCTCGGTGGAAGCGGGGCGGCTGCGCGCGTTCGGCGAGCAGTGGGGTGCCGCCCAGTACCTGGACGGGGTGCACATCGATGACCTGTCGGACGACCGCCCCGGCCTCCGCGCGATGGACGAGGCCGGTTTCGCGCATCCGCTGGCGGACGCGGGCTGGACCAAGGCGGACGTGCGCCGAGCCGCCCGAGCGCGCGGTCTTCCGAACGCGGAGCAACCGTCCGACGCGTGCCTCGCCTCGCGGGTGACGCACGGCCAGCCGATCGATGCGGCCCTCCTCGGACGGGTCGAGGCGGCCGAGGCGGTGCTCCTCGACCTCGGCTTCCGCCGCGTCCGGGTCCGAGTCCGGGGCACGGGGGCCCGCATCGAGGTCGACCCGTCGGAGGTCGCGCGATTGCGCGCGCCACCGATGGACTCCGAGGTGACCGCCGCGGTCGGTCGACTCGGGTTCGATCCGGTGGAGATCGACCCGCGCGGCTACGTCGCACGGTCCGGGCCGGTCCGGAGCGAACCATGAGCGCCTTCGACTCCGAAAAGCTGCCCGGGCGATTCGCCCTGGAGACCGACATGGTCCCGCAGGGCGACCAGCCGCAGGCGATCGACGGGATCGTCCAGCGCCTGGACGGCCGGGAAAAGTACGTCACCCTCCTCGGCGTCACGGGCAGCGGCAAGACGTTCACGATGGCCCACACCATCCAGCGGGTCCAGCGGCCCACGCTGGTGATCAGTCCGAACAAGACGCTCGCCGCGCAGCTCGTCAGCGAGTTCCGCGCGCTGTTCCCGCACAACGCGGTGGAGTACTTCGTCAGCTACTTCGACTACTACCAGCCCGAGGCGTACGTCCCCCAGATCGACCTCTACATCGAGAAGGACTCGTCCGTCAACGAGGAGATCGACCGCCTCCGGCACCGGGCGACCCAGGCGTTGCTCACCCGGCGCGACGTGATCGTGGTCGCCTCGGTGAGCTGTATCTACGGTCTGGGGTCGCCCGAGGACTACCGGTCCTCGGTCGTGGAGCTGTCGGTCGGTCAGGAGATCGGCCGTCAGGGGCTGCTGGAGCAACTCGTCCGGATGAAGTACCAGCGCAACGACCTCGAGTTGAAGCGCGGTCGGTTCACCGTCCGGGGCGCCACCGTCGACGTGATGGGCGCCGGCGAGACCGTGCACCGGATCGTCCTCGACGGCCGCACGGTGGC
>JASHSU010000073.1 GCA_030038605.1 Thermoplasmata archaeon | reverse complement strand
TCGATGTCCGGCGCCGGGCTCCGGTCGGTGGTCCAGGACGGCACCCGCCGGCGGAGCGCGCGCAGCGCCGCCTCGCTCCCGCGGCCCCCGCTCTTCGGGTGCCGCAGCTCGAGCGCCTGCCCCGCGACGACCCACTCGATCGCCACCACGGTGCGCGCGTTCGCGAGGAGGCGCCGGAGCTTCGCGCCCGCCCATGGCCCCATGCTGACGAAGTCCTCCTGGTCGGCGGACGTTGGCAGGCTGCTGGCGCTCGCCGGATGGACCAGCGTCACATTCTCGTTGACGAGGGCCGCGGCGAGATACTGGGGCACCATGAACCCCGAGCTCACGCCGGGGGTCGGCGCGAGGAATCCGGGGAGGCCCCGGTTCAGGGCCGGATGGAGCAGTCGGGAGGTCCGGCGCTCGCTGAACGCCGCGATATACTGCGTCGCGACCGCCAGGGTGTCGAGGGCGAGCGCGAGCGGCTGGCCGTGGAAGTTGCCGCCGCTGACGAAATCCCCCTCGCCGAAGACGACCGGGTTGTCGGTGACGGCATTGAGCTCCCGGGTGACGATCTGTTCGGCGAATGCGATCCCCAGCTCGACGGACCCCAGGACCTGCGGCAGGCAGCGGAGGGTGTACGGATCCTGGCCCTGCCACAGCGTCCGGGGCGCCGATAGGGCACTGTCGGCCAGCAGGCTCCGGAGCGCAGCGGCCGTCCGCCGGTGCTCGGGGAAGTTCCGGATCTCGCCCAGCCGGTCATCGAGCGACTCGGGGTTGCCTTCGAGAGCGTCGAACGAGAGCGCAGCGGCGACCAGCGCGCCGTCCAGGAGCCCCCGCACGTCCCGGACCGCCAGCGCCAGGTACGACGCCATCAGCGCCGTCCCGTTGAGCAGCCCCACGCCTTCCTTCTCCGCGAGTTCCAGCGGGGCGATCCCGGCCCGGTGGAGGGCCGGTCCCGCCGGCTCCATGGCCCCGTCCGCGCCGACGAACGCGCCCTCCCCCGTGAGCGTCATCGCGAGGTGGGCCAGCGGCGCGAGGTCGCCGGAGGCGCCCACCGAGCCCTGCTCGGGAATCCAGGGGACCAGGTGGTGGTTGAGCAGGTCGAGTAGCCGTTCTACGACCCCGGGCCGGACACCGGAATGGCCCCGGGCCAGAGAGTTGGCCCGTAGTAGAACCAGGCCCCGGACCACGTCGGTCGGTAGGGCCGGACCGGTGCCACTCGCGTGGCTCCGGACGAGCGAGACCTGCAGCTCCCGGGCCTGAGCCGGCGAGATCCGTTCGTGGGAGAGGCCCCCAAAGCCGGTCGTGACGCCGTAGACCGCGCGTCCCTCGGCCACCGCCGCTTCGACGGCCCGACGGCTGGCGACCATCGCCGCGCGCGTCGGGTCCGGCAGGTGGACCGGGGCGGCGTCGCGGGCCACGGCGAGGAACTGGTCGAGGGTGAGCGAGCGGCCGTCGACGGCCACGGTCTCGCTCATCGGGACTCGCTCCGACGCGCCCCGAGGGGTGGGTACCCCACCGGTCGTCCGGTCGGACTATGCGCCGGGGACGACGAGTTCACCACCGGGTTTCTGCATCGAGGGAACGCGCCGGGTCTTGGCCCCCTTCGTCTGCCAGAAGATGTCCGCGAAGTCCTGGACGAGCTTGAGCAGGTCCTGGGCGTCCGCGAGCGAGGTCCCCTGTCGGGCCTTGGAGGCGCCCTTCATGATCTTCCACGTGAGCTCGTGGACCTGGGGGAACTGTTTGGCGTGATCCGGGGTGAAGTAGTCGCCCCAGATGACCCGGACCTCCCCCTTCAGCTTCTCGGCGTGCTGCTCCTTGACCAACGTGTACCGTGCGATCTTGGACGTGTAGAGGGCCCGGTCTTCCGGTTTCGCATCCGCCGCGGGGGCAGCCAGTTCTCCGATCAACTGGTCCATCCGGACGATCGTGAGGGCGGACAGCTGGGCGTCGATCGGGTCGTAAATACCGCACGGGATGTCGCAGTGCGCGTACACCGGTCGGGGCGGGTGCAGGGTGTCGAGCAGTCGGTCCAGGATTCCAACAGCGCTGCGGGCGACGGACATGCGCCGGCGAGCGCCGCGAGTCGGATAAGGATGCCGGACGCGGCCCCGTCCTCGAGAACCCCCTCGTGGCTCCAACGCCGGCGGAGCCGGCGGGTGGAAGTGCGGGACGCGAGCATGGAACCGACCCTCCGCCCGGGGGACCGTCTGCTGGTCGACCCGCAGGCGTACCGCGTCGCGCCCCCCCGGCCGGGCGAGTTGGTCGTCGTGGTCGACCCGGAGGCCGCGGACCGATGGCTCGTCAAACGGGTCGTGGGCGTCGGTCCCGGCCGGTTCTGGCGCACATCCTCGGGGCTTCGACCGTACTCGGGCGACGTCCAGCCCTCCGATGCGGTCGAAGAGATATCGCTCGAAGCAGGGGCCGTCTGGGTCGAAGGGGATGCTCTGGGGGCGTCCCGGGACAGCCGTTCGTTCGGACCGGTCGCCGCCGGGACGGTCGTGGGTCGGGTGTACTTTCGCTACCGACCGGTCGAACGCCGAACGGCCCTGTGAGTCGGCCCCGGGACATCCTCTTAAGCGATGTGGGAATCCGCCACATCGATGGTAACGCGCGAAGTCCTCGTGGTCGCCCTCGTGATCGTCGCCGGAGCCGCGGCGGGGGTCGGATTCATCGTCGGGACCCAGTACGGGTCGACGTCGAACAGCCCGTCGGCGACGGTCAACTCCACCCTGTCCATCTACGGGGCCGGCACGCTCGACACACTGTTCCCGCAGCTGGCGAACGCGCTGGTGAACGAGACCCCCGGGATCACCGCCCCCGCGGCCGCCCAGACCTACGAGGGCTCGATCGACATCACGACGGCCTTCACCACGACCGGCGCGAAGTCGGACGTCGCGGCGGTCGCCGACTACCGGCTGATCCCTCAACTCCTGGAGCCGAAGTACGCCAGCTACGAGGTCGTCTTCGGCTCGACGGCGGAAGTCCTGGCCTACAACGCGAGCATCCCCGCGTTCTCGGGTATCAACTCGACCAACTGGGCGCAGAAGCTGGAGAGCGCAATCGGCGCTTCCGGCAAACCCCTGGGCGTCTGGAACGCCTCGGGCGACCCGAACGGCTACAACGAGATCTTCTCCATGCAGCTCCAGGGGATGCTGTACAACGGCAGTACGAACGCTGTCTACAGCCAGTTCTACTCGGGCGGGCCCGGCCAGATCGCCGTGCCCAACCCCGCGACCACGAAGGTCGAGCACGAGTCGCAGGCGGCGTCCCTGGTCCAGGAGGGCGTGGTCAGCGCGGTGATCACCTACCGCTCGTACGCCGTCGTCAACCACATGAGCTACGTGCCGTTCAACCCGATCGTGGGATTGGCGGCCAACAACTCGACGGCCCTCGCGGACTACGCGAAGCTCTCGACCTCCATCCTCTCTGCGTCCGGGTCGATCCAGCCGGTGGCCGCGGCGCCGGTGCTGTTCGCCGTCACGGTCCCGACGAATGCGCCGAACGCGGCGTTGGGCGCGGCGTTCATCCACCTCATCCTGTCGCCGCAGGGCGCGGCGATCCTGAGCGAGGGGGGCGCGTTCGTGCCGATCTTCCCCGGCTGGAGCGACGTGCCGGGTGCGGTCCCTTCGGTCCTCGCCCCTGACGTGACCAGCCTGCCCCCGTGGGCGGCGACGATCCTGGGCTGACGTCGGGGACGCCGTCGGGCGTCCCCCGGCGGCCCGCGTTCCGGTCGGGACCCTACTGGCTCGCGCTCCAGGTCGTCCTCTCCGGCTCGCTGATCCTGCTGTTCCTGCTGCCCATCGTCGCGCTGTTCACGTACGCGCCGCTCTCGCGTATCTTCGAGGAGTGGCAGAACGCGGACGTACGCGCCGCGCTCGCCCTGACGCTGTACGCCTCCGGGGTGGCCGTCTTCGCGGCGATCGTTCTCGGCATTCCGCTCGGCTACCTGCTGGCCCGCCGGTCGTTCCCGGGTCGCTCCGTCCTCGAGTCGTTCGTGGCGCTGCCGGTCGTCATCCCGCATCTGATGGTCGGGCTGGGGTTGTTCCTGCTCGTCCTGCCCGGGTCGTTCCTCTATCACGTGACGCAGGCGCTCGGAGCCCCGGTCTACGACACGGTGTGGGGGGTGGTGCTCGTGATGACGTTCGTGAGCGCCCCGTACACGGTGCTCGCGAGCATGCTCGCGTTCCGCGCCGTGGACGAACGGACCGTCGAGGCGGCCCGGTCCCTCGGGGCCCGGCCGGCGGACGCGTTCCTGACGGTGACCCTGCCGATGGCGTCGCGCGGGATCGTCGCCGGTTTGCTGCTCACGTGGGCCCGGGCGGTGAGCGAGATCGGCGGGATCCTCATCCTCGCCCAGGTCGTCTACCCCGGCGGCATCTACAACGGGCCGGTCACGACGACCCTCTCGGTCTACATCTACAACCTGTTCAACCAGGGGGACCTGGCGGACGCCGCGGCCGTCAGTTCGCTGTTCCTGCTCGTCGCCTTCGCGGTGTTCATCCTCGTTCGACTGGCGGAGCGCTGGGGCTGGCTGCCCTGGCGCCGGGGGGAGCTCGCCCCGTGACGCACTGGCACGTCGAGGGACTCGAGGCCGACTTGGACCACTTCCACCTGGGTCCGGTCAACCTCGACCTGGCCCCGGGGAAGGCGGTCGCCGTCCTCGGCCCGTCCGGCGCCGGCAAGACCACCCTCCTGCGCACGCTCGCCGGGTTCCTACCGACCCGCCGGGGACGGATCGCCCGGGACGGGGTCGACATCGCGGAGTGGCCGCCCGAGTCCCGCGGGCTCGGGTACGTCCCGCAGGGACTGGGGTTGTTCCCGCATCGCACCGTCGAGCGCAACGTGCGGTTCCCCCTGGAGATGCACGAACGCCCGGACGCCACCGTCCGGACCCGGGAGCTGCTCGAGCGATTCCACCTGACCGAGCTGGCCCGGCGCTATCCGCGCCGGTTGAGCGGAGGCGAGCAGCAGCGGGTCGCCATCGCCCGGGCGATGGCCGCGGACCCGGACCTCCTCGTCTGGGACGAGCCCTGGCAGGCCCTGGACGTCACCGCACGGTACGAGCTCGGGCTCGTCCTGCACGACCTCCGCGTCGCCGAGAAGGTACCGGTGGTCGTCGTGACGCATGACCCCGGGCTCGCCTTCTCGGTCGCCGACACGTTCCTGGTCCTGCGGAGCGGACGGGTCCGCGGACAGTACACCGCCCCCGAGCTGCTCACCCATCCGCCGGACGCCTTCCTGGCCCGGTTCGTCGGATTCGACAACGTCCTCGAACGGCCGGCCCTGGACGCCGACGGCTCGGAGCTCGGGCGCTGGCTCCGCGCGCGGGCCGGCCCCGAGGGGATCGCCTTTCCGGCGCCCCCGCCCGGCCCGGTCTCGGGGGAGGGGACGACGTGGGAGGGCCGCCTCCGACGGGCCCGCCCCGACCCGACGGGGCTCGTCCTGGAGGTGACGGCCGGTGAGCTCATGTTGACCCTGCGGCGTCCGCCGCCGTGGTCGACGCCCTGGCCTCAGGTCGGCGACGTCGTCCGCTTCCGTCTCGCGGAGGCGACGCTCCAGCCCCTGGGCGGGACGCCCCGGGGGCCGGGAGCGGCCGGATGACCGCCCGGGCCCCGGTCGTCACGGACACGGACGTCGCGCTGCTGCGCTCGCTGGCCCGCGAGCGTTCGGTCGTCGCCGCCAGCCGGGCGGTGGGCATCAGCCGCGACACGGCGGTCTACCGGCTCGCCCGGCTCGAACGGGCGTTCGGCGGCCCGGTGGTCGCGGCGGAGCGCGGAGGACGGGGCCACGGCGGCACGAGCCTGACACCGCTGGGGGACCGGATCCTGCGCGACGGGTTCGATGCGGTGGAACTGCTCGACGCGCGCCCCGTGACCCCCCTGGCCCCGTCCAACCACTGGGTGGGGGTCTACCGCACGGGACCCCCCGCCACCGTCGAGGTCGGGCCCGGTCTACGGCTCCGGGTCCCGTTCGTCGCCGACGACGGAGCGACGGTCGCGGTGCACCTCGACCCGGAGTCGGTCCTGGTCGCCCGCGACCGGTTCCCGTCCAGCGCGCGGAACGTCCTGGCGGGCACCGTGGTGGCGGTCACCGACGGCCCGGGCAGCGTGACCCTCGTCGTCGACGTCGGGGGGGCCCGGGTCCGGGCGTCGGTCACCGAGGAGACGGTCGCGCAGATGCGCCTGCGGCCGGGCGCGCGGGTCTGGCTCTACGTGAAGGCGACGGCGCTCCGGCGGGGCGCTCCCCCCGGGCCGACTACTCGCGGATCCCCTCGGTCGAGAGCGAGAACACCGCTTCGCCCTCGGGCAGGTTCGGCGAATCGATGAGCCGGGCGATCCGGCGCGGCGGCTTGGACTTGCGCAGGTAGACCCGGTACGTCGCCGCGTGGGCGACGATGTTCCCACCGATCGGGCGGGTCGGGTCGCCGAAGAGGATGTCCGGACGGACCGACACCTGGTTCGTCACGACGATGGCGGCGTTGTACGTGTCCGCGAACCGCAGCAGCTCGTGCAGGTGCTTGTTGAGCTGCTGCTGCCGCGGGGCGAGCTCGGCCCGGCCCAAGTACTCGGCCCGGAAGTGCGCGGTCAGCGAGTCGACGACCAGGAGGCGGATCCGCTTCTCGCGGGCCAGCTCCTGCGCCTTCTGGACGAGCAGCATCTGGTGGTTCGAGTTGAACGCGCGGGCGACGTGGATGCGGGCGAGCGCCTCCGCCGGGTCGAGCCCGACGGCCTTGGCCATGTCGACGACCCGCTCGGGGCGGAACGTGCTCTCCGTGTCGATGTAGACGACCTCGCCCTCGAGACCGCCCTGCGCGGGCGGCAG
>JASHSU010000072.1 GCA_030038605.1 Thermoplasmata archaeon | reverse complement strand
CCCGCCCGGCCCGCGACGCCGTTAACCGAGCCGTCGCCGTGGGCTAGGCGGAGCGAACGATGACCGTAGACTTTCGACTCAAGCGAGCACCGGCCTACCGCATCGCCTACGTCGCCTGGAAGGGCCCGTGGAGCGATGCCACCATCCGTCGGAACTTCGAAAAAGTTGCCCGGTGGGCCGCGTCGAAGGGCTATCGGACCGGGCCGTGGGTGTTCCTGGAGCCCGGATCGCGCCGGTGGTTGACCGGCGTCGTCGTGCCCGGGAACGCTCGAGGCGACGGTGCGATCCGTCTCCGGACGCTGCCGGCGCGCCGCGTCGCTTCGGTCGAGTTCGACCCGGACGTGGTCTCGCCCCGGGTCGTGTATCACGGACTGAGCGATTGGCTCCGCGGACAGAAGAAGGACCGGGAGATCCGGTCGGTCGGGGCCTACCGAGAGGTCTATCGCGGGAATCCGTGGACCGACCCGCGCGCGTACGCCCACACCGACATCCAGGTCGTCGTGCGACCGTAGGGGCTCACGGACCGTTCGGGGCCGGTCCCGCCGTGACCGCCGGCCGGCGCGCGCGACAACGAAGGAGGGGCCCCTGAACGGGCTCCTCCCCGTGCTGGCCGGCCTCGCGCTCGGCTTCAGCCTCACGATCCCCCCGGGTCCGATGAACGCGCTCATCGCCCACCGGGCGGTGCGCTCGTTTCCCGCCGGGGTGGCGACCGGGCTGGGCGCGATGACCGCGGACGCCCTCCTCGGTGCCTTCGTCTACGGCGTGCGCGCGGAAGTCGACCTGGGCCGCTGGGTGCGTCCGGTCGAAGCGATCGGCGCGGTCGTCCTGGCCCTGATGGCGGTCCGGCTCTTTCAGGACCGGCCCGCTCCCGACCGTCCCGCGGCGTCGGGGCCGCGTGTGTACTCGGAGGCGCTCCTGGTGGGCGTAACGAACCCGTTCCAGATCCTGTGGTGGCTCACCGCGGGACTCGCGTTCGCCTACGTCGGGGGCCTGCTGTTGTTCGTGGGCCTGTTCGGTGCGATCGCCGTATGGGTCGTCGTGTTCCCCTATGTTCTCTGGGCAGGGGCGCGCAACGACGCCCGAATCCCCGGCGCGGTCGCTTGGGTCTCGGCCGCCCTGCTCGTGGGGTTCGCCGGATACTTCGCGCTCAGTGCGGCGGGAATTCTGGGTTAGCGAGGGGCCGTCGGAGCCGCCGCGGGGCGCAAGCGGTCCGCGTACTGCTTCCGGAACTTCGAGACCTTCGGCGCGATCACCGCCTGGCAGTAGCCCGCGTACGGGTTCCGTTCGAAGTACCGCTGGTGGTACTCCTCGGCGGGATAGAACGCGGTGAGCGGCACCAGCTCGGTGACGATCTTGCCCCGCCAGAGCTTCTCCTCGCTCAGCTCGCGGAGGACCTGCTCGGCGGTCGCCTTCTGGGCCGGCGACGCGTAGAGGATGACCGACCGGTACTGGGTCCCCGCATCGTGGCCCTGGCGGTTGAGGGTCGTCGGGTCGTGGGTGGTCATGAAGATCGTGAGGAGGTCGTGGTACGACAGTTGCGAAGGATGGAACGTCACCTGGACGACCTCCGCGTGGCCGGTGCGCCCCGTGCAGACCTGCTCGTAGGTCGGCTGCGGGACCGTCCCGCCGGCGTAGCCGGGGTAAACGCTCACCACCCCCCGCACCTCGGAGAAGACGGCCTCCGTGCACCAGAAGCACCCCCCGCCGATCGTCGCCTGTTCGATATCCGTGGCGGCCGGGGATGGGGTGGGTTCGGTCATAGGGCCCGACTTAGCCCCGGGGAGCGGATGACGATGACGCCGTCCGCCGACGGACGCGGTGGGCGGTCCGGGAGGCCGGCCGACGGGGTGGGCCGGGGACGACCCGCTCGAGGGCGGCCATCCATGCTCGCCCGGTCACACCGGCAAAATTGGTCTCGAACCGGGCGGGACGAATCCAACGGAACGCCCAACCCTCCGTGAACGTCGCCCGGAGCTCCGCCTGAGTGACCCGCCGGGGGCCACCCCAGTCGGTCGGCTCCTCCTCCGAGAAGCAGAGGATGAAGCAGCGACCCCCCGGCGGAAGCACCGACGCCGCGCTCCGGGCGTAGACCGGACGGTGTTCGTCGAGGAACGTGTGGAACATGCCGCAGTCGGTGACGGTGTCGAAGGTCGTGTGCAACCCGTCCAGCTCGAGAGCCGACGCGACCTCGAAGTGCGCGGAGGAGCCGCGGGCGGCCCCCTTCTCCCGGGCCCGGCGGATCGCGTTCGGCGCAAAGTCGATCCCCCAGGCGGGATGGCCTCGGAGGGCGTAGTAGAGCGCATTCTCTCCCGTGCCACACCCCACATCGAGGACCCGGCCCCGGATCTCGCCGGCGGCCTCCAGGGCGACGAACTCGGGTTGCGGGCGACCGAGCTCCCAGGGGGGGTCCCCTTCGTAGGCCCGGTCGAAGAACTGCATCGCCCATCGGAGGGTCCTTCGGGCTTAAGTTCGGCCCGCGGCGGGTCCGGGACCGAGGCTTATCCCCTAGGACGCGTCCGGGGAGTCGATGGCGACCCCCACCGTGACCGTGCGCGAACAGGATGTGCGGGGCAGTCACCGTATCGCGGTCGGGGCCGGCTTGGGTGTGGCCGCCGCCGGGATCACCCTGTTGCTCCCGTTCGTGCTGCTCTGGTGGTCCCTCTACGACCCGGGCGGCTTCTTCGTCCTGAACTCCACCCTCGTACGGGATGTGAGCTACCTGCTGCTCGCTGGAGCGATCCTGTTCCTGTTGTCACTGTTCCTGTTTCGCCGAGGTTTCGCGGTCCTGCGCGGCGTGGACCCTCGCTTCACGGTCGCCTCGGTCCTGTGCCTCATCGGGTCGCTGGGGTTCCTGATCCTGCTGGTCGCGGTGGTGGTGGTGATCGGTTCCGCGAACTCTCTTCTCAGTTGCATCCACGGGCAACCCTCCCATGCGCTCTCCTGCCTTCGGTCGGGTCAGCCCCTGGGCGCCTACACCGGGATCATCGGGTTCTGGCTGGGCTGGCTCGGGGGCGTCGGCATCGTCCTGGGGATCGCCTCGGCCGGCCGCCGGTTCTCCCGGGGTGTCCTCTATGGGTCGGCGGCACTCTACGCGCTGTTGCTGCTCGCGCTGGTCGGCCCGTTCCTCGGACTCATCTATCCGGTGCCGGGCGCCCAGTACATTCTCCTGTTGACCCCGGTCCTGGCTCTGCTCGCGCCCGCGCTCGCCTACGCGGGGACCCGGCGGCCGCCGGCCACGATCGTGCCGGCGTAACGGACCCCGAACCGCCGACGGGCGAACCGTCAAGGCCCGCCCGCGCGTGCGACGACGATGGCCGATCGTGTCGACCTCTACTACCTGCCCGCGAGCCACTACTGCGTGTCCGCCGAGCGCATGCTCTCGTACAAGGGGGTCCGGGCCCGTCGCATCTACGCCCCGTACCATGACCGGCAGGAGCTGCTCCGGCGCACGGGGCAGGACTACGTCCCGACGTTGATCTGGAACGGTACGGCCGTCACGTGGTCGAAGATCCCCGCGTTCCTGGACCGCGTGCGCCCGGAGCCGACCCTGGTCCCCCGCCGGGAGGCGGGCGTCGCCCGGACGCTGGAGAACTGGGGCCACCAGGTCCTGGAGGAGCGGGTCTGGCGGGCCGTCGTGACCCAGATGCGGTCGAAGTTCCGCACCGAGGAGGAACGGTGGGTCTTCGAGGAGATGCAGACGCGGGCCCGCGGCCCGTGGCACGTGCTCGAGGCCCGGCGGCCGGAGTTCGTGAAGGACCTGGGCGAGTACTTCGGGATGGTCGACGCGATGGTCCGGGGCCGCGACTGGATACTGGACGCTCCGTCCGTCGCGGACTTCGGCATCTACGGCGGGCTCTCGCCCTGGTGGACGGCCGGGAACCCCCTGCCGCGGAAGTACCCCGCGCTCCGGTCCTGGGTCGACCGGGTCGCGGCGCTCTAACCGCGGTCGGTCCCGTCACTCGAGGACGATCGTCTCGGCCGCCGGGGCGACGAACCCCGCTTTTCGGTGGCTGCCGTCGCAGTCCGGCTTTTGCTGGGAGTGACCGCACCGGCACAGCTCCGTGACGAATTTTCCGTCCAAGAAGACCACGTTGGGACCGTTCGGCATCGAGCGGATGACGACCCTCGGCATGCCCGCCCCACCGAGGTCCCGCTCTATAGGGCGTCGGTGTCGCCCGGGTAACTCGGACCGCCCCTGCTTATCTACCGCTCCGCCGCTCGTCGCGCGGGTGCGTCAATGAAGGTCGGGATCGTGGGCTCCGGCGACGTCGCGAGATCGTTGGGCAAGGGATTCGTGGAGCTCGGCGACGAGGTACGCCTCGGCTCCCGGACCCCTGACAGCGATGCGTTGAAGGCCTGGACGGCCGCCGTCGGGTCCCGGGGGACGACCGGCTCGTTCGCGGACGCCGCGGGTTTCGGGGACCTGGTCGTACTCGCCTCCCACGGTGTGGAGAACGAGAACGCCATCCGTCTGGCCGGTCCCCGCCAATTCGGGCGTAAGATCGTGATCGATACCACCAACCCGCTCGCGTTCACCCCGGACCACCGGCCCCTCCTCGCGTACGGCGGGAACGACTCGGCCGGCGAACGCGTCCAGCGCGCGCTGCCCGACGCCCGCGTGGTGAAGGCGTTCAACACCGTCGGGCACGCGCACATGGTCCACCCTAAGTTCCCGGGGGGACCCCCCACGATGTTCTACTGCGGCAACGACCCGGCGGCCAAGCAGCAGGTCGCCGACCTGCTCCGTCGGTTCGGCTGGGAGCCGGCTGATGTCGGCGGGATCGAGGGAGCCCGCCTGCTGGAGCCGATGTGCGTGGCCTGGGTGACGCTCGGGATCCTTGGCGGTAGCTTCGACATCGCCTTCAAGGTGCTCCGGGCGTAGGACCCACCCCGGCCCGCAGCCGCTCGAACAGGTGGACGTCGATCCATCGATCGAACTTGAAACCGACCTGGTGCATGACACCGACCCGGCGAAACCCCACGGCTTCGTGCAGGTGGACGCTGACGGCGTTGTCGTCCGCGATGCGCGCCAGCAGCACGTGGTACCCCAGTGCGTCGGCCCCCGCGACGTTCGCGGCGAGCAGCCGCCGGCCGACCCCCCGACCCCGGTAGTCGGACCGCACGTAGAACGAGACCTCCGCGGTCCCGTCGTAGGCCCGACGGTCCGACCAGGCGGTCAACGAGGCCCAGCCCACGACGTCGTCCGCGACCTCCGCCACGAGGACCGGATGACGGGGACCATGATGTCGGAGCCACTCCCTTTGCGACGCCTCCGACCTCGGATCGGTGTCGAAGGTGGCGGTCGTCGACCGGACGGCCTCGTTGTAGATCCGGACCATGCCCGGCGCATCCTCCGCGGTAGCGCCCCGCAGCCGAAGCGAGGAGGCACCGACCCGGTCCCCGTCGCCCATGACCACGAACCGGCGTGACGTTCGAAGCCGATTAGGTTGCCGGAAGGTCCGCGGGTCGCACCCGTCACGCCGGGGGAACCGCCTCGACTTCGAACACCGAGTGCAGGATACCGAACTCCGCCTCCATCCGCCGCCGCAACTCGCCGACCACCCGGGCGCTCTCGCTCACCGGCATCTCGTGCACGCTCACATGCGCGGTCATGCAGACCAGTGTCGGGCAGACGGCCCACACGTGGAGGTCGTGCACCTCCGAGACCCCCGGAACGGCGAGAGCCGATCGGAGGATGCGGTCCGGCGACAGGCGACGCGGGGTGCGCTCGGTCAGGACCTCCCACGCTTCCCGAAACAGGGGGAGCGATTCGTAGACCAGGATGCCGGCGATCGCCAAGGCGGCGCCGGCGTCGACCCCTACGTACGCCGGCCGGAGGAGGAGCACGACCCCTGCCGAAAGGATGGCTCCGATGATCGCGATGTCGCTGGCCAAGTGAAGGACAACGCTGGCCAGGTTGAGGTCCCGTGCGCGGCCGGGGATGCGTCCCAGCACCGCCAGGTTGACGGAGCGCAGCCCGAGCACGGGCACGGCTACGACCACCAGCCACAGGGCGTCGATTGGTCCGGCGAACGTTCCCCCGTGGCCCAGCGTGGCGAGAGCCGCGTAGCCGAAGGCGAGGCCCGTCCCGAGGATGAGGAGGGCGTTGAGAAGTCCCGCGAAGACCTCGACCCGGTGCGTCCCGAACGTGTACCGGTCGTCGGTTCCCTCCCGGCACGCGCGGAGCGCCGTCCAGGAAACGGCGAACGCGAACAGGTCCGGGAGGTTGTGGACCGCGTCGACCGTCAGCGCCAGGCTGTGAGAAAGGTACGCGCCCACCGCCTCGACGACCAGTACGACCGCGGACAGGGCCACGGCAATCTCGAGCCCCCGAAGGACCCGGGTTTCGGCTTCCTGCTCGCCGTGGGTCGTCTCCGTCACAGGTCGACGCCTCCGCTAGAGGACCTTCGCGACGACGTCGCGCAACTCCAGGACCGTCGACTTCGCCGGCGAGCGCCCGGGCACGGACTGGACGGCGCTCTCGGTCAGGTCGTCGACGATGACCTGGACGACCGAGTCGATGGAGGACCGGACGGCGACCAGCTGCTGGACGATCTCCCGATAGGGCCGCCCCTCGTCGACCATCCGGTGCAGGGCGTGGAAATGCCCCTCGATGGTCGCGAGCCGGTTGGCCACCTCGGTCCGCGGACGGGACGCCATGGTATCCCCCCCCAGGGGGGAGGGGGGTATACCCTTTACGGGGCGTGGGTCGGTGTCGTCCCGCTCGGGACGAACAGCATCGAGATCGAGTTGACGCAGTGCCGCGTGTTGCGGGGCGTGAACCGCTCACCCTCGAAGACGTGCCCCAGGTGGCCGTCGCAGCGAGCGCAGCGGATCTCGACGCGCTCTCCGTCGGGGTCCGTCAATCGTCGGACGGCGCCCGGAATCTCCTGGTCGAACGCGGGCCATCCGCACCGGGCGTCGAATTTGTCCTCGGACCGGTAGAGGGGAGCGCCGCATCGCCGGCAAACGTAGGTCCCGGCCCGCGTGTTGTGCTCGTACTCGCCCGTGAACGGCATCTCGGTGCCGCGGTGAACGATGACCCGCTCTTCGGCTCGGGTCAGCTTCCGCCACTCAGGATGCGGTGTGTCGGTCATCGCCGGACCAGGAGTCCGAAGGCTCATAGGGACTTGGGCTCCCCGGGACGGTGGGGAGGGTGGTTGTCGAACCCGACGCCCGGTGAATCGCCGGCTTCGGGGTCGCCCGTCCCCTCCACCGACGACAAACCGAGTTTCGGGCGAGCCCTCGGGCACCGCCCGTTCCTCCTCCTCTGGCTCTCCCAGTTGATCTCCCAGTCCGGGGACTTCGTCTTCGAGGTCGCCCTGCTCTGGCTCGTACTCGAGACGACGCGATCGGTCTTCGCGGTGGGGCTCGTGGTCGCCGTCGCCGCGCTCCCGTCCGTGGTGGTGGGGCCGTTCCTCGGCGTCCTCGTCGACCGCTGGGACCGCCGGGGTATCCTGGTCGTGACGAATGTGCTCGAGGGCCTGCTGGTCGCCGGGCTCTCGGGCCTCGTCCTGGCCCACGCGGCCAGCCTTCCGGTCATCCTCGCGATCGTGTTCGCCCTGGGTACGGGCGGTCAGTTCGTTCGGACGACGTCCAGCGCGATGGTCCCCCGCCTCGTCACCACCGCGGACCTCGCGCCGGCGAACAGTCTGATGAGCGTATCCAGTTCGTTCAATCAGATCGTGGGCCTCTCGATCGGCGGTGTCGTGGTCGCCCTGTTCGGCGTGACCCTGCCGATCGAGTACGACGCCCTGAGCTTCTTCGCGGCCGCCCTGATCGTCGCCGGGATCGCGCGGGCCGTGGGGAGCGTGTCGGTCGAGGAGCGCACCGCGCAACCGGGGTTCGTGGCGCAGTTCCGGGAGGGGCTATCGTTCATCCGGGCTCATCGATTCTTCCCCGAGCTCATCGCGCTCGGGATCATCGTGAACTTCTTCGGTAACGCGGTCGCCGCCCTGTTCGCTCCGTACGCCAAGCTCTCCCTGCACGGCGGGCCCTCGACGTATGGGTTCCTCGGCGCCGCCGTCGCGGTCGGCTCGATCGTTGGGGCGGTGGCCGTCGGGAAGGTGGATACGCGCCGCCGGGCGGGGAAGTTTGCGTTCGTGGGCGGTGTCGCCACCGGCCTGACCCTCATCGCGCTCGGGTTCACAGCCTCGGTCCCGCTGGCCCTGGTGGAAGTGACCCTCGCGGGCGTGGCGCTGGCCGTCACCAACATCCCGCTCGGGGTCGTCATCCAGGCCAAGGTGCCCGGACGCCTGCTCGGACGCGTCGTGGCCGCGTTCTCGGCGCTGATCACGCTCAGCGCGCCGGCGGGAGCGTTTTTCGCAGGGGCCTTCGCCTCCGCCACGAGCGTCGGCACGGTGATCGTCGTCTCCGGGGTTGGCGTCGCGGCAAGCCTCGGGCTGGGCTGGTTCGTGATGACCGACGTGCGCGACGTGACGTACTGAACCCGAACGACTACTTCGGCGCCGTCGCGCCGATATGGGCCAGCTTCTTCGTCATGCGGATGTTGGTCGGCTCGTACCCCAACTTGTCGTACAGGGCGCGCGCCGTACGATTATGACCGAACACGTGGAGAGAGATCGTGTCAAAGCCGAGCGCCCGGGCCTCGTCCTCGGTGGAGCGCATCGCGGCCTCCCCGAAGCCTCGCCCCCGGAACCGTTCGTAGACCTGGACGTCGTAGATGAATACCTCGATCGGTTTCCCGTCGGTGGGCCCCCGCTTCGCGTGGAACCAGATCATCCCGACGTGCTCCCCGGTCGCCGGGTCCTCGACCGCGTAGAGGTGATGGTCGGGGGTGGAGGTGCCCTCGGGGATCAGCTCCCGGATCTCGGCGTCCGACTTGACGTGGGCTTCCTCCGGCGTCCAGTTACCGGCCCGAACATGCTCCTGCCCGTACTCCTCGACCAGCGCGGCGCGCCAGGGTTCGTACTCGTCCGGAGGCAGCGGGACGAAGCGGATCGCGACCATCGTCTCCGCGTCGCACACGAGTATTTCATCGGCATGGCCACCGCGAGTGGAGCTCCGGCGGGGAGCGAGGGGGTTACGTATTAATCCCGGTAGTCGGTCACGCCGCCCGTGCCGAAGTCGGTAGAGTTTCCGGCCGGGCAGGTCGCCGAGCGTCTCGGACAGGTCTCCATCCTGTCCAGCCTCTCCGACCGCCAGCTCCGCAAGCTCGCCGGCTGGGTGAAGATTGTCGCCTACGGGGAGGGTGAGACGATCGTCAAGCGGGGCGAGGGCGGGATCGGTCTGTTCCTGATCCTCGACGGTTCCGCCGAAGTGCGTCGGGGGGGCCGCAAGCTCGCTCGCCTAGGCGTGGGACAGTTCTTCGGCGAGATGACCCTCTTTGACCACCAACCGAGGTCCGCGGACGTCGTGGCGGCCCAACCGTCCAAGGTTGCCGTCCTCTCGTCGTACGAGTTCTGGGGGTTCGCCGAGACCGAACCCAAGGTTCTGCGGGGGATCCTCGAAGAGATGACGCGCCGGCTCCGCGAGACCAACCAGGCGCTCTCGGAGTGAACCCGGGACCGCCCGACCGTGGCCGGCACGAGTAACTTAACCCGGGCCGACATTCGCCCGTACGCGGGCGTCGGGGTTCGGGAACCCCGGCGGGGGCTATGGCGGAACCGGACATCGTTCGGATCGCGCTGCACTTTGTCAACGAGATCAATCGTCATGACGTCACGGCCCTCCTCGCCCTCGTCTCGGACGACCATGTCTTCGTCGATGCTCTCGGACACGAGGTCCGTGGTCGGGACCGGGTCCGCGAGGCGTGGACCGCCTACTTTGGTATGGTGCCGGATTATCGGATCCTCATCGAGGACCACATGGCGGCCGGGGTCGTGGTCGCCCTCTTCGGGAGTGCGAGCGGAACCTGTGCGGGGGACGCCGTGCCGGCCCCGTCGCGTCGGTGGAAGATCCCGGCCGCCTGGAAGGCGGTGGTCCGGGACGAGCACGTCGAACGGTGGCAGGTCTACGCCGACAACGAACCCGTCTGGAAGGCGCTCGGGGTCAAGCGGACGTAGCCCGCGGCGTCGCCGTCACATCTCGGCAGCGTCGGGCTCGATCCCGTCGTCGTCCGCGTCGGGGGCGGCCCGGGGCGCCCGCGCGGGACGCTCCGGCTCGGCGGCGTTACGGTCGCGTTCCCCGTCGAGCAGGCCGGCGCCGAGCAACTCCTTGCGGGTCTTCTGGACCGCCGTTTGGATGTCGGCGGGACGCCGGGCGCCGGTGCAGACCATCTTACCGCTCCCGAACAGCAGCAGGACGACCCGCGGCTCGTCCAACCGGTAGACGAGACCGGGGAACTGCTCGGGTTCGTACTCCACCCGGTCGAGTCCCAGCGTGATGGCGATCGAGTTGAGGTTGATCTCGCAGCCCAGGTCGGAGGTCGCGACGATGTTCTGCACCTCGATCTTGGGGTGCATGTTGATCTTCTCGCCGGATTTCTTGATCTGGGTGGAGACGAGCCGGATCGACTCCTCGACCTCCCGCATGCTCTTGCCGCCGGTACAGACGACCTTGCCGGACCGGAATAGGAGGATGGCGGTCTTGGGCTGCTTCAGACGGTAGATGAGGCCGGGAAACTGCTCGGGTTCGTACTCTGCGCCGTCCAGCGTCATGGCGATCGACTGGAGGTCGAGCACGTCACTCAACGAGGTCGACGCGACTACGTTCTCGATTCGGATCCGCGCGTCCATCGTTTAAATACCATATATAAGTGTATTTAAGGAAGACGGTCGGTCCCGAGAGGGGGCCGGACCCCCCCGTCAGGTCGGGCGGGGGCCCGCCGCGTTCGAGCGCCGGTCCCGGCTCGCGAGAGCCAGCGCCGTGACCGTCCCTCCGCTGGCGATAAGGGCGACGGCGAGGAAGATGGACGAGGGTCCGAACCCGGCGTAGGCGGCACCGATCACCACCGGACCGACAATCTGGCCCAGGTCTTCGAACGAACCGTAGACGCCGATCGCCGTGCTCTGGAGCTCCTGCGGGGTGGGGCGGAGCGCGAGCGGAAGCAGTCCGGCGGTGAGCCACCCGGCGCCGGTCGCGAGCACGAGCGTGCTCGCAACCATCTCCGCGTACGAGCGGGACCCGAACGTCGCCAGGGCACCGACGGCCAGAAGGAGGAAGCCGACGGGGGCCGACCGGGGGGGTCCCCACCGGTCGATGAACGGGCCGAGGACGAAACCGGCGAGCAGCGACGCCGCCCGGGCCCCGGCGATCACGAACCCCGCCGCGGTCGGGCTCCCACCGAACAGGGCCACGGAGTAGTACTGGAGGAAGTTCGAGGTCAGGGTTGTGCAGGTGTAGAGGATCGCCACGAGCGCAGCGACAACCAAGAATCGTCGGGAGAGGACGTGACGGAAACGACCGGCGACCCCCTCCCCGGGCGCGGCCACCCCTATCGTCTCCCACGGGATCACGTGGAGCGCTCCGTTCCCCACCAGCCACACGAGGGCGGCGATGAGGCACAGGTCGACGAATCCGGTCGCTTCGTAGAGGACGGTGCCGAGGGCCGCCCCGACGACGAGCCCGGCACCGGGGAACACGGCGTACCGCCCCGTGCCGGCCGAGCCGGTCCCCGGTCCCCACGCCGAGAAGGCGAGCCAGCGGACCAGCGGGATGGCGAAGACGGTGAGCGCCCCGAGCCCTCCGTAGACCAGCGCCCATTCCCAGACCGCGCCGAGGAACGGGAGCGCGACGAACGCCACCGCGACCACCGCTCCGAGGGCCAGAACGGCCGAATGCCGCGCCACGCGGTGGGCGAGGGCGCCCCACAGCCCTTCCGTCAGGAGCATGCCGGCCGCGAACGCAGCCACGACGGCGCCGTACTGGTCGACCCCGAACCCGAGCGCCTGGAATCGGAACGGCAGGGTGACGGCGACGAGCGCGTAGGCCATCCACGTGAGGAACGTGGAAACGTAGATCGGCCCGAGCACGGCCGCCGGCCGGACCGACACGGCGGGTCGACGCGAGCCCGACCTTAGGCCTTGCCGGCGGCGGTGGACGGAGCGCTGAGCGGGAGTTCGTAGTGGAGGAACTCCCGGTCGAGGCGCCACCCCTCCGACTCGTAGAGGGACTGCGCCGGATTGTCCACGGCGGTCGACAGCTCGAGGTAGTGCGCCCCCCGCGAACGAGCCCCGTCGCGCGCGTCCCGGAGCAGGGCGGCCGCCACGCCCTGACGTCGTACGGCCGGGTCGACGAAGAGGTCGTTCAGCACGAAGATCGGCCCCAGGGTGAGGGACGTGAACGATGGGTAGAGCTGGACAAATCCGACGGCCCGTCCATCGCGCTCGGCGACCCGGACGACAGACTCGCCGCGCTCCAAGCGGTCGGCGAGGAACCGCTCCGCCCGTGCGAGGTCGGGCGGCATGCGGTAGAAATTTCGGTAGGCCTCAAACAGCGGAACCAGGACCGGGAGGTCCGAGCGCGTCGCACGTCGGACGGTCAGGTCCCGGGCGCCCTCCGCCGGCGGAGCCGGCGGCCGCGCGTCCCGCCGGGGGCGACGGACCAGCTCACCGGCGCAGTTGGGGCAGACGAACGCCATCGTCCGCGCGCAGCTCGCACAGAAGGTGCACTCGTGAGAACAGATGTACGCCCGGCCGTCCGGGGACAGCGCCTCATGGCCCCGCTCGCACTCACCGCGCATCTCCATAGGGCGGTCGAGGTCCGGAGGCGATTAGCCGTTGCCCTCCGGCGCCCGGCCGGTCGTCAGCCCGCGGTCCCGTCCTGTACGCGCCGGGCCAGACCCGCGCCCGCGGTCATCGCCCGGAGCTTGGCGTAAGCGACCTCCAGGCTCCGCGTCCGCAGCCCGCAGTCCGGGTTGACCCAGATTCGGGCCGGGTCGCCCAAGTACCGGGCTGCCCGGCCGATTCGCTCGGCGACGATCTCGGGCGTCTCCAGTTGGTCCCGGTGTACGTCCAGTACGCCGAGTCCCACCGAACGGCGGTCGCCGTACTCCCGCAACAACTTGAGGACCTCGTATCCGTCGTGCGTCGGGTCGTCTCGGTTGGCGAACTCCCAGGCCCATTGGCGGCACGCCTTCGCCTCGAGCAGCGTCGGCAGCAGGTCCTGGTAGCGAGAGTAGCAGATGTGGATCGAGAACTCAGCGTCCAGGCCCTGGACCGCCTCGTTGAACCCCTCGACCACCAAGTCCGCCTCGTCGGGGTGCGTGCCCGCCGCGGGCTCGTCGATCTGAATGATCCGGCACCCGTGCTCGACGAGGCGCTGCAACGTTGGTCGGAGGACCCGTCGCGCCAGGTCGACCACGAACTCGCGCTGCGCCGCCCGCCGTTGGGCGTGGCCCTTCCAGCCGGACTGTCGGGCGAGGTAGTACTCGTTGTAACTCCAGTCCGCCAGCGTGTAGGGTCCGGTGACCGGTAACTTGACCTGGCGGTCGGTATGGGCCCGGACGAACTCGAACTCCTCCAGATGGTAGGGCGCAACGAGGCCGACCGGACCGACGATCGTCCCCTTCCGGTAGTACTTGGAATCCCACGACCGGACGTGGCCCTGGAACTCGAAGCCGGTCATCTGACGGACGGCGTACTCGTACATCTCGATACGGCGGGCCTCGCCGTCGTAGACCCGGTCGAGTCCGGCCGTCTCGAGGTACGCGAGCGCGAAGGCGGCCCGCAGGTTCTGGAGCGTGGTCACGTCGGGGTGGCGCAGCACCTCGTCGGGAAGACGCTCGAGCTTCTCCAGGAAATGGAGTCGGGGCTCCCACTCCCGGAGCGCCTCGAGGGAGGGTTTCTGGAGGCTGCCGATCTCCTGCGTCGGAAACAGACCGGTCGTCATCAGAGCCCTTCCCGCAGGAGCATCTGGTGTACATCCGAGAGGCGGAGGAGCTTTTCCTCCGCGGGTCGCGTCGGGAGCAGGTCGATCGGAGCCCCCGGGCCGAGCCAGAGATGGTCGGTCGGCCGGAGTCGGACGGCGTCGCGCACGATAGCGGCCGTGTCCGCCAGTGTCTCGGGAAGGGTCGTTCGGGGGTCCAGGATGCCGAGGCCCAGCCCCTGCCCCGGCGGGCCGGGCCGAAGTTCCTCGGGCTCGGTGTCGGCCAGGTCGATCCCCACCATCGAGACCGGCAGCCGGTCGAGCAGGGGAAGGACCGGTCCGGCGCTCGACCCGTAGGTCCAGACCACCGTGCGGACCTTGGGCGACGACCGGGCGATCGCGGTGTAGGCGTCGACCGTCGCCGTCGCCAGCTGCCCCTCGGGCGGGGCGGTCACGAGGACGGGGTCCGTGAACTGGACCGTCGCAAATCCGGCCTGCCCCAGTTCTGCCACTTCATCGCCGAGCTCCTGACCCAACCGGAGCAGCACGTCGCTCTCGGCGATCGACGATTGGTTCTCGAGGCATCGGAGCAAGGTATACGGGCCGGGCAGGAGGACCCGCCCCCGGGCCGGGCGCTGCCGGAGCGGCGGAGGCAGTCGACCGGCGATGGCCCCGGGCGTGCGCCGCGGCGGACCGGTGAGGATCGGCTGCCGGTAGAAGGTGTTCGTCTCCAGCCAGCGCGTCAGGGGACCGACGCGGAAGCTGCCCCAGGACTCCGCGATGGGGCGCAACAGGTCGTTCCAGCGGAGGTAGCCGGCGGTCACGTTCGAGAACAACTTCTCCTCCAGCGTCACCAGTTCGGTCTCGGCCTCGACGAACGCCTTCTCGGCCGCCTCCGGGCTCGTCCGCCCCCGGTCCAGGTCCCGAGTCACCCCCACCAGCCGCTCCGAACGGGGGAACGGCGAGGTGAGACCGGCCTCGATCGCCGGCGGCGTCGGCCTCATGCGGCGGCTCCGGCGGTACGCGAAGGCAGGAGGGAGGCAAAGGCCCGGACCAGGTCCCGAGCGCTCACGAAGTGTCGGGCCGACACTTGCTCGACGTTGACCCCCAACGGCACCCCGCTACCTCCCACCGCGTTCACGACCTCCGTCCAGATGCTCAGCGCCAGCTCCACACTCCGGCGGGAAAACGCCTGCTCCTCCTGGAGAAGGGCCTGTTCCACCTCGTCCGGCAGCGAGGCGCCGAGCCAGCGAACGAACTCCAGGTCGTCCTCATCACCGAGCGGGGCGAAACTGAGAATGACGGTCGCCGGTGTGACCCCCTCGGCCTGGCACAGACGGCCGTAGTCCCGGATCGTATCGATCATCTCCCGGGCTTCGAAGAGCAGCTGCGTGGTGAGGAAGTCGACGCCGGCCCGGGTCTTCCGCAGCATCCGCTGGGGCTCGTCGCGTCGGTGGGCGATCGCGATATTGCCCACCGTGCCGTGGACGCTCTTCAGGAGAGGGACGACGAGCGCGTCGGCCGCCTCGACGGTCGGGCCGGGATAGGGAATGCGGTGACTGGATCCTCCGACCAGCACCACGTGATGGATCCCCATCCGTACGGTTCGTTCGGCCCATTCGCGGAGCGTCTCTGTTCCGGGGAAGTGGACCACCACCTTCGTGACGATCCCCGGATGTCCCGTGCGGCTGGTCACATGCAGAACGTATTCTCGGGGATCATAACTGCGAAACCGGGGGCGACCCTCGTGGTTCTCCTCGACCAACTCGGGTACGTACACCGCGTCGATCCGCGGCTCGTCCCTGAGTAACCGGGCGGTCTCGGCGACCCGGTCCGCGATCCGGTGGGCCGGGCTCCGCACGGGGGGAAGGACGGGGGCGAACAGGAGGGGGTGATGTCGGAGGGCCTGGTGCAGTGGGCGATGCGTCATGGACCGGAGGGCGGACAGTTCGGGCGCCGGGTTCGGATTAAGATGATGCTCCGCGCCGTGACGGCATCGGGCCGAGGAGACCCCGGGCCGCGAGGGCTCGGCGGAGCTCGGGGATCGACCGGAACCAGATCGCATCCCAGCCCCGGCGACGCGCGGTCTCGATATTGGGCCGACGGTCGTCGACGAACACGATCGGCCGCGATTGGGGGCCCAGCGCCCGCTCGACCGCACGGAAGGCCGCCGGCGACGGTTTGATCCACCGTAGGCGAAACGAGGGGAAGCCGCGGTCGAACGCTCGCAGCCAACCTCGGCTTCGGAACACGGCCCAGTGCGTCGCGTCGGTGTTGGAGAACACGGCCGTACGGTTCCCTCTCGCTCGCAGGCGTTCGGCCAGTCGTACCAGCGAGGGCCGGAGCCGGGCCCGGTGGGCCATCTCGTCCGACCACCAGGTACGCCAGTCCCGGGGCACCGGCACCCCGCTCTCACGGGCGAACCGTTGCCAGAACTGCCGGATCGAGATTCGTCCGGCCTGAAGAGAGCCTCGCAGCGCGCGCAGCCGGCGCGCGGTGGGGGCCGGTGGGAGATGGTACCGTCGGGCGACCCGCCGGAAGGCCACCTCGTCGTCCCACCGGACCAGTACCCCTCCGATGTCGAACACGACCCAGCGGGGGCGTTCGGCGCCCGCGACCGGGGGCCGGTACCCACGGGTCGAACGGGGAACTCGTCGCGTGCGGGGCGCGGCGCCTCCCGCCGGGACGGTGCCCTTTCCACCGACCGTTTGATAAGAGGGGGCCGTACAACTCACCCCGTCCTTCGGCGCGCCGGGGACGGGTAGGGCATGCTCCCGAACGACACGAACAACCTCTGGCTGATCCTGGCGGCCCTCCTGGTCTTCACGATGACCATCGCCGTCGGATTCCTCGAGGTCGGGGAGCTGGGCGAGGACCGGTGGCGCAGTCTGCTGAAGACGAGCATCATGACCTGCATGGCGCTCGTGGTAATGGCGTTCCTCGGGTTCGACCTCGCCTTCGCCCCCACCATCGGCAACGGGGTCATCGGCAACCCTCTCTTCCTCCAGCCGTTCCTGGGAGGGTCGAGCGCGACCGCTCCGGGTGTGCTGAACGGGGTCTGGTGGTCGACCAACCCGACCAACGGCTACGGCTACTTCCTCGGCTCGGCCTCCGCGCCGCTGGCGCTGACGACCGGTACCTACTTCCTCTTCGAGACCGCGTTCGCCGCCGTCACCTTCGCGCTCGTCGGCGTCGTCATGGTCAAGAAGGTGAAGATCCGCGCGGTCACGCTCTTCGCCGTCCCGTACTTCTTCCTCATCTGGGTCCTGCCGGCCGCGTGGATCTGGAATCCCTCCGGATGGCTGGCGCGACTGGGCATGGTCGACTTCGCGGGGGGCCTCGTCGTCCACGGGGCCGCCGGGGCGGCCGGCCTGGCCGTCCTCCTTCAGATCTGGCACGAAGAGCGGGCCCGGGGGCTCACCTCGAGCCCTCCCATCCCGGCGAAGGTCGACTCCACTTGGCTCACGCTATCGATCCTGCTGCTGTGGGTCGGCTGGTTCGGGTTCAATCCGGGCAGCGTGCTGGCGTTCAACAGCGAGACGACGGTCGTGGTGCTGACCACGTTCCTCGCGGCCGCGACCTCCTTCATGTCGTTGATGGCGTGCCGGTTCCTTCAGACACGGGGGGACCCGGGCTACCTGTACTCGGCGAACGGGATTCTCATGGGTCTCATCGTCATCACACCCCTCGCCGGGTTCGTGAGCCCGCTGAGCGCCGTCGTGCTGGGCGTCCTCTGCGGGCCGATCTTCCTGGCCGCCGAACACTACTTCTCGAAGGTGAAGTGGATCGCCGACCCGATCGGCCTGTTGCCGGGCCACCTGGTCGGCGGCCTTTTCGGGCTGCTGATGATCGGCGTGTTCGCGCAGAGTGCCTTCGCGACCGGCTCCGGCTACTCGACCCTGCCGAACGGACTCCTGTTCGGAGGCGGCATGGCCGCCGTCCACCAGATCGGTCTCGAGGTCCTCGGCGCGGTCGTCGTGATGCTGGTCGTCCTGGTCCTTTCGTATGTCGCGATCTGGCTCATCGCCCAGGCGCTGGGCGGGATCACGCGTCCCGAATCCGCAACTGCCATGACTCCGTAACGGAGCGAAGGTCGACCCGGGGCCGCACGAACATCGACCCTCCGAGCCCGAGTTCGTCAGCCCACGTCGGCGTCCGAGGCGGCGAACGTCTTCAACGCGCTCCAGGCCGGCACGAAGTAGTACCCTCCCGAGAGCGGCCGCGTATAGTCGGTCAGTGCGTCCCGGACCCCGTCCGGGATCCCCGCCATGCTCTCGAGCATCCGGGCGAGCGGGCGCTGGGAGTGGCAGAACCCCACGAACATCGTGCCATGATCCGAGACGCCCCCGTACGCCACATTGCGCCGGAAGATCTTCCCGAACCGGTCCTGGTCGGTGCGTTCCGCGTGCGAGTCGGGCGGCTTGGGGTCCATCTCGATGCTGTCCGGCTTCGAGCGGCCGATGACCCGCTCTTGGGCGGCGACGGGCAGCGCCTCCCAGCGGGCCGCCCGGTGCTGCCACTTCTGGAGGAGGAGGACGCTGCCACCCGCTCCCGGTTGACCGTCACGGACGAGGGCGACCGTCGGCGCTTCGCCGAGGGTGGGGTTCTCCGTGCCGTCCACGAACCCCGTCAGGTCCCGGTCCTGGCGGTACGGCCAGCCCACGGTCTCCTCGGCGACGGTCGCGACCGACGCGAGGGCTCGCAACGCGGCGCGCGCCTCGTCGAAGACGACATCGGGCGCGGCTCCGGAAAACCAGAGCACCGCGTCATGCTGCGTCGCGGGCATCACATAGCCGTCCGCCCCTCGCAGGTCGCGGTTGAACCCCGCGACCGCCCGGGGGATGCCCCGCGGCGCCACGCGTCGCCAGAGTTCCGGACGGAAACCGGCGACCAGGTTCACTCCGGCCATCGTGGTGCGCGGCTCGCGCAGGCTCGCGACGGCCCGGATCAACGACCGTTCGCGAGCGCCCCGGGCCCGGTCCAGCTCAAGGTACAGCTGGGAGCCGGCGCCGACGGCGAACAACCCAGGCTGGGGCGCGGCCGACATCTGTCGGGCCTCATTTCCCCTCGGAGATTAAAGCGGCGTCCGACGCCGCCAATCAGGGCTATGAGAGGCCCTCCCTTGGTCGAATCTCCGTGGACAGCGTCTCTCGAATGCTCTGGTGGCTGTTCGGGAGCAGCGCGGGCGCGCGCACTCGGGGGCGTGTTCTAGCCGCCCTCAAGGACGAGCCCCGCAACGCCCAGCAGATCGCGCGGGAGCTCGGCGTCGACTACACGACCGTTCGCCACCACCTGCGGGTCCTCTCCGAGAACCGGCTCATCGAGTCGTCCGGAGCCCGGTACGGGCAGGTCTACTCGGTCGCGCCGCACATCGAGGCCCGGTGGGCCGAGTTCGAGAGCATCGTCGCACGACGCCGGAGATAATCGAGGAGGAAGAGAATCTATGGAAGGAAAGAGAGGGAACGGGCGAGATTGGTCGGGTTTCGGTTGGGTGTTCGCCGTCATCGCCATCGGCGCGGTGGTCGGCAGCCTCCTCTGGCTGCTCCGGCCGTTTCCGCACGGCATGGCCTCGACCCGACCGATCGGTCCGGTCGGCTCGGCGCCCCTGGGGCTGATCGCGGGCATTTTCTCGATGGTCGACCTGGCGTTGCTCGTCGCCCTCATCGTCGTGTACGTGAGGACGTACCGGGACACCAAGGCTCAGTTCGCCCTCGGTCTGGTCCTGTTCCTGCTGGCCCTAACGGTCCAGACCGCGACCGCCTCCGTCCCGGTGATCGGTGCGTTCGGCTTCGGGCTCGGTGGGCTCGGCGGATTCTTCCTGGTGTCGGCGGGATTCGAATCGCTCGCGTTGGCGATCTTCCTCTACCTGAGCCTCAAGTGACCGTACGGAGCCGCGGGCGCGCTATCGGTCGGATCGGTCTCCGTCGTCGGGGCTTGGCTCGTCGTCGTCCTCCTCGTCGTCGTCCGCCGATGAGGTGACGACCGGCGCGTGGTCGGCCACCCAGCGCAGGTTCCCCTTCTTGATCCGGTACTCTTTCTCGCAGGACGCGGCGACGCTCGGGTCGTGCGTCACGATCACGATCGTGGTGCCGTACTTTTCGCGGACCGTCTGCAACAGCCGGAGCACGACGTTGCGGGAGCGCTGGTCGAGGTTCCCCGTCGGTTCGTCGGCCAGGATGACGTCCGGGTCGTTGGCGAGCGCCCGGGCGATGGCTACCCGCTGCTGTTCCCCGCCGCTCAGGCGCCCGGGTCGGTGACGGGTCCGCTCGCCCATCCCGACGCTCTCGAGCAGTCGGGTGGCCCGTGCGGTCCGCTCGGAGCGGCCCGTCCGCACCGCCTCCATCGGCAGTTCCACGTTCTCCAGCGCGGTCAGCTCGGGAAGCAGGTTGAACGTCTGGAAGACGAACCCCACCTTGGTCGCCCGGTACTCGCAGAGGTCCGGCTCCGAGAGATGGCCCAGGTCCCATCCACCGACGACCACGCGGCCCTGGCTCGCTGAGTCCATGCCCCCGAGCAGGTTGAGCAGCGTCGTCTTGCCGCTGCCGCTGTCGCCTCGGATGGCGATGCTGGTCCCGGCCCGCAGATGCACCGTGACGTCGCGCAGGGCACTGACCGCGCCGGCCTTTCCGTGCGGCGGGTACTCCTTCGAGACCTTCTCCAGCTCGATCGCGTACTCCTTGTCGTCACTCATGACGGAGCGCCTCCGCGGGCTTGAGGCGAAGCGCCCGGAGCATAGGGTACATGGCCCCGAGGAGTCCGAATCCCGCGGTGACCGCGACGCCGAGGAGGATATCGAGCGGGGTCAGGGAGAACGAGATCGTGCCGAGGAACCCGCCGACGAACCCACCGGGCGCGCCCCCGGGCCCGGAGCCCTGGCCGGCGAACAACTGCGCCACGGTCGGGCCCAGCCACACGGTCGCCAGGAGGCCGATCGGGAGACCGAACGAGGCCAGGATCAGCCCCTCGAGCGACAGCTGCCGGACGATCTTTCCGTTCGTGAATCCGAACGCCTTGAGCAAACCGATCTCCTTCGTCCGTCGCGAGGTCACGAGCGCCATCGTGACCACCATGACGGCCCCGCCGACGCCGAGCGCGGCGGTCGCCTCGAACTCGGTGCTGGAGAGGATGGAGCTGAGCGCGTTGCCGAACCCCCCGCCGACCTCGCCGGCCGCGGTCACGTCGTACGACGACCCGATCTTCGCACTGATCGCGCTGACGACCGAGTTGGTCGAGACGCTCGAGGAGACGAGCACGTACAGCAGGCTCGGTCCCGGCACCGCGAACGCGGTCGCGGCGATCGGGAACGGGAGGATGACGCTGCTGTCGGCGAACGAGCTACCGGTGGTGAAGACACCGACCACGTGGACGTTGGTGCCGTTGACGTCGAGGCTGCTGCCCTGCCCGACGTTGTGGTTGGAGGCGAACTGGCTACCGACCAGGACGTTGGAGGTATCCTCGTCCGCCGCGTTCAACGTCCGGCCCGAGGTGATGGTCAGGCCGGTCGACCCGACCAGCCCTCCGAACAGCGTGACGTTCGACGTGGTGTCGATGCCCTCGTAGAGGGTGAAGTTCTTCGGCGGTCCCCCTCCGCTCGGTGGCCCTCCGCCCCCGCTCGCGCCGGGAATCTGCAGCAGGATCCGTTGGACCGAAGCGACGCCGGCGACGTCGCGCACCGACGAGGCGACGCTCGAATTCATGTAGTTCGTGAACGAGAATCCCGAACCCGCTTTCTGGACCGTCACGACGTCCTTCAACGCGTTCCGGACGTCGTCGACCCGCGAGCTGACGGTGGTGTTGATCTGGGTGAGGATCAGGAACAGGGCCAGCGAGATCCCCACGATCATCGCCACGCCGATCGTCCGGGCGCGCCCGCGCGTGACGCTGCGAAAGGCCCGGCTCACGACTGGCATGCTTGGTCTCCTAACGGGGGGGTTCGTCTTACGGTTCTTCTAGAATCGTTCCCTGATTCTAGCCGTCGAGGACTAAACGCTTCCCA
>JASHSU010000071.1 GCA_030038605.1 Thermoplasmata archaeon | reverse complement strand
TCATGATGAAACGCGGATGCCGGGTGGGGCTGGTCGTCCCGTCGGACGGGCGCCCCTACGTGGACGGGGCGCTCCTCCGATACGACCCGCATGCCCGGGTCACGCCGGTCGAACCAACCGAGGAAGCGTGGTCCCGCACGATCGCGGAGGTGGCGGAGGCAACCCACGCGGACGGCGTGGTGCTGCCCCTGCAGGTCGATCAGTACCCGGCGGTTCGGGGGCGCTGGGGGGACCGGGTCATCTTTTCTCCGACGGTCGGCTTGACGGACGACGAGGTGAGAGAACGGTGGAAGGTCGTGGCCGACCGAGCCGCCTAGGCCCGTCGACGCCGCCGGACGACGGCACCGCCGGGCCGGAACCGGGGGCGCCCACCGAAGCGTCGACTCCCCCGGCGCCCTCGCCGGTCCCCCAAGCGAGCGTCGTGGCGCCCCCTCCGCCCTCCTCCGCCGCCCTCCATGAGCGCCAACTCCGGTGGCTCCGGGAAAGGGACCGCCGCGCCGCCTCGCCGGCACCGCCCCTCACTGAGCCGTGACACGACGCCTGGCCGTGTGTCGGTTAGGGTTAAGTGGGCCGCGTCGGTGGCCGCGCCGCTCCGCCCATGCCGATGTACCGCGTCCACGGCACGTTCTACGCCCGCCGAGGGTACTGGCAGACGTTCACCAAGGAGCACGAGGCGGAGAACCCCGAAACGGCCCAGCACTGGGCCTACTCCGAGATCGGCGGTTGCCACAAGGTCAAACGGCATCTGATCCGGATCGAGTCCGTCCAGGTCGTGACGAACTCGGCTCCGGCCTGAACGGACCCGCGGGGCCGCACGGCCCAGACGTTATGTGGTCGAGCCGGCGTTCCGGCTGATTCCGATGGCGAATCCCACCCCGGCGGACGAAGAAAAGTTGGAGGCCGAGGTCCAGGAGGACCTCATGCGACTCGAAGCGTACCGGTCGCAACTGTCCGCCAGTCTCCAGCAGCATCAGATCCTGACGGCCTCGCGGGCCGAACACGACCGCGCGCGGGAGAGTCTCGAGGGTGTCGACCGGGCGACGGAGTCACCCGAGATGCTCATCCCACTGGGGGGAGAGACCTATGTCCGCGGGTCGGTGGACCGGTCCGCCCGCGTCCTCATCGGGGTCGGGTCGGGGGTCGTGGTCGAGATGGACCGCCCCAAGGCGGCAGAGTTGCTTGCCCAGCGGCTGGGCAAGATCGACCAGGCGGTGCGGGACCTGGAGGGCCAGATGAATGCGCTCGACGAGCGGATCCAGTTGCTCTCGCGCCGCCTGGAGTCGGTCTCGCGCGCCCCGGGGTCCGGCGATGTGGGCGGCGATTAAGGCGCGACTGCGCCGATCTCCGGGCTCGGAGTCCCCCGAGCCAACGTCGGGCGCCGTCGCCCCGCCGGCCGCCTCCGTTCCGAAATCCTCGAAAGCCGCCCCCCCTCCGTCTCCGCCGGAACCCGTCCCCTCGTCCGAGGGGGAGTTGTTCACCGAAGGGTTCTTCGGGCGTCGGCTCCGCGAAGCGACCATCGACGAGGTGTTCGACGACCTCGAGGTCGCCCTGCTCCAGTCCGACGTGTCCCTACCGGTCGTCGACAAGATGCGGCGCGACCTGCGGAAGGACCTGGCGGGCCGGAAGCTCCGGTTCGGCACGGACGCGGAGGAGGCGATCCGGACCTCGCTCATCCGTTCGGCGCGCTCGGTACTGGCGCGGCCGCCCGTCGACCTGGCCGCGCTGATCCGGGCGGGAACCCACCGTCCCTACGTCATCCTGTTCGTCGGGGTCAACGGCACGGGCAAGACGACCTCGCTCGCCAAGCTCGCCGTATGGCTCCGGGCGCAAGGGCTCTCGAGCGTGATCGCTGCGGGGGACACCTTCCGTGCCGGGGCGATCGAGCAGTTGCTCGTGCACGGGGAGCGGCTGGGTATTCGGGTCATTCGACAAAAGGAAGGCGGTGACCCGGCCGCCGTCGCCTTCGACGCGGTCGAGCACGCGAAAGCGAAGGGCGTCGACGTCGTCCTCGTCGACACCGCGGGCCGGCAGCACACGAACGAGAACCTGATCGAGGAGGCCAAGAAGATCCGGCGGGTCGTACAGCCCTCGCTGACGGTGTTCGTCGGCGACGCGTTGAGCGGGCACGACGTGGTCGAGCAGGCCAAAGAGTTCAACGCGGCCCTCGGCGTGGACGGCCTCATCCTGACCAAACTGGACGCGGACGCGAAAGGCGGGGCCGCGCTCAGTCTCACCTACGTGACGAAGAAGCCGATCCTGTTCGTCGGGACCGGCCAGGGGTACGACGACCTGCGACCGTTCGATCCCGAATGGATGGTCCAGCGTCTGTTCGCCGAGGGGTCGGCCGCGTGACGGCCCGCTTGGACGTTGTCCTCGTGCGACCGAAGGAGGACGGGAATGTCGGCGCGGTCGCCCGTCTGGCCCGCAACTTTGGAGCCGAGCGGCTGGTTCTGATCGCGCCCCGGGCCCCGGTCGGGCCGGAGGCTCGGCGTCGGGCGATGGCCGGCGCCCCGTTCTTGAAGTCGGCGGTGCGGGCGCGCACGTTCGAGGAGGGGACCCGGGACGCCGACTTGGTGGTCGGCACGACGGACCTCTCCACCGGCCGGTCGAACGCGTACTTGCGCCGCTCGATCCCGCCCGAGCGACTGGGGGATGTGCTGAATGTCGTGGTCGGCCGGGTCGCCCTGGTATTCGGGCCCGAGGACAACGGGCTCTCCCGCGAGGAGCTCGGCCGGTGCGACCTCCTGGTCCACATCCCCGCCCGACGGGAGTTCCCGACGTTGAACCTCTCCCACGCCGTCGCGGTCGTGCTCTACGCGGCCCACCGCGCCCGGGGTCCGTCCGACGCCGAAACGACGCCCGCGCCCCTCGACTTGGAGCTCAACGGTCGAGAGAAGGAACTCCTCCTCACCCGCATCGGTGAGCTGCTCGGCCGCACGCGCTACCCGCCGCACAAACGACGGGGTTTAATCCTCCTGTTTCGTCGCGTCTTCGGCCGGTCGACGCCCACCGAGGCGGAGTACCGGATGATGCTCGGGCTCTTCAAGAGCCTCGGGCGTGAACTGGATCGTGGAAAGCATGGCCGAGGGTAATGGGGATTGGCTGCGGGCCCGGGGTATCGGACGCGAGCGCTTCGCCGGCTACGTGGGCGACTATCTCACGAGCGTCGGTTACAGCGTCGAGCGGTCCGAAATCGCGGAGCCGGCGGAGACGCGGGTCCGCGGCAGCTTGACCCGGATGAATCCGGCGCTGCCGCCGGCCGCGTCGGCCCTCGTCTTCCGTTTCTATCCCACGAGCGGGGGCGCCGCCCTGGTCTGGGAGGAACCCACGGTGGTCCCGCCGGACGAGCGGGCCCGGATGGACCGGTTCGTCCGCGAGATGGAAGGGCACCTGACCCGGGCGGTCGCGACGGAGAGCCACGCCACGGCCAAGGTCGTACGGCCCTCGGAGCCGCACCTGCCCTGGAACGGCCACGCCACGGCTTCCTCGGCGTAACCGCCCGTTCGCCCCGTCGGCACCTTTATAATTGGCACCCGAGTCCCCCGCGCGCTCCATGGGCACCTCGGCGTATCGCTACATGGCCCGCTCGTTCCGGCAGACGCTGGGCGACGAGGGCTCGGAACGTCGCCACGAGCGGCTGCTGACCTGGCGCCAGCAGCACACCGTGACGCGGCTGGAACGCCCGACCCGGCTCGACCGGGCCCGGGCGGTCGGCTTCCGGGCCAAGGGTGGGTACGTGGTCGTACGCGTTCGCGTCCGGCGGGGGGGCCAGCGCAAGCGCGCGATCATCGCGGGCCGCCGCCCGAAGCACAAGGGTGTCAACCGGATGACGCTCGGGAAGAGCCTGCGCTGGATCGCGGAGGAGCGGGCGCAGAAGCACTATCCGAACTTGGAGGTCCTCAACTCGTATTGGGTTGGCGAGGACGGGAAGGAGAAGTTCTTCGAGATCATCCTGGTCGATCCCGCGCACCCGCAGGTGCTCGCCGACCCCCAGATCAACTGGATCGCCGCTCCCAACCAGAAGGGGCGCGTCTACCGCGGGCTGACCGCGGCCGGCCGTGAGGGACGGGGACTCAAGTGGAAGGGCAAGGGAGCCGAGCGGTTCCGCCCATCCTACGCGGCCAACCGGCGGGATACCCGACGGACCCAGTACAAGGTCATCCCGTAGGGTCGTCGCCGAGGACGACCTCCAGGGCGTCTCCCTGGGATTCGGCCAACCGTCGCGCCCATCCATACAGACCCTCGACGTGAACGACTTCGCCGCGCAGAATGCGCCCGAGGCGTCGTCGCGTTTCGAGGTCGAGTCGCACCGGCTCCGGAGCGAGGAACTCGCTCAGCCGATGGGCGAGGTGGCCGCCTTCGGTGTCCCAGTCCGTCAGTACCACGACGCGACGTCCGGGGCGGCTCAGCTCCTGCGCGCTTTGGGCGAGGGTGCGCCCTCCGTGGAGGACGAAGATGCGGGCCGGTACTCCCAGACGAGCGACCGACCGACGGTCGCGCTCCCCCTCCACCACCACGACCGTCTCGGGCGCGCCGCACTCGTACCGGAACTTCTGCCACAGCTCGACGAACTCGGCGAGCGTCGCGGCCGCGTCGGCGCCCTTCGTCATCCGTGTTCACGCACCGGTCGACGGCCGCGCGTCGCCGGAGGATGGGCGCCGCAGACCGCACACCTCCTATAGTCCTTCGGCGCTGGGGAGCTTCCCACGAGGCCGGATGCCCGACCATTTCTCTCTCCTGCTCGAGTGGCGCCGGAACGAGGCCGCGACCCGAGGTCTGGCCAAGATCCCGAACGATTTCTACGCCGCGACGACCGCGTATCTCGCGGAGGTCCGCCGGTCGTACGAGGCCGACCTGCGGGAGAACCCGTCCGGTCGAAAGGGCGAGATCTCACGTCAGACATACCAGCGCGCGAGTCAGGTCGCCCGCGACATCGTCGAGGGTCGTACCCAGAAAGTGCTCACCTTCGCCTTCCAAGCCAGCATCGGAGGGGCTCGCGACCTGCCCAACTCGCTGGCCGAAGAACGCGCGCTGTACGACCGCCTCATCGCGGGCCTGCTCGAGCATCGCCGCACCGTGGCTCCGTACCTGGAACCCAATGAGGCGGCGGCCGCTTCGCGTCCGGCTGCCCCCCCGTCGGTGGCCCCCGCCGTTCCTCCGCCCGCGAAACCGGTTCCCGCGGCGGCCGCCCGTACCGCCGCCCCGGTGTTCGTGCGCATTCTTCAGGACGGCCGGCCCGTGGAAGTCGGCGCCGAGACCCTCGACCTCCGCCAGGAGGACGTCGTCTCCCTCCCGGCCGACACCGCGCAGTTGCTCGTCCGCGCCAAGGTCGCGGAGCCGGTGGCGACGGGTCCCTCGTTCCCGAACGTCACGTAGCCCGGAAGCGCCCGGCCGTTCCGGCGGGGGCGAGCTCCAGCACGCGAAACCGTTCGAAGCCGAACAGCAGGTTCTTGACGGCCAGGCGCAAACGCACCTCGGCCTCGGCCCCGCCGCTGTGACGGACCGCGTCCTCGAACAGCGCCGGGAATCCCCACGCGCCCAGCGCCTCCGCCTGCGTCCGGTCGGCCACCGGGACCAGGCCGGCGGCCCCGGCGGCCGCCCTGAGCCGAGTCCAGTTCACGAAGACCGAGAGGTCGAGCTCCCCCGGGCTCGCGAGCGCGTCGGAGCCGGACTGGTGTCCCCGCACCGTGGCGAGCGTGCCCCCGGGATGGCCGTGCACGATCTCGTCCTCCTCCAACCCGTAGTCGTCCAGCAGCCAGACGCCGGAGACCAGATGGTCGGCGACCTCGCGCGCGAACGCCTCCGCCACCGCGCCGACCTCGAAGACGAGTCCGGGCTCGGGGTGGTCGGGCAGGGCGCGACCCGGAATCGGGTCGATCACTGGCCCTTCCCCGGCGCGGAGTCCCTGACCGTCGAGCACGACCCCGAGCTCCCGCCACTCCGACCCGTCCCACCGGAGCCGGCGGACGGGCAGGGCATCCAGGAGCTCGTTGGTCACGACGACCCCCTCGAACGGTCCGTCGCCGGCCAGGGAGTCGGCGACGCGGACCGGCACCTCGTACGGACCGGCCGCGGCGCGGACCCGTTGGAGGGCCGTCGACCGAAGCGGCGTCGACCGTTCGACCAGCCGGATGTGAACCGTGTGGCCCCGCTCGAGATGAGGACCGAGGGCGGAGACGATCCCGGCGGCGAGCGTCCCGTCGCCGGGACCGACCTCCACGATGGAGAACGGACGGTCCGTGCCGACCGCCGCCCGGACCGTCCGGATCCGCTCCGCGTACGCGGCGGCGAAGAGCGGATGGACGTGGGGGGCGGTGTAGAAGTCTCCGCCGGGTCCGAGCGGGCTCTTCGCCCGGGCGTAGTATCCCAGACCCTCCGCGTAGAGGACCAGGTCCATCCAACGGTCGAACGGGAGGAACCCGTCCGGCCGGGCCGCGGCCCGGGCGTGGCGGAGGAGCTCGGTCAGCCGGTCGGGCGAGGGGCGGTGACCGTCCCCCTCCGTCCCCATCGACGCGCGACCGGGCTAGCCGATGTACCCGACGTCCTCGCGGGAGGGCGAGGGTCCGGGTCCGGCCGCGTCGGAACTCCGCTGCTCGGCCTCGTGGATCTTGGTCGCGATCCGGTCGATCTCCTGCGCCTTCGTCTCGAGGGCGGCGAAGTCGACCTCCAGGTGCAAGACCTTGCAGAGGACCTTGAGGACCGCCTCCGCGCTACGCGGGTCGACGAAGTAGCCGCTCGTCTCGCCCATCAGGCAGACGCCCTCCATCCCGAAGGTGCGCCCGAGTCCAAGGAACAACCCGCTCGCGCCGATCAGCCCGCCGCCGGGGTCGTTGCGGGAGAAGACCACGCCGAACTTCTTCATCGTCTCGACGCGCTGGGCGTTCGTGGCCGCCCCGAGCACGCGGGGGGCTTCGACGACCTTCCCCTGAGCGAAACCGGCGAGCGTGAAGACCTCCTTGACGCCCAGGTCCGCGCAGTAGTGGAGCACGCGCTCCGTGATCTCGTACTGGCCCTCCGGGCTGATGCCCTGGTAGTCGCCGCCGAGCACGAGCAGGTCCCGCTGGGCGGACGCGGGGGCCTTCCAGTAGTAGAGGTCGTTGGAGACGAGTCGGATGATCCCCTCCTCGCTGACGTAGACCTGCGGCGGGAAGAACTTCGAGTAGATGGTCGCCAGCGGCTGGGCCGGCAACTGGTCGCGCAGGTAGTCCGCGGCCAGCTTGCCCACGTTGCCGACGCCGGGCAGTCCTTCGATGAGCACCGGGTCCCGCAACGCGACTTTCTCGAGCGTACGGATGACTACGTCGTCCACTCTCGCTCCCTCGCCCGACCAGCCGACCCTCGGCGATAAAGGTTAGGTTACGGGCGGGTAGGCGACTATCCCGAATCGCCCGAGGCGTCGTCGACGACCCAGCCGTTCTTGCCGACCGAGGCGCGGTCGTACCGCTGCAGGTCGGGGCGGTTGCGCACCTTCTCGACGTACAACGTCGTCTCGTACCGTCCGTCCCGGGGCTCCGACTTGAGGTCGAAGACCAGGTCGGCCAGGTCCTCGAGCGCACTGGTCGTGGCCCGGTCGTGGCCGCGGGAGTGGATGGTCAGCAGGGCCTGGCCGCCGACCGTCTGGCAGCGGTAGCGGATCTGCCGGGCGACGGTGGTGACCTCGGCGGCGGTGAGCACTTCGAAGAAGAAGTCGACGGAGTCGAGGACCAGCCGGAACGGGGTGTCGATGGTGGCGAGGTCGGAGAGCATCCGGTTGGGGAGGCTGAATCGCGGGGCGACGCGGTCGCGCGGATGCTCGACCGTGATCTGGTCCAGCGTGAGGCCCCGCTCCCGGGCCTGCGCGACGTCGAGGCCCCGGACGAGCACCCGGTCGTAGTACTCGTCGGCAAGATTGACGATCTTGATGGCGCTCGGATCCCAGCCGAACGACTCGAAGGCGTCCTCGACGTCCCGAGTCCGTTCGTAGGTCGTGTAGAACAGGACGGGCGTCGAACCGACGCCCGCGTTCGCGAACTGCTTGGCGAGCAGCGGGGCGCCGGAACCGCCGGGGCCCGAAAGGACCGCCATCCACCCGGGCGGGAGCGCGGTGGCCAGCGCCGTGTCGACTTCGGGGATGCCCAGGACCCGCCCGTCGTCCATCCCCATCGCTACGGTCCCTCCCGCGCGACGTCGATGGTCTCGTCCACGACGAGGTTGAGCATCGACTCGACGGCGGCGGTCTCCTCCTCGGCGACCTCGAGGACGATCGTCAGGACCTGACGACTTTTCAGCATGTTGAGCAGGATGTGGAAGAACTCGCTCAAGAGCTCGGGCGGGTTGTGGATCGCCAACGAGTTGACCGAGTCGATGACGACGATCGACCGCTCGTGGGGGTACTTCTTGAGGAGGTACTCCACCCGAAGCATGATCGACTCGAGGGCCCGCGGGGTCTCGATGTACGTCGCGTTCGGGAGCGGGTCCCGATAGTCCATCATGATGTGGCTGATCGCGTCGACGAAGGAGATCCGATCCGGAAGTACATCGAGGGCCTGGGCCAATCCCCAGACGAACGAGGCCGGGTTCGTGACGGCGACGTAGATCGTGTGCGCGTTCGTCTCCGTGCCCACGTCGCGGAGCGTCGCGTTCAGGATGGCGAAGTAGTGGTCGGCGTACTCCCGCGGGTCCAACTTGAGGGTGACGGCGGTGCCGCCCGGTAGGGCCCGGAGCCTCTCCCCGATATCGACCGGCGCCACGACCTACTGCCCGTCCTGATGGGCGCCCTTGAGGTGGGGAGCCAGGAGGAGTCCGATGGGGGTCAGCTCGACGACATACTGGGCCTGGGAATGCGTCGTGCCGCGCATCTTGATGATCTGGAGGACCCGGAGGATGTCACCCTGCCGGCGCGCGTTCCAGAGCAGGACCACCCCGTCGACGATCGCCTCCTCCACACCGTGGAGCGAGTATCGCCCGGGGGTCGGTCCGATCTCGGAGACCAGCAGGGCCGTGCACCCCGCGTCGCTCAGCTCGAGACCGAGTCGGAGCATGAAGTCCCGGATCCGCTCATCGCGACGGATCCGGTACCCCACCGACGTGAGGCTGTCGAGCACCAGGCGCTTGACCTGCAATTGACGGACCAGGTCGCGGATGGTCCGGATCAGGATCGCGATCTCTTCCTCGGTGAGCTCCTCGTGTTCGAGCCCGAGGCGGTCGTAGAGCACCGGAAGGTCCACGAACACCAGCGAGCCGTTCGTGACCAGGTCGGTCCGGAAGAACTCGAACGTCGACAGATTTTGGATGAGCTTGTCCGACGCTTCCGTGACCGAGAGGAACAGCGACCGCTCGCCACGCTCGGCCCCCCGCACCAGGAACTCGAGGCAGAGCGTCGTCTTCCCGGTGCCGACGCTCCCGGCGACCAGGACCATGTTGCCCCGTGGAATGCCACCGTACAGGATGTTGTCCAGACCTTCCACCCCGGTCACGCAGCGCTCGAGTTGCGTCGCCGGGGCCATGAGGCCCCCGACCGCGGGGGAGGGCCGGGGCTCGGCGGTCTCCGGCGGGGGAACCATCGCCCAAAAGGAGCCGTCGCCCCCCTAAGAGGGTTGTGTCGTTCCCGAAGCCGCATCGTCCGGAAGGCGGCCCACCCCAATGCGGAGCAGGGCGTCCCGGTCCAGAACCCAGCACACCGAACCGTCGACCCGTTCGGTCCGGACCAGTGCCCCCAAACGCCCCAAGGTCGACCCCACCCTCCGCACGGCGGTCCCCGACGGGTCGACCTGGGCACGGAGTCGGTCCAGGTTCACCGGGAAGGTTCCGCTCTCCGGCACCTCACGTGCGGCCAACACCAGCGCCCGCAGGACGTCGGATTCGGTGCCCTGGGAAGCCGGGGTCCGAGCGGGCTCCTTGGGCGGTGGTACGTCAGGCGAGGAACGGCGAGGGACGCGCGTTGTACGGACCTGCGTGACAAACTCCCCTTTTCCGAGCAGGGCGAACGCCTCCCCGCGGCCGAGCGACAGGATCCGCTCGGAGGAGACCGTGGGCACGACGCGGCTCAGCTCTCGAGCCTCGGAGGGCGACCCGCGGAACGCGACGATGTCGGCGGCGTTGCTCCACACCGCGTCGGCGACGGCCTCGGGAAGGGAACCGATCGATTGCGTCGCGAGGAGTACGTGGACGTTGCGCCGCCGGCCCAGCCGAAGCATCTCGGCCAGGCTGTCGTGAGAGAACCACTGGGCCTCGTCCAGCACGACGATGACCTTCGAATCCGCGGACCGTGACAGCAGCTCCGACCAGAGCAGCGCCAGCAGGATCGAGAGGGTATAGCGGGCGATCGACTCGCCGGCCGTCGCGGTCTCTCCGGAGATGAGGACGATCCGCCCGGGCCGAACGAGGTCGAGCGTACGGAGGGTGGG
>JASHSU010000070.1 GCA_030038605.1 Thermoplasmata archaeon | reverse complement strand
AGGGTGGTGTCCATCGACGTAGCCCCTCCGAGCGCGGCCAGCCCTTCGCCCCGCATCCGACGCCCGAGCGCCGGCGCGAGGATCATCGTGAGGTCCTCGCGAAGGAAGTTGGTCGCAAAGGCGAGAAGGCCCAGAACGGCGCCGAGGCGGGCGCCGACCAGCGGACCGGCCAGCGTGTACCATCCGAACGCCAACGCGGTCGCGAACGAGGGGACGAGCCCGACGCCGCTCGCTGCCGTGAACAACAGCGCAGCCACGCCCGCCCCGACCACGGCCGCGGCGAGCGGCACCCAGACGCGCCGGAGTCGCTCGTGGCGCAGCTTGAGGTCGAACGCGACCAGCGCGAGCAGCGCGTAGAGCGCCCACGGGATGGCGGTCGCCGTCGGGACCGACTCGTAGTGCCCGACGAGGAACCCCGCCAGCAGCGCGCCGATCAGCCATGCGCTCACGGGGACGTGCGACTGGCCCACCGTCGCGGCTTCCGGCGCGGGTGGGCTGGGGCTCGGGGCGGCGCGGACCAGGAGAAGGTACACCACTGCCGTCGTTCCCAACAGCAGCAACGCGTAGCCAAGGGCCAACGGCACGGTCACGACGAGCTGGTCGACCGGTACGGCGTCCAGGCTCGCCCCGAGAAGGCCGACCAGAACGCCGACGGTCGCGAGGGTCAGCCGACCGGTCCACGGAGTGGACGGGCGGACGACCCATCCGGCGACCAGTCCGACCAGAAATGCGACGTACAGGAACGGGTCGAATTCCACGGGCGCACTAACCGGGCCAGGCGGTGAGCGAACGGGACTGCCCGGGGGGCGTCGGAGGTCCCATCCACACGGTCTCGTCGCGCCCGGCCCCGTAGCCCAGATACTCGACCGGAACCCCGGTCTCGCGCGTGATGAAATCGAGGAACCGTCGGAGCGACGAGGGAAGGACCGACGCGCCCTCCCGGCGGATCCGTTCCTTGAGACGCTCGTGGACCTCGGGCCAGCCGTCGAGCTGCTCGTAAACCGGTTGGACCTTCCCGAGGGCGGTCGCGTCGAGCGACGCCGCGTCCCGGGTCGTCGTCCCGTCGGGCAACACGTACTGGACGCAGACCGGCACGCGATCCTGACCGCCCAGGACGTCCGCCTTGGTGATCGCCAGGGAGGTGAACCCGTTCAGCCGGGCGGCGTACCGGAGCAGCACGAGGTCCAGCCACCCCGTCCGTCGCGGTCGGCCGGTCGTCGCCCCGCGCTCGCCGCCGACGCGTCGGAGGAACTCCCCGCGCTCCCCGGAGTCCTCGGTCGGGAACGGTCCCGTTCCGACGCGGGTACAGTAGGCCTTGGCCACACCGATGACGGCGTCCAATTCGGTCGGAGGGAGGCCGCTGCCGACCATCGCCCCCGCGCTCGTCGGATGGGAACTGGAGACGTAGGGGTAGGTGCCGAAGTCGACGTCCAGGAGCGTGCTCTGGGCGCCTTCCAACAGGATCTCGTCGCCCCGTGCGGCCGCGTCCCAGAGGATCGGTTCGGTCGTGCGGATGTACGGAGCCAGGCGGGCGCCCACCTCACCGAGCTGCGCGGCCAGTTGATCGATCGGGGGGAGGTTCGGCAGATGCGCTTTCACGGCGTAGAGCAGTTCCAACCGCTCGCGGACCACGGCGGGGCGGGCGAGGTCGCCCATGCGAATCCCCCACCGTCCCACCCGGTCCTGGTACGCGGGGCCGTTGCCCCGCCGCGTGGTCCCGAGCTGCGCCCCCGGCGCTCGCGCGGCGCGGAGGTCGTCCTGCCACGCATCCTCGATCTCATGGAGCGGCAGGAGCACATGCGCCCGGTCCGAGATCATGACCTCCCCGCGCAGCAACCCCCGGCGCTCGAGGTCGAGAATCTCGTCCTCCAGTTTCATCGGTTGGAGCACCATGCCCGGGCCGCTGATCCCGGTGACGTGGTGACGCAGGACCCCGCAAGCCAGGAGGTGGAGCACGACCGGGCCCTCCGGCAGCACGATGGTGTGGCCGGTGTTCGGTCCCCCGGCGGATCGGACCACGTAGCGAGCGTTCGCCGCTAGGAAATCCGTGATCTTCCCCTTCGCCTCGTCGCCGAATTGCGCCCCAATGACGACGCGTACGGTCGTACGGATCTCCCCGCCCGGTCGGAGGCGAGCGGGTACAAGTGGGTTGTGGCCGGACGCCGGTCAGTCGGGCGCCGGCCCGGTCGCCCGGAGGCTTTCTGCGGGACCGGCCGCCGGGGGCGGCGCGGCGGAACCGGCGTCGGACGTCGACGCCCCGGCATCGGAGCGATGGGTCCTCAGAAAGGCGCGCGTCTTTGCCGCATGACACGACCGGCACACCGTCTGCAGATTCGAGTACTCGAGAGCGGCCCCGCCCCGAGCGATCTCCACGATGTGGTCGACCTGTAGCTCCCGAGCCCGGTGCCGGACTCCACAGACCTGGCAGCGGTAGCGGTCCCGCAGGAGGACGTACGATCGCGCCGAGTCCCAGAAGTAGTGCCCGTGGAACTTCCACTGGCAGGTCCTGGAGCAGTACGGAGTTCGGTGGGAGGGCAACGGCCGGGCGCATTCGACGCACCGCGCACTCGCGCGGGCCGCGCGCCGGCGCTCGGCGCCGTCAGTGAACCACGCCACGGACAGCGCTAGGATACGACCGTTCGGGCCGACCCGGACCGACGGCGCGGGCGAGCGCGGGCGGGGCACAGGTCGCCGTCGGGCCGCCGCCCTAAGAGGGTTCTGCTCCAGCGGTACGGCTTAACCTGCCTCCGATTGGCGGGGCGTGCGATTCCCTCTGGCCGACTGGATCGACGGCCATCTGGATTGCCGTCACAACCTGGGCAGCAGCGGGATGATCGGTACGATCACCCATCCCGAACCGACCGCTCGCGAAGTCGCCCACGCGTCCGAGGCCGAACTGATCGCTCGCCTCGCGGAGGAGGTCGGCGTGGCCCGCGAGCGGCTGTTCCTGACCCCGGGCGCGACCGAGGCGAACGCGTGGGTGACGATCTTCCATGCGCGCCGTCGGGGCGCACGGGCTCCCGTGGCTCGGGTGCGATTCCCGGAATACCCTCCGTTGACCGACGGCGCCCGCTGGGCCGGCTTTCTCGTGCGGCCCCGCGCCGAACGGGCCGACCTCGCGCTCGTCTCCCAACCCCGGAACCCGGAGGGGACCCTGTGGTCGAGATCGGAGTTTGACACCTGGTCGTCCGGGGCTCGCGCCGTCCTGGTCGACGAGACCTTCCGACTGTTCGCCGGTACGCCCTCCCTCGCACGGCGAGGACGTCGGGGCGTGTGGACGACCGGCTCGTTCACGAAGTTCTTCGCCGGAGACGACGTGCGGGTCGGTTTCGTCGTGGCGCCCCCCGAGGCCGCGGCCGACTTCGCCCGCTTTCACGGGATCGTCACGGACGAGCTGCCGCCCCACTCGGTCGCCTCCGCCTCCCGGATCCTGGACGAGGGCCCGGCGTTGCCCGCGCACGTCCGCCGCGTTTTCGAACACCACCGGGCGATCCTCGCGCGTGCGCGGCCGCGGGGAGCCGAGATCCGCGCCCCGGTCTACTTCGACCGGGTTCCCGACGGTGACGCGCTCGCCCGACGGTGCCTCCGCGCGTCGGTGTTGGTGAGTCCCGGATCGTTCTTCGGCGACCGTCGGGGGGTCCGGATCACCCTGACCCGCCGCACGTTCTCCCGGGACCTGGCGGCCTACCTGCGCGTCGCGTCCGGTGGACGGTAGGCACCACCGGACTACGGCGGTTCGACCGGTCCGTGCGGCGTCCGGCCCAACGCCAGGCGCGCGAGAGTGACCTTGCGGACCGGTTCCGCACGGGATTCGGCCGCCGGCCCCTCGCGCTCCTGCAGGAACGTGCGGGCGAACACGCGTGCGCGGTCGGGGTTCGACGCCTGCGCGAGGAGGAATCCGCGGGCGAGTTCGGTGAGCACGGCTCGGGCGGGCACGACGTCCTCGAGGGCCCGTTCATCGGCGGAGCGGGGGGTGCGGGCGACCGGGGCTCCGTCCATGCGTCGGCTTCCGACCCGATGCGCGGCCCTTAAAGGAACGGGGTCCAGAGGACATCGGGCGACCGCGCCGACCCCCAACGTATAATGAACGCCCGCGCCTGCTCCTCGCGAGCCCATGAGTGAGACTCCGCTCGCCGCCCGGCCGCCGGCTGCCGTTCCGACCTCCGACCGCAAGCCGACGCGAGGGGTCCTCCTGCGCACGCCGATCCCGGGTCCCGAGGCCCAGAAGGTGATCGCGCGCGACACGCAGTACCTCATGACCACGACCAAGTCCGAACCGGTCGTCGCGGCGTCCGCGGAGGGCTGCTGGGTGACCGACGTCGACGGCAACCGTCTGCTCGATTTCGCTTCGGGTATCAGCGTCCTGAACGTCGGGCACAGTCACCCCGATGTCGTTCGGGCCATCCGGGAGCAGGCCGGCATCCTCCAGCACTTTGCCGGGACCGACTTCTACTACGACCTGCAGGTCCGGCTCGCCGAGCGCCTCACCCAGATCACACCGGGGGAGTTCGCCAAGAAGGTGTTCTTCAGCAACAGCGGCACCGAGAGCGCCGAAGCCGCGATCAAGATCGCCCGCTGGAACCGCCGCCGGCCAATCACCGTCGGACTGCTGGGCGCGTTCCACGGTCGGTCGATGGGGTCCCTCTCCATGACCACCTCCAAGCCGGTGCAGCGGGCCCGGTACGCTCCGTTCGTAAACGGCGGGCACCACATCCCGGCCCCGACGTGCTATCGCTGCCCGTACAAGATGGAGTACCCGAGCTGCGACCTCTACTGCGCCAAGGTGCTCAAGGAACTCTACTTTGAGACGTCGATACCACCGGACGACGTCGCCGCGTTCCTCGCCGAGGGCGTCATGGGCGAGGGGGGGTACTTCGTTCCGCCCAAGGGCTGGCACCAGGTCATCAAATCGACCTTGGACGAGCACGGGATCCTCTACATCGACGACGAAGTCCAATCCGGGATGGGCCGGACCGGCCACTGGTTCGCGATCGAACACTTCGGCGTCACGCCGGACATCATCACCACGGCGAAAGCGGTCGGGGGCGGCCTTCCGATGGGCGCGGTCGTCCTCCGGGCCGACCTGAACCTCGGCACGGGAGCCCACTCCAACACCTTCGGAGGGAACCCCGTGGCGGCCGCCGCTTCGCTCGCGACGATCGGGGTCATCGAACGGGAAGGGTTGCTCCAGAACGCGACGAAGCAGGGCCAGTACCTTCAGCAGCGCCTGCGCGAGCTCCAGAGCAAGTACGACGAGATCGGCGACGTCCGGGGCATCGGCCTCATGGTGGCAACCGAGTTCGTCACGGACCGCCGGACCAAAGAGCCGGCCGTCGCGTTCCGGGACCGCGTGCAGACCGAGGCGTACAAGCGGGGTCTGATCCTTCTCGGATGCGGCCGCTCGGCGATACGGTACATCCCGCCGCTCATCGTGCGACGGGAGGAGATCGACGAGGGCGTCGAAATCCTGGACGCGGCGATCGCCGCGGCCCGCCAGGCGGCATGAAATACGGGCACCTCGCCGGACCCGGACGGGTCGCCTTGGCCGAGCGACCGACGCCCTCGGCCGGGCCGGGGGAGGTCGTCGTGAGCCTCGCCGCCTGCGGCGTATGCGGGACGGATCTCGAGAAGGTCCGAGGCAACTACCGGAGTGCGGGCATCCTGGGCCACGAACCCGTCGGACGGGTCGCTGAGGTGGGGCTCGGGGTCGAGGGACTCGCACCCGGCGACCGGGTCTTCGTGCACCACCACGTCCCGTGCTACGCATGCGACGTCTGCGCCCGCGGCGATTACACCTTCTGCCCCTCGTACTCCAAGAGCAACATCGACCCCGGAGGATTCGCCGACGCCTTTCGGGTGCCGGCCGAGAACGTCGCGCGGGGGGCCGTCCTGCGGCTCGACCCGGGCGTCGACTGGGACGCGGGGGCGTTGCTCGAGCCGGCCGGCTGCGCCTGGACCGCGATCCGGCGGGTCGGCGTTCCGGCGAACGCCACGGCCTTCGTGCTGGGCCTGGGCCCGGTGGGACTGCTCTACGCCCGTCTGTTGCGGTCGATGGGCGCCCGGTGGGTCGGCGGGAGCGAGGTCAGCCCGCTGCGTCGGGCGGCGGCCGAACGGGGAGGGATCGACGTGACGGTCGACCCGCGGACGCCCGGGGCGGTGAAGGAGGCCGTGGACCGGGCCACCGGCGGTCAGGGCGTCGACCTGGCGGTCGCGGCGGTCGGTCCCCCGGCGGTCGCGCGGGACGCCACGGGCATCGTCCGCCGGGGGGGAACGGTCAACCTGTTTGGGCTCCCGGAAGCCGGCAGCCGACTGGACGCGGACCTGCAGGACCTCTACCTGCGCGGCGTCCGGCTGATCCCGTCGTACGCGACCACCGAACCGGACGTGGCCGAGGTCCACCGACGGCTCGTCTCGGGAGGATTGCGGATCTCCGACCTGGTGACCCATCGCATTCCCCTGGCTCGTCTGGAGGAGGCGTTCCGCCTCGCGGCGCGTCCGGACGAGTCGGTGAAGGTGACCGTCACCGGTCCGGCCGCCTGACCGTTCAGGTCTGCGCGCCTTCGCCGAGGGTCTCGCCGACCACCCGCCGACCGGGCGCGACGCGGACGCCGGGTCCCAGCAAACTGTTCCGGACCTCGGCCTCGCGGCCCACGACGACCCCCTCCATCACGATCGCGTTCTCGACGTGGGCCCCGGGCTCCACGGTGGCCCCATCGCCCAGCGTCACGTTCGGCCCGAACGAGGCGCCGGAGGCCACCACGCCGCGTCCGGCGGCCACCGGTCCGCGGCCGAGGGCGCCGTGCGGAAGGAGACCCTTCCCGCCGCGACCGTCGGCGAACAGGAGCTGTTGGGCCCGGAGCATCCGGTCGGGGGTCCCGGCGTCCTCCCAGTATCGGCGCAGACGGTATCCGTACAACCCCTGGGCCAGAAGGCCGGGCACGACCTCACGCTCGAAACTCACCGGGCGGCCCGAGGGAATCCGGTCGAGGACCGACGCGCTCCAGACGGCCACGCCGGCGTTGATCCAGTGCGACGGCGCGTCCTGCGGGTCCGGTTTCTCGACGAACGCCTCGATACGGTCGTTCGCGCCGAGCGCGGCCACCCCGTACGGCTTGGTGTCCTCGACCTCCGCGAGGGTCATCGTCCCGACTCCGCCGCGGGACCGGTGCAGGGCCAGCAGGTCGCCGGCGTCGAGCGCCGTGACGACGTCCGAGTTCACGAGGAAGAACGGATCCGACATCCCGCCCCCAGCGTTCTTCATGCCGCCCCCCGTCCCTAGCGGCTCGCGCTCGGCGACGGTCCGGACCGGCCAGGGCGGCGGATGGGCCCGGACGTACGCGTCGACGATCTCCGCCTTGTACCCGGTAGCGAGGACCACCTCCTCCAGGTCCCGGGGTAGCAAGTCGAAGACGTGGTAGAGTAGGGGCTTGCCGGCCACGGGGATCAGTTGCTTGGGCACCGTGTAGGTGATCGGTCGGAGTCGGGTCCCGAATCCGCCGATGAGGACCAGGGCCTTCACGGGCGGAGCAACGCGGTCCCCGCCTTATCCCTGCCGAACGCGGTCGGTGTCGTAGCGTGCTCTCGGGCCCGCCGATTCGGTTCGAAGTCAACGGATAAGTAGCCGGAACCCGACCCGGGTCCTCGGCGCCCGCGCCAGAGCCGGCCGAGTTCTGGACGTTGGGACGGACGGACCCGTGACACCCCACTGCGTGAGGCGACGCCGGGCAGCACCGAGCCCCGAGGCACCTTCGGCACGGACCGGAGGGCTCGGATGACTCCGGTCGACCTGCTCGGGAGCGAGCGAGAACCGCTCCCCGAGGCGCGGTCCGTGGGCCAGCCACGGGCCGAGGGCCGGCTGGAGGTTACCCTCCTCCTGCGGCGACGCACCGACATCGCCCCGTACCCCGAACGGCCGGGGATTCCTCGACCCGGACCCTGGGCCCAGGCGTGGCCGTCGCGCGAAGAGTTCGCACGCACCTGGGGCGCGCACCCCGACGACGTCGACCGAGTTCGCGCGTTCGCGCAGGCGTTTCACCTCGAGGTTCGAAGCGAACAGGTGGGAGCCCGTCTGGTCCGTCTGGGCGGCACGGTCGAGCGGTTCGAGCAGGCGTTCGGCGTCGCGCTCGAACGGTGGGCCTTCCCGGCGGGGACGTACCGGGGCCGGACCGGACCGGTCCGCCTGCCGGACGAGTTGAACGGAATCGTGCTGGGGGTCTTCGGGCTGGACGACCGGCCGCAGGCCCGAGCGCATGTCCGCCGACGGCGGACGGCACTCGCCAGCGACCGTAGTTACCCGCCCACGCAGGTCGCGGCGGCGTACGGTTTCCCTTCGGGTGCGACCGGCGCCGGTACCACGATCGGATTCCTCGAACTGGGCGGAGGGTACAACGCGGACGATGTCGCCGCGTACTTCCAGGGACAGGGGATCGCACCGCCCTCGATCACCGCGGTCAGCGTCGACGGCGCGACGAACACTCCGACCGGTGAACTCGACGGCCCGGACGGAGAGGTGCAGCTCGACCTCGAGGTCGCCGGGTCCTCGGCACCGGGCGCGGCGCTGGTCGCGTACTTCGCGCCGAACACCGACGCCGGATTCCTGGACGGACTCTCGGCCGCCGTGCACGATACGACCCACCGGCCCTCGATCGTCTCGGTGAGCTGGGGCGGCCCCGAACCAAGCTGGACCGGGCAGGCGCGGGCCGCCCTGGATGCGGTGTTCCAGGACGCGGCGACGCTCGGCATCACGGTCCTCGTCGCCGCGGGAGACTCGGGTGCGACCGACGGGGAACCGGACGGCGCGTTGACCGTCGACTTCCCGGCGTCCAGCCCGCACGTCCTCGCGTGCGGCGGGACGTCCCTCGTCCTCGACCAGACCCAACGGGTCTCGGAAGTCGTCTGGAACGACCTCGCCGCCGACGAGGGGGCGACCGGGGGAGGGGTGAGCGAGGCGTTCGCGCTACCGACATATCAGTCCAGTCCCCCGGTGCCCGCGGCCCCGAACGGGTTCGCGGGACGCGGTGTGCCCGACGTGGCGGCCAACGCCGACCCCGCCACGGGCTATGCGGTCGCCGTGGACGGCGCCGCCGTGGTCCTGGGGGGGACCAGCGCGGTCGCCCCGCTCTGGGCGGGGCTGCTCGCACGGATCGTCGAGCTCGAGGGAGGGTCCCTGGGGTTCCTCAACCCGTCACTCTACCGCCCCCCGGTCGCGTCCACCTGCCACGACATCACATCGGGCAACAACGGCGGTTACGAGGCCGGCCCCGGGTGGGACCCCTGCACCGGCTGGGGCAGCCCGGACGGCATGCAGCTGCTCGCCGCGCTGCGCGGCGTCCTGCCGCCCGAGTGAGGGGTCCTACGACTCGTTGATCCCGAACGAGTCGAGGAACGACCACCAGGCGCCGAGCGTGCGCTCGACCGAGGCCTGGGCTCCCCCGTCCCCGGGCGCTTCCCGCCGGAGCTGTCGGGCGAGCAGGTCTCGCTCGGCGGCCGAGTGCGCGACGTCCGCCTCGGTGTGCACGCGGAAGAACTCGTGCGCGGCGTCCGACGTGACGCCGTACTGCTCGCGCAACCCGCGCGATTTCTCGGCGGCGACCGCCGGGAATTGGCGCTCGTAGGCGTAGAGCGCGCCGAGCGCCTGGGCCGGGGTTCCCCGACCGAGCGTGAGCGCCTCGTACGTCCGGCAGAGCCCAGCGGTCGCCGGGCGCGGTGCCGGGGGGCGCCGGGCGGCCCACCGAGCACCGATCGACCGCGCGAAGTCGACCCAGAGTTCCGGATGGGTGGGGGAGCGTCCCTCCTCGTCCGTCAGGTTCTCGAGCAGGACACGACGATCGCCGGGCGCGTCCAGTCGGGCGTACGTGCCGGCGACGTACCGGGGGAAGTTCGACTCGAAGTGGTAGTACTGCCCCGCGTAGGTGCGCAGGGTGGACATCGGGACCTCGCCCTTCGACCACGCCGTGTAGAACGGATGCTTCAGCAAGTGGCGGCGTTCGATACTTCGCTCGATCTCGCGCAGCGGCGTCATCGTCCGCCGGGAGACGCGGGAGGTAATGGAATCTTTGGGTCGGCCCCCGCCCCGCGGAAGAACTCGGCGGGCGTCGACGGGGGCGCGGGCCCTCGCGGCTACGACGACCCCTCGGGCGGTGCGAAGACGACGAGCAGCGCGAGTTCCTCGGTCACGTCGACGAACCGGTGCGCCTGCCCGGCCGGTACGAACAGCACGTCACCGGGCCCGACGTCCCGCCGGCCCTCGCCCTGCACGAACGCGCCCCGGCCCCGGACCACGAAGTAGACTTCGTCCTCGGCGTGCGGCGACTGGCCGTCCGGCGCGCCGGCCGGAAGGACGTACACCCCGGCGCTCAACGAGGGGACGCGGAGGAACTCGTGGTAGCGCCTCCCGAGACGCGCGCCGTCCTGGGCGAATCTCTCCAGGTCGGACATCGCGCCCCCGACGCGGGGCAGGGCCCCGTCGCCTTAGCTCCTTTCCCTCCCAGGGCGTCCGAGCCCCTCGCTTAGGTCGCCGTGACCCCGGCGAACCGGGGCCGGTCGGGAAGGCGGAACATCTGGACCGCGACGCCGGCACCCCAGAGCAAGATCGGGGCCACGATGAACCGCTCGACGAGCCCGGGGTCCCAGGTCGTGTTGGTGGCCTGCGTCGGAACGTAGTAGGCCAGCGCGACGAGCGTGACGGCGCCCAGGATCACCGAGGGCCAACGACCGCCCGCCCAGTTCGTGCCGGGTCGCATGCCGACCGCGAGGAGGACGAACGCCGACCCGGCCGGGAGAAACACCAGGAGCGTGGCCAGGTCGTGCACGGGCGGGTTGACATTTTCCGGGAAGGCACCCACCAGAATCGCCGCGACACTGGCCAGCAACAGGAGGGGGAGACCGACCACGCGGGTCGCCCCGCGGGGGAACGACGACCAGGTCAGGAACACCGCGCCGATCGATAACAGGCCGAGCAACGCGATCGAGACGTTGAAGACGACGTGCCAGGGAGAGGTCGCGGTGTTGCCGAGGTCACTGACGTAGTTCGTCAGCAGCGAGTAGCCGGCGTACCGGGTCTGCACCACCGCGTTCGCGACCACGAACTGGACGACGCCGACGGCCAGAAGGACGCCTCCCACCCGGGCGGGGCGGGACGCATGCGACCCGGAGGCGTGCGGCATCGGAGTACCCGACCCGGTTCGACGGAGGGTCTCAAGGACCCTTCGGTCCAGCCGAGGGTGCTCCGCCGGACGCCAGGGGTCGGGCCATCGCCAGCGTAGAGAGCTCCCGATGGAAACCGAGACGCTCGAGGGCGGTACCCACCGCCGCGGCGTGGTCGGGAACCGCGACCAGGGCGGACGAGGCGCCCTCCGAGAGCAGCCATCGCGCACCGGTCACGACCAACGCGGCGCCGAGGGCCGGGTCGGCGTGCGGGTCCATGGCGGCGAGGATGAGGACGCCGGGTTCTCCCTTCGCGCGCTGGCTGCCCGTCAGATACCCGACGGGCGCGTTCACCGGTCCGGCCCCCCAGGCAGCGGACCTCGATCCCGGGAACGCCCCGAGGGTCTGCAGGTGCGTGAGCCGACGGGGCGTCGGCGTCGCGACCTCGGTGACCCCCGCCGGGACGACCCGGGCGAGCCAGGCGGCCGCCGCCTTGCGGCCGGACGGCTCCAGGTTCCACACCGCGGACGCATCGACCGATGCCAGCGCGCCGACGACCGCGGGGGCGGCGCGGAACCAGTCGACCTTCTCGACCACCCGGTACCCGCGACCGGAGTACAGTGCGACGGCGCCCGTATTCGCCTCCTCGACGTCCAACAGCGCCCAGCGGCCGCCGCGACGGACGATCCGTTCTTCCGACCACCCTAAGAGCCGTCCGGCCAGTCCACGGCGCCGGTACTCGGGGCGGACCGAGACCGCGAAGATGTACCCGGTACCGTGGTTGAGGGTGAGGCCCGTCGTCGCCACGATCCGGGCCCCGTCGACGGCGACCTCGAACTCGACCGGCGACACGCGCAGCATCCGCAGGAGCCGGAGGACGACCCAGATCCCGGGGCGGAAGAACGGCTCATACAGGGCGGCGCCCGCCCGGTCAAGCCCCAGCATCCGCTCGAATTCGCCGTACCCGCCGATGACCAGCTCGACGTAGGACGGGGCATCCGACCGGGCCAGGGGACGCATTGGGTACGACGACCCCACCGCGGGAGAGGAGGGACTCACGCGGGCGGCACGGGGCGGGGCTACTTGACCCCGTGCGACGCGCCTACTCCGTCGCCCGCACCGCGTCCGCCGGCGGAATCCGGGAGGCGCGGATCGACGGCACCGCGATCGCGAGCATCGCGAGCGCGTAGGCGGCGACCAGGATGAGGGCGATGTTGGCCACCGGCAGGGCGAAGAACGACACCCCGGACGCCGCGGCGCTGGGGGAGATCGACAGGTCGTAGACGATCCAAATGCCGAGCACGGTTCCGATCGCCAGCCCCAGGAGCGTCGTGAAGGAGTATTCCAGCACGAACGTCGTCAGAACGTCCCGTTGCGTGAATCCCATCGAACGGAGCATCCCGATCTCCCGCCGCCGCTCCACGACCGCACGCAGGGCCAGGATACCCATGGCGGCGATCCCGACCCCGAGCCCCAGACCGACGAAAATCTCCAGCAGCCCGATCACGCCCTCCGTCGAGGCGATGGAGGTCTGGAGGATCTGGACGATGTTGAACAGGACGAGCCCCTCGGGGAAGAAGGCCCGCTTCGCGTCCTGGGCGGCCAGGGTCGCCGAGGCGCCGGGCCGAACCGTCAGCAGGAAGGCGTCCTGACTTCGGTAGCCCAGCGTGGACGCGGCCTGCGGGTTCACCCAGACCCCGGTGATCGCGCTCTGGGACATGACCCCGATGACGCGGACGGAGAGGTTCGTGGAGGAGCCCGGAGGCCGCAGGTAGATCGACTGGCCGACGGTCAGTGTCGGGTGAGGGGCGGTCGGACCGCTCGACACGGAGGAGGTGACCGGCGCGTAGGTCTGGTCGACGATCGCCACCGACGCGTTCGTCGCCAGTTCGTCGTAGACGGCGGCCGATGACATCCCCTGCCAGGTGGAACTGAACCCGAACTGGCTGGTGGCGTAGAAGCTGGCGGAGGCCGATTGGTTGGTCGGCGCGGAGTAGAGCGCGTCGAGGTAGGGATTGGGCGCCGATCCCGGTACGTCCACCTCGACCGCGCCGGAGACGACGGGCACGGTCACCGAGAACTGGGCGGCGAGCGTCGAATTGTTCGCGACCACCTGGGGTAGCTGCGGGATCGGTTGGGTCGAGAAGCCGAAGAAGGTGTAGCCCCCGCTCTCGGTCGCGATCGTGTTGTTCAGGTTCGCCTGAAGGGTCGCTCCGAAGCAGGCGATCGCGACCATCGTGAACGTGACGAGCGCGAAGATGGTGAGATTGATCGCCGTACGGCCCGGACGACGGGCCGGGTAGGACAGGCCGATCCGAGCCCGCGGGGCGCCCGGGCCTCCCTGACCGGCGAGGCGCAGCAGCCCGCGGATCAGCAGGTCGGAGTTGAAGACGTAGAGGAGCAGGGCGCCCGTGACCATCAGGATCCCTTCGACAAAGACGATGAAGATCCCGCCGGAGTGCGCGGAGCCCAGTACCAGCCGGTGGAGCGGCTCGACGCCGGCCCAGAGGAGAAGGCCGGCCCCCACCGCGGAGAAGGCGAGCCGGTTCCGGACGAAGCGCGAGGCCACGAGACCCAGGCCCAGGATCGTGAGGCCCCCGCCGAGCATCGGTATGGAGATGTCGGAGGTCCCTTGCGCGTTCGGCACGAGCAGGGCCAGACCCACCAGCACGAGCACGACACCCAGGATCCCCAGGATCGTGTACCACCGACGGGGTGGGGGTGGGGAGGGTAGGTCCCGGATCGCCTGGACGATGTTGAGGCGGCTCACCCGCGAACTCGCCACGGCGACGGTCACCAGGGTCAGGACGAATCCGGCGACGTAGCTGATCACCAGGTCGTCGGTGGTCACCGTGAACGACTGGAGGATCGCCGTCGATGTGAGGGCCCCCGAGGCGAACAGGAGACTGAAAGTGTACGTCAGCAGGTAGCCGACGGCCACACCGAGGAGCGTGCCGGCGAGCGCGCTGCCGACCGCGTAGACGAATCCTTCGAAGTAGTAGACGAAGACCAGCTCGCGCCGGCGCATCCCCACGGCGCGGAGCATCCCCATCTCGCCCTTGCGCTCCTCGGCGAGCATGATGAAGATCCCGACGATCAGCATCGCACCGGCGACGATCGAGAACAGGCCCAGGACCAGGAAGATCGTCTGGACGCTCATCCCCGATTGCTCGGCCGCGGCGATGTTGTTCTTCATCGGTTCCTGGACGGAGAGCCCGGCCGCCGCGGGGACCGAGGCGAGCGTCGCGTTCAGGAACGCACTCACGGTCGACGAGTGGGCGATGCCGCCGGACTGACCGCCGACGTTCGTCACCGCGATGTAGTTGATCTGTCCCGAGAGGTTCTCGAGCGACTGGGCGGTCGGGAGGTCGAGAAAGACGTTGCCGGGCGACAATCCGGCGGTGATGAACGCCCCGCGCAGGTCGTCCTGCACGATCGCCGTGAGCGTCAGCTCCACGGGGTGGGGACCGTACACCACGAGCGCGTCGCCGACCGTGGCGTTCAGTGCGAGGGCGGTCTGCTCGTCGACGTACACCTGACCGGTGGTCGGTCCGGGCAGCGCGTCGCCCGAGAGGGAGTGGAAGGTACCCAAATTCGCGCTCTGGTTCGGGTTCGACGCGATGAGGTTGAGGTTGGTCTCGGGGATCCCGGTCGACCGGTCGTACACCTGTGTGGTGGTGATCACCATCGGGGTGACGCCGGCGATGAGGCTCTGACCGGTGGCGGCCGCCGCCACGTCGGTGTACACCGAGTAGGCAAACGGGGCGAACCCTCCCGAAGGAGCCGTCGCCGACACCGACTCGTGCACGTAGCCGCTGCCGAGGTACGTGTAGTGCACGTCCAGCGCCTGGACGGTCGAGCCGACGATCAGGCTACCGGAGATGATTGTCGTGCCGACCAGAAGCCCGAGGATGAGCAGGACCGTTCGACCTCGGCCCCGGCGGACGTTGCGGAGCGCGATACGGAACGCCAGACGGTGCGAGACCGCAAAGGCGAGGGCGACGACGCCCACGATCGCGAGGAGCGCGAGGCCCGCGGTCACCGTCGCGTCCGCCATCGCCCGTACCTCCCGTCAGCTCAGGAACTGGCCGTCGCGCATTCGAAGGGTTCGGTGGCACCCGGCGGCGACCTCGGCGTCGTGGGTGACGACGACCATCGTTTGACCGAAACTCTGGTTGAGTTGCTGGAGCAAGGCGATGACCTGGTGCGACCCTTCCTCGTCCAGATTCCCGGTCGGCTCGTCGGCCCAGACGATCGCCGGTTTGGTCACGAGCGCCCGGGCCAGCGACACGCGTTGCTGCTGGCCGCCCGACAGCTCGGAGGGCCGGTGGTCCAGCCGGTCCCCGAGGCCGAGCTGGCGGAGCATTTCGGAGGCGCGCTCGCGCGCCTCCCGGGCGCGTACGCCGGAGATCAGGAGCGGCATCTCCACGTTCTCGACCGCGCTGAGGACGGGCAACAGGTTGTACGCCTGGAACACGAACCCGGTCCGCTGGGCACGGAACTCGCTGCGCTTGGCGTCGGGCATGGCGTGGATGTCGACCCCGCCGATGAGCACCCGGCCCTGGGAGACCGAGTCGAGCCCGGAGAAGCAGTTGAGGAATGTGGTCTTGCCGCTCCCCGACGGTCCCATCACGGCGACCATCTCGCCGCGCGCGATGACGACCGAGATGCCACGGAGCGCGTTCACCTCCGTGTCGCCCGCACCGTACGTCTTCCAGACGTTCTCTCCGACGACGACCGGTTCGGCCATGGTGCGCCCCGGGCCCGCCACGGGCGTCGCCTACATAGGAATTGACCCGCCCGTGTCACCCGATCGTTCCCGGAACGCCCGGCCGTTCGACGGCCCACGGGCGCCACCCGCTTCGGACGGGCGGGCTCCCCTCGGAACGCGATGGAACCACCCTCGAGCGTTACGTCCTCGATGGCGAGCTCGTCGGAGTCCAGCTCCAGTTCGCGCTCGAGAGGCACCCTGCGCACCGTCTCGGATCCGCGGAGGGCGAGGCGCGGATACTCCACCTCGAGGTCGACGTCCCCCTCGAAGGCAGGCACGCCGTCCCATGCCCGGCTCGTCTCTGGATTCTGCGGAAGTCGGACGGGCCACGACCCTAGCGCAGGCGATGCGGCGGAATTCCTCCGACGGGGTCGGAGGGTGCCGGGAGCGGCGCCGGCTCGTGCACGCGATCGCCCAGGGTCCACTCCGTACCCGTCGTCTCGCCGGGTCCGCCCCGTTCGACCTGCACGGTCGACTCGCGCCACGGTAACCCGGGATCGTTCTCGACGTGGTACACTCGGTCGAACGGCGCCGACAGGATCGCCGAAGGACTCCCACGGTAGGTGACGATCAGCGTTACGCCTTCGCGGTGCAGCGTCTCGTGAACTTCGACCGCGCCCAGCGCGTGGTCAAGCTCGGGACCGGCCAGCGCGTCGATGTTCGTGAGGACGACGACCGCGCGCGCGTTCTGGGACGTGACCCGCGAGACGATCCGCTGCAGGACCGCTGGAAGCCGAAGATAGGCGGCCAGCCGCGCGGCCGTCTCGGCAGCCACGGGGTCCCGGACCAACCAGGTAGCGATCCCGGCGGCGGCCCCACTGGGTGGGGAAAGCTCGCGGACGTCGACGGACGGTCCGGCGACCGCTCCGCCAGTATCCACCAGCACTCGGCGGGCGGCCGGGTCGCTGGGGTGCTGGGTACCCGCACAATCGGCCCAGCCGAACGAGCCGACTTCGGCCCGGGCCAGGGTCGTCGCCAGCACGGTGAGTGCGGTCTCGCCCTGACCGTGGAGCAGGATCGACAGACCCCGGTACGGGATGGGCTCCTCGGCTCGTGCGTCGCTCATCGTCGGGCCGGGGCGCTCCGAGGAGGTCGAGGCCGTTTCCGGAGTATGAGGAAGGCCCGAACTCCTTCGGCCTACCGAACGGGTTCGGTGCCGCCGACCACCCCCGGGGGACTAGGTCGAGGGCGACGTCGCCCCGCTCAGGTCGCCCGGCCGGCGGTCACGCCGCGGCCGTTTCGCCCCGGAGCGCCGTCTCGAACAACTTCTTCTCGATGAGAGCGATCGACTCCGAGATACCGGACTTGCTCCGGTTCAGTTTCCGGGCCAGCGCGGTGAGCGTGATCCCGCGCGGGACCGCAAAGTACCCTGCCGCCATCGCCTGGTTCAACAGTTCCTGCTGAGCGTCCGTCAGCATCGGCAAGTGCGACCGCAGCGGTCGACGGCGGATCGATATGATCGAGAAGTGCGGATCCACCCGACGGGCGTGCTCGATCACCTCATCGAACTGGCTCCGCCGGGCGACCACTTCCCACTCGATGTATCCCGCCTGCATCCGGTAGGGGAACTGGAGCGGCAGCCGGAGTTTCCGGTATAGGTAGACGATCGGTGGGTTCCGGTACGTGATCCGGTAGAGGCATCCATCGCCCACTTCCGCCAGGCTCTCCACCTGGACCACGTCCGCGTACCGGGAGATCTCCGCCGCCCAGACGCCGGGCGGGGACCCACTGATCCAGTAGTCCGACACCGAGACCGCGGGCGTGACTTCGCCCCGGTTCAGGACCTCGATGCGGATGTGCGGGTGCGCCGACGAGAAGGCGCCCGTCCAGAGGGTCTTCGGGATCTGGATGCGCAGACTCGCGAGGAAGATCCGGTCGGCGGTGGCTTCCTCCGAGCGCGCCCGCAGCCCCGCCAAGCGTCGTGCCGTGGACGGGTCGGGGGTACCGGTGCGCCGCTTCCGGGATGAGGAGGTGGGGGTTCCGTTGCTCACGGTGGTCGTCGGCGGCGCCGCGGTGGAGGTCACCACGGCCCGCCGAGGAGAGAACGGGCGGCCGAAATATAAAATGCCCATCCGGGGGAGCGGTCGCCGGCCGCCGGCGGGGGAGGGCCCCCCCGGGACCTATATGGGTCGCCGGTCGTTCCCGTACGTGCCCGATCGGGTCCGGTTCGTCTACTCCGGCATTCGGGTCCGCGACCTGGGACGGTCCGTCCGCTTCTATCGGCAGATGGGATTCCGCGTGGTCAAGCGCGGCTGGTTTTCGCACGGGGGACAGTGGGTCCACTTGGTGTTCCCGGGCTCCGACCACCGAATCGAGCTCAACTACTACCCGCCGGGAACCCCCTTCTACGAGCCGTTCCGGCGAGGGACCGAGTTCGACCACTTCGGATTCTATGTGGAGCGTCCCGTGCGGTGGCTCCGGCGGGCGGTCCGCGCGGGCGCTCGACCGATCGTCGGGTTCGTGGATGGGCCCGCGCATCTTCTGTTCCTGGAGGACCCCGACGGCGTCGGCATCGCGTGCTGCGGGCCATCCACGCCCGGAAGTTTGCCGAATCTGTTCCCCACTCGCCCGCGCCGTGGGGCGCCTCGACGCTCCACCCGGGCCCGCCGTGGACGCCGCCCGAGCGGGTCCCCGGGGTAACGTGCCCCCTTCCCACCTACCGCCGAGCCGACGGGGTCGAAAGCCAAGGGAGGGAATCGAACCCCCAAGAAACGGATCTGCAGTCCGTCGCATTAACCATTCTGCCACCTTGGCGCGGCCGAGGCCAAGAGGGCTTCCCTTAAAGCCCTCGGGGCGCGGAATCGCGCGTTCAGATCGGCCGGAGTCCCCGGGCGACGAACCGGACGCCGTTGGTCACACCGACCCGCATCCGGTTCGGCAACGACAGGGACCGCCCTCCGGCCTGGGTCCGACCTTTCCGCATCGCTTCCAGCAGGTCGTCGCCGCCAGCGACGTCCTCCGGAAAGTACGTGTAGGTCCGTCCGAGCTCCTCGACCGCGTGGACGTCGCTTCCGCCGACGGCGCCAACCCCTCGGTGGGCCGCGACGAGCTCGGCCTTCGCGTTGGCCACCTCCGAGTTGTGGCCGTTCCGGGTCTCGATCGCCCGAACCGGTGCGGACTCGGCTACCTTGCGTCCTACGCCGTGCGTCCAGCGGAACGGATGGGCCAGGACGGCCTCGCCGCCGTGGTCGCGGACCCACTCGATCGTCTCCAGGACCGGTCGGTGATGGGGCGGCGCCGCGTCCACGCCGTAGGCGAGCAGATGCCCTTCCTGGGTGGAGACTTCCACCCCCCGGAGGAACCAGTACGTCGAGCCCGAGGACCGCAGGGCCGCGAGCGTTCCGTGACCGGCCACGGTGTTGTGGTCGGTGAGGGCGAAGCCCCGCAGCCCGGTGTAGGGTAGTCGCGCGACGAGCTGCTCGATGGACGCCCGGCCGTCCGGAGAATATCGGGAGTGGACGTGCAAGTCGAGCTTCATCCCGGCGGTCATCGGACCACCGCACCGGGTGACACCGCCTCGGACGGCCGGACCGCCCGGCCGGACCCGAACGTGAGCACCAGCCCGTCGGGCGCGTCGGCAGGGCGGCGGGCGACGACCAGCGGGTCGCCCTCGGCCCAGACCCCGTGGACCGTGCACCTTGAGCCGGCGAACCCGACCGCGGTGGTCGGCCCCGGCGAGGAGCCTTCGGCTCGGCCGACCTGCAGCGAGTACGAAGAAAACTCCTCGTGCGAGATCGTACGGTCGGCGGCCGACCGCCCGACGACGAACGAGCCCACGGCGACGTCGTCGGGGGGTTCCAGCAGGACCGGTCGGCTCCCTTCACCCGCCGCGAGGATCATCCCCTGGGAGGGAACGCCCCGGATCGTTCGGGACGCGAGGTTGGAGAGGAACACGATACGACGGCCGACCAACGAACTCGCCGAATAGAACGCGCGGATCCCGGCGACCACGGATCGCGGCGCCGACTCGCCCACGTCGAGCTCTAGGACCAGCAACCGGTCGGCGGTGGGGTGCGGCTCCGCCCGAACGACCTGCGCCGCCCGTACGGCGAGCGGCGGAGCATCCCCGTCGAGGGTCCGTGCGGGGGGGGCAGTCGCGCGCGGGGTAGCTTCCTTGGGAAAGAGCGGACGGACGTCGCCGAGCGGTTGTCCGACCGGCACCGGGTCGAGGGCACGATCCCAGTCGCCGGGCGAGGGTCCTTCCGAGAACCCCAGCATCCGGTAGACCTCCACGGACGAGAACGGAAGCACCGGCGAGAGCCACGTGGCCAACGCGCGGAGGGTCCGCACGGTGTCGTAGACGACGCGGGCCCGCTCCGGGTCGCCGAGCTGCCAGGGCCGCGCCTCGTGGAATCGCCGATTCGCCTCCCGGACCTCGTCCAGGGCCCGGTCCAGCGCTTCCTTGAGGTGCACCGCCTCGTATTCGGTCGTGATCTGAGCGTGCGCGGCCCGCAACCGGGGCCCGGGACCGTCCGCGGCGTCCGGACTCCAACCCGCCGGCGGCGCGGGGACCCGTCCGCCGTACCGGTCGCGCACCATGACGAGGGTCCGCTGCACGAGATTGCCGTACTGGTTGGCGAGCACCTCGTCCCGGACCTGGCGGAACTCGTTCCAGTCGAGTTCCGTGTCGTGGTTCTGGGGGGCCAGCAGGGTACCGTAGAATCGGATCTGGTCCGGGGAAAAATGCTCCAGCAACGAGGGGATGAACACGTCGGCGTCCGTGGCCCGCGACTTGGAGGCCTTCTTGCCCTCGATGAGCAGCCACTCGTTCGCGGGGACGTCGTACGGGAGCGCAAACCCCCCGACCCCGAGCAGGACGCCGGGCCAGAGGATGGTGTGATGGAACTTGTTGTCCTTGCCGATGAAGTAGTACGCCCGGACCGCCTCGCCGCTGTCCCAGTACCGATGCCACGCCTCCGGACGCCCGGAACGGATCGCCCACTCCTTGGCCGCCGACAGGTAGCCGATGAGGGCATCGAACCAGACGTAGAACCGCTTGGTCGCGTAGCCGTCCAGCGGGATCGGAATGCCCCAGTCGAGGTCCCGCGTGATCGGTGTGGGGTGCAAGCCCTCGGCGAGGAAGTTCTCGGCGACCCGGCGCGTTCCCGACCGCCAGTGACCCTGGCGCGCGATGTACTCCGCGAGCGGCGTCTGCAGCTGGTCGAGCAGGAGGTAGAAGTGCTCGCTCGGACGGAACTCGGCCGGTGTGTTGCAGAGCAGACAGCGGGAGTTGCCGAGCTGCCGAGCCTCGAGCGGGCGTCCGCAGCGGTCGCACTCGTCCCCCCGGGCACTTTCGAACCCGCAGTGCGGACACGTCCCGACGAGGTACCGGTCGGGCAAGAAGCGCCGATGCTGGGGGCAGTACGGACCTTCCTCGGTACGGCGGCCGACATACCCACCCTCGAGCAGGCGGAGGAACACCTCCTGGACGGTCTTCTCGTGCACGACCGTCCGGGTGGTCGTGAAGCAGTCGAACGTGAACCCCAGTCGGGCGAACGCGTCCCGATTGACGGCGTGGTACTGTTCCGAGACCTCGGCCGGCGACCGATGCTCCTTCTCGGCCGTGACCAGGATCGGGGTGCCGTGCATGTCCGAGCCCGAGACCATGAGCACCTCATCGCCCCGGAGTCGGTGGAACCGGGCGAAGACGTCGGCCGGCAGATAGGCGCCGGCGAGATGACCAAAGTGGAACGGTCCGTTGGCGTACGGCCAGGCGACACCGATGAAGATGCGGGCCATGCGCCTCCCTCACCGTGACAGGCGGGGTGCGACCCTAAACCTTTGCCGGGCCGGCGCGCGGCTCCTCCTCCCGCCGGTGACGCGGACTAGCACGGGCTCGGTAAGGCTATAGCGAACAACTTACGTCGCAGCGCCGGATGGTCGCCGAGCGGACCCGCCGCGTCGAGATCTCCGGGATCCGGAGGATGTTCGAAGCGGCCCCTCCGAACGCCATCAATCTGGGACTCGGAGAGCCCGACTTCGACCCGCCCCCGGAGGTCGTCGCGAGCCTGTGCCGGGCGGTGCAGAACGGCGGCAACCACTACGGACCGAGCGCCGGCCTCTCGGCCCTGCGGGAGAAGATCGCTCAACGGTACGCGGACCGGGACCCCTCGACGGTCCGCGAGAACGTCATCGTGACCGCCAGCGGCTCGGAGGCCCTCATGACGGTCGCCCTCACCCTCTACGACCCCGGCGACGAGGTCCTCGTCCCGAACCCGGGGTTCGTGCTCTACGCCCCGCACGCCAAGTTGGCCGGCGCCACCCCGGTGTACTACCCGCTCGTCGAGAAGCAGAAGTTCCAGCCGGACCTGGACGTGCTCGAGCAACTGGTCACGCCGAAGACGAAAGCGATCGTCGTCAACAGCCCGTCCAACCCGACGGGCGCGATGTTCCCGGAGTCGACGGTCGAGCGGATCGTCGAGTTCGCCAACCGCCGCCGGCTCACGATCATCTCCGACGAAGTCTACGAGGACATCGTCTACACCGGGAAGTTCGCCTCGTTCTGGGGTCGGGGCGAGCGCACGATCGTCGTGAACTCGTTCTCAAAGACCTTCGCGGTCACCGGCTGGCGCCTCGGATTCCTCGTCGCCTCGAAGGCCCTGGCGGTCGAGCTGAACAAGATCCACTACCACATCATGGCCTGCCCTCCGACGCCGGCGCAGGTCGCCGTCCTCGCCGGCTACGAGGCAGGGGACGAGGCCACGCGGGCGATGGTGCAGGAGTTCCGGGCCCGACGGTCGATCGTCGACCGGCTGCTGCGCGCGATGCCCGGGGTCTCCGTCGTACCCCCGGCCGGTGCGTTCTACGTATTCCCGCGGATCGACTGGGACGGGTCGGCCACCGAAACGGCACAGGCCCTCCTGGCGCGCGGGGTCATCACCACCCCCGGCGACGCGTTCGGTTCGCTCGGCGCCTCGCACCTCCGTCTCTCGTTCGCGACCTCGCGCGCGAAGCTTCGGGCCGGGCTCGAGATCGTCCGGGACTACGGAGTCGAGCGGAGCGCCCGATGATCCTGGACTGGCTCGGCCGCGCCTTCCAGGTCGCGGGCCGGTTGCGTCCGGGCCCGGCGGGCGACGACCGGTCGCGGTTCGGTGCCGAACTCCGCCGCCTCGACCGACGCGCTTAGTGGCCGACGAGCTCGCGGTAGAGCGCGCGGTGTCGGTCGACGGCGACCGACCAGTCGAACTGACGGGCCCGCTCGGAAGCGACCCTCACCTGGTCGGTGGTCGTGCTGGGATCGTCGGTGACCTGGCGCAGCGCCTCGGCCAACGTGGCCGCATCGCCGTACGGTACGAGGCGCCCGGCCTTCCCATGGTCGAGGACCTCGGGTACCCCGCCCACCGCCGTGGCCACGACCGGAGTGTGGGCGGCCATCGCCATCAGGAGGACCAGCCCGAACGCCTCCCACTCGGACGGCAATACCAGAGCGCGGGCTCCTCGGAGCACGGCCCGCACGGCCGCGTCGCTGGGCACGTGGCCCAGGAAGACGAGCCGGTCCGCCACGCCCAAGGCCCGGGCGCGCGTCTCGACCTCCGCGCGGGCCCCCCAGTCCATCCCCATGAACACGAGGGCGGGGCGTCGCCCGGCGGGGAGTCGCGCCAGCGCGTCCACGAGGAACGGCAGACCCTTGTTCGAGGCCACCCGACCAAAGAAGAGGAAGTAGTCGTCCGGCAGACCGTCGGGGCGGGGACCGACCGACGGGTCGGACCAGGTGGCCACGTCGATGCCCGGCGGGATGACGCGAATGCGGTCGGCCGGCGCGAACTCTCGGACCAGCGCCGCCTCACGCTCCGTCTCGACCACGAGGGCCCGGGCGACCCGGTAGGCCGTGGCGCCGAACCCCACATCCTGCAGTCGAAGCAGTCCGCGTTTCCACGGCGGCTCACGTCGGTCCGCGGGGTGGTAGTGAGTGGACACGACCAGAGGGATCTCCCGTCGGTCGGCCACCGCGGCGGCCTCGAGGACGTGCCCGTACCGGTGCGAGTGCGCATGCAGGACCTGGGCGCCGCTATCGGACAGGGCGTCGACCAGGCCGATCATCAGCGGCAAGGTCAGGCCCGGAACGAGGCGCTTGCGGACTCCGAACCGGTGGACCGGGACACCGTCCACGGTCGGTGGATAGCCGGTGCGTCGGTCCCAGGTCGCCTCGTCGTACAGGTCGCTCGCGTAGACCTGGACGTCGTCGCCCGCGGCCCGAAGTCGTCGTGCGACTTCCCGCACATTCGTCTCGACCCCACCGGGCGCGTCGAAGCGCAGGGTGATCTGGGCGATGTTCACGGGGCTCGGACCTCCCGATAGACGGTCTCCAGCCGGTCGACCAGGCGATCCCAGGTGTACCGGGGGACCACCTCCTTCCGTCCGAACGCGCCGAGCCGGCGCGCGAGCGACTCGTCGTTCCACAACCGCTCCATCGCCGCGGCGAGGGCGGCGGCGTCTCCGGGGGGAACCAACAGACCGGCCTGCTCGTCCGGTACGAACTCCGGAATTCCTCCGACCCGCGAGGCGATGACCGGCGTTCCTTGCGCCAGCGACTCGAGCAGCACCAGCCCGAAGGCCTCGTACTCGCTCGGCAGGACCGAGAACCGGGCGTCCCGATATCCGTCCGCGAGGACCGCGTCGTCCGCGACGTGGCCGAGCAACCGCACCCGGTCCCCGACGCCCCGAGCTTCGGCGGCCGCGGTGACCGCCGCGCGCATCCCCCCGTCCTCCCCCACGAGCACCAGCACGGCGTCCGGGTGGTTCGGGGCCAAACGGGCGAACGCCTCCACGAGGGTCAGGAGTCCCTTGTTGGATGCGAGCCGGCCGACGAACAGGACGTACGGGCCGGCGACCCCGTACTGCGACCGGAACGTCCCGGCCGGCGCGACCGCCGGGGCCGGCGCGTAGCCGGGCGGGACGATCTCGAGCGGCGGCAGCTCCAGGTGGAGCGAGCGGAGGAGACGTTCCTCCTCGTGGGTCTGCACGATCACCCGGGCCGCCGACCGTACGATCGGTCCGGCCAACCGACGGTCGTAGAAGGCCCGGAGACGGTGGCGCGTCCAGCCGCCCTCGATCGACCAGATCGGATGGAAGTGCGCTGTGAGGACGAACGGGGTCCGCGTCCGGCGGCCGTACCGACGGGCCACCGCGACCTGGTGCGTTCCGTAGGTGTGGACGTGGACCACGTCCGGCGCGGCGCGCGCCAAGGCGGCGCCGAGCCCTCGAAAGAACGGGTAGTGGAACGGCCCGGGCAGCGTGACGACCGGCAGCCGGTGGACCGCACCGAACGGGCGGGTCTCTTCCCGCGGGACCCGAGGGTCGAGACGCTGCCAGGGGAACTCACGGTACAGGTCGCTCGTGAACACATCGACCCGATCGCCGCGACGGCCGAGCCGGTCGGCGACCTCGGCAACGTGGCGTTCGACGCCGCCCGGGCCGGGAGGGAACCGGGTCGAGACCTGGGCGACCTTCACCGGCCGCCGGTAGGGCGAGGCGCCCTTGATAAGGGTGGGGTCGGGCCGACTACCCGCCGCCGCGCGCGGTGGCGAGGCGTTGAGCGTACTTCTTGTAGACCTCGGTCGCGCGCGCGACCGCCTCGACCTTCACGTACTCGTTCGCCTGGTGCGAGAGCTCTTCCTC
>JASHSU010000069.1 GCA_030038605.1 Thermoplasmata archaeon | reverse complement strand
ACTTGGGACATATGAGCGCGCCCTGCGTGGGGCCACTGGACGGGTCCGGGGGATTGGCCATCCGCTGTACCGGAGGCGGACCGAAGGTAAAGCCCTCATCGGGGCCTAGTCGCCCCTCGACTTAGGGTGCAATGGTCCTTACACCTCGCCTTGCGGCTAGCGCGTTCCGCGCGTGAGATGTCCCGCTTGTCCACCGCCCAAGCCATCGCCCTAGAGCTCTCCCGTTTGCGGTAATCTTCGTTGGGAGAGCATATGCCCCTTCCCGGAGTTCGCCCCGTAGGGATGGGTATGGCGACGTACGCGGTGTTTGACCTGGATTGGCACGACCAGGCGAAAGCAACGGAATACCGAGAGAAGTTTGGACCCGCATTGGAGAAGTACGGCGGAAAGACCCTCTGCGCCGCCCCGGCCCAAGTCTTGGAGGGAGTTTGGAAACCCTCCCGGGTCGTCATCCTCGAGTTCCCGAGTAACGAGGCGTTCCAGAACTGGTACGCATCGGCCGAGTACGCTCCCGTGCTGAAGTTGCGAAGGGAAGGGGCGACGACCGGTGCGGTCGTCACGATCGAAGGTCCGAAGCGCTAGGGAGATTGCGCCCGTGCCGTACTTTGCGAGCAAAGACAAGGAACAGATCTACTACAAGGACTGGGGCACCGGACAACCGGTGGTATTCAGTCACGGTTGGCCGCTCAGCGCCGATGCGTGGGAGGACCAGATGCTCTTCCTCGCGTCCCACGGATACCGGTGCATCGCGCACGACCGTCGCGGTCACGGTCGCTCTTCGCAGCCCTGGAACGGGAACGACATGGACACCTATGCCGACGATGTGGCAGCCCTGGTAGAGCACCTCCATCTCCGCGACGCGGTCCACGTGGGCCACTCCACCGGGGGCGGCGAAGTCGCTCGATACATCGGGCGTCACGGGACCAAGCGAGTCGCCAAAGCGGTGCTCATCGGTGCGGTCCCTCCGCTGATGCTGAAGACCGCCTCGAACCCCGGGGGCCTGCCGAAGGAGGCGTTCGACCAGATTCGCGCCGGGGTCCAGAGTGACCGATCCCAGTTTTTCAAAGACCTCTCGATCCCGTTCTACGGCGCAAACCGCCCCAATTCGAAGGTCTCCCAGGGCCTTCGCGACTCCTTTTGGTTGCAGGGCATGATGGCCGGTCACAAGGCGGTCTACGACTGCATCCAGCAGTTTTCGGAAACCGACTTTACGGAGGACCTGAAGAAGATCGACGTTCCTACGCTCATCCTGCACGGCGATGACGACCAGATCGTCCCGATCGCGGATTCGGCCCTGCTAACGGCGAAGCTCGTGAAGGGATCCCGCCTGAAGGTCATTCCCGGCGCCCCGCACGGAATGTGCTCGACGCTCAAGGACACGATCAACCAGGAACTGTTGAACTTCCTCAGGGCCTGAGGAAGGTGGTGCGACCCCCTCCGGGTTCTACCGGGTGGACCCGCTCACCTACCGACCCCGCCCCTTGACGGCAGCGTAGGGCCGGAGTTTCTCCTCGAGTGGGCCGCGCAAACGGTGGCGCCGGGCGTCGTCGACCAACTCCCGCTCGAACGAGGTCAACGATCGGAGGAATCCGAATCGCTGAGCGGCTTCGGCCGATTTACGATTCCAATCCTGCCGACGGGCCCTCCCGATCAGTCGGTCCAGGTCCGGCCATTCCCGCCGGCCCTGCGATAGGACGGTCAGGATGCGTTCGGGGTCGAACGCTTGTCGGTCGTTCCATAGCTTGGCGACGGCCAGGAGCCGCACCAAATCCTGGTCGAACCCCTTCTGTCCGTACCGGACCGCGTCGTAGAGGTCCCGCTCGGTGGCTCGCTCCTGGATGGCGCGCAACTTCTCGGCGATGGCCTCCTCGAGTCGCAGGCTGGGTACCTCGGGCACGGGAAACGGAAGGTCCGAGTAGTAGAGTTGAGGCACCGGTTGCCACCGAGCCGGAGGAAGGAAGGTCGATTCCCGGTAACTGACCTCGAGCCGGAACCGTCCTTGATCCCACTCGTGGGCATACTCGACCCCGCAGGCCCAGTTTCTCGCGGCGGTGCGATAGGGGTCCACCACCGAAAATCGGACGCCGTGGTGTTCCTTGGCGAAGGCCGCCTCGAATACGGGCTGCGCCTCCTCGGGTAGCCCGTTATTGGTGAAGTCCAGGTCCTCACTGAGACGTCCGGCATCCCCGGTGACCATCATGCGGAGGTACGTCCCGCCCTTGAACACCAGGTGGTCCAGAGTCCCGGCCTCGGCGAGCGCGTCCAAGGCGTAGAGCAGGACCACTTCCTGCTGGGCGATGTGGAGGTCGACGCCCATTCGATTGGCGAACCGATTCGCCACGGGTCGAGGGATCAACGGACCTCTCCCTCGGCGAAGAGCACCGAATCGGGAATGTTTTCGATGATGTGCCAACGATCGTTGCGGGGTCCCGCACGGCCGTGGACGGAAGCACGGTCGAGAGGAACGTACGGCTCGTCCTCACGAGCCACGTGCGCCTCCCTCCAACGCAGTGGAGGTCGAATCGACGGCCGTACCCGCTCGGCGAGGTACCCCGCCCGTAGCGTCAGGCTCCGGTTACCCCACCGTCGCAGGTACGACGTCCAGCGGGACCAGTTCAGTCGGGGTTTCGCCTGGGCCAAGATCTGGGCCACGCCCGCGAGCCCGCCGGCCAGCTCCGGTCGACTCAAGCAATCGAGCAGCGTCCGTTCGACGTCGCTCACCTGCAAGGACTCCCCACGACGGACCATGGGTTCGCCGCCGAAGAAGTGGGACGACTTCAGTCGAACGAACCGGAAGCGGGCGCCGGTGCTGCACGGGGGGGTGCGTCGAGCGGTCGTGACGAGGAAGTACACCTGGCTGGCCTGAGGAAAGAGGCCGTGGAGTTCGGCGGCCGTCGCGAAACCGAAGAAGTAGGGTTCGACCAGGTGGCTACCGAAACGGAGGGG
>JASHSU010000068.1 GCA_030038605.1 Thermoplasmata archaeon | reverse complement strand
CAATCGATGACCGCGGGCGGGGCCAGCTTCGGGAGTCCCGCCGCCAACGACGCCCTCCCCGGGTCGCGCCCTACGTGAGGGTGATGTCCAGCGCGCCCGAGTACGAGCTCGACGGGCACACGACGTTGAAACTGAGGATCACGGTCTCGTTCGCCGGGACGGCGAGCGGAACCGAGGCGTTGGTGATTGAGAAGCCGGGCGTCGTCGTGGTGACGGTCTCGATGTTGCAGGGCAGCGTCCCACTTCCGGAGCTCGTGTTCGCTCCGTCTACGTCGAAACTCAGGGGGACGACGTTCGTCGTGTTGGCGACAAAGCCTGAGGCGGTCGCCCCATCCAAGCCACAGACGTTGTCCGGTGAGGCGAAGTTGATCTGGGAGATCTGAATGGTCGGGGCGGCGGGGGCAAAGACGTAGGAGACGACGCCGATGACCACGATGATCACCACCACCACGACCAGGATCAGCAGCAAACGGGACCGCCGTCGGGGCGGGGGGGTGTACATCGGTCCCGCACCACCGGCGCCCGGGCCCCAGGCAGGGGCTGCCGGTGTCGGGGTATAGGGTGTCGAAGGCAGCGGAGCGGGTCCCGCGGCGGTGATCGGGCTCCCGCAGTACTGGCAGAACGCCGCGCCCGCGGGGTTCGAACCCCCGCACTTGGGACATACGACCGCCGCCATGGACGCGGCCGAACAACCGGCCTTACTTAGCCGAGCGGGGCGGGCTCCGGCGGGACGCTGACCCGCCGAAGGCGGGGATGGGTCCAATTGTTCGTACGCTCGGGGGATTAAAGGACACGGCCAACGCCCCTCGCCGCAGCGATGAACGCAGTTCAGATCGCGATCGGGAGTTCTCTTGTCGTACTGTCCGTCCTCCTGCTGATCCTGTCGGTGCGGGCCGTCGCGCGGTACCGTCTGACGGCCAGTCGCCCTCAACTCATGTGGGGCCTTGGGCTCGTCTTCGCTACCGGGGCGATGCTGGTGGAAGCCGTGGTCTACATCGACACCGCCTCGAGTTTCCTGCTCCAACTCTACGTGTTCTTCTCCGCCGCGATCGTCGGGGTCCTGTCGCTCGGCGCGACCCGCATCCTCCGGAGCCCCCGCATCGAACGGGCCTACACGGCCTACATCGGGGCGACGACCGTCCTGGTCGGAGTCTTCAGCTTCCTGACCCCCCTCCCCCCGACGTCGATGGTCTCGGGCGGCATCATCACCGGGGACCCACCGCTGCTCCTCCTCATCCTGTCGACGCTGGTGACGGGACCCGCCACGGTCGTTCTCCTGTCCGCCTCGTACCTCTCGCTGCGCCGGACCTGGAAGTGGCAGACGCTGCTGATGATCGCCGGCGCCCTCATCCTGGGTGCCGGGGGGACGCTCTACATCGCGTCGTTCCCGGTCGCGCTCTACTACGCCGAGTTCCTGGGCATCGTCCTCCTGTTCCTCGGTCTGGTGAGTCTCCCTCAGACCACCACCGCGGCGCAGCCGGTCGGGGTCGCTCACACGGCTTCGTAGCACGGCCCGCGCCGCCGAGCCGCCCCGCCCGACGCCCGGCGGGTGAGGCGTTATCGGGCCGCTCCGAGTGGTGACCTCGCACCATGTCGCCCTCGGACAGTACCCACTCGGGCCCGCGTAGCGTCCTGGTCGTCGGAGCCGGTGGGTTTCTCGGGCGCGCGGTCGTACGGTCGTTCGCCGATGCGGGTTGGGAGGTTCGTGGGCTCGTTCGCGACCCGGCCAAAGGTGAGCTCGTACGGGCGCGCGGCGGCGTACCCGTGATCGGCGACGTGCTGGATCCTGCCACCTTGGCCGGGGCCCTCCGCGGCTGCGACATTGCCATCCACCTGGCCGCGCACCCCTCCCGGGACGAGGACGAGGCTCGGGTCCGAGTCGAAGGGAGCCGACGTCTCGTGGCCTCGGCGTCCGAGGCCGGACTCCGTCGCCTCGTGCTGGGTTCGGGATACTGGGTCTATGCGAGCCGTCCCGACCCGATCGAAGAGGACGCGGCCGTCGAGCCGCGCGGCGAGTCGCGGGTCAACTTCGACGCCGAGCGGGCGTTCCTCGAGGCCGCCCCGCGTGACTCCATCGACCGGCTGGTCGTCCGGCCCGGAATGGTGTACGGTGATGGGTCCTGGTTCCGGGACCAAGCCACGGCGATCCGGGACGGCCGATACCGCGTCGTCGGGGACGGGCGGAACCGATGGTCGTTCGTCGACGTGGCGGACGCCGCGGACGCCTTCGTACGCGTGGTCGTGTCCGGTGTGTCCGGGTCGACCTATAACGTCGCGGACGGGCATCCCGCGCCCTTGCGTGAGTTCGTGGACTTCGTGGCCGGGCAGTTGGGCGTACCACCGCCCGACTCTCTACCGCTGGATCAGGCGGAAGCCGAGTTCGGTGACGACGTGGCCCGGCATCTGGCGGCGGACCGGCCGGTCTCGGGTCAGCGGCTGCGCACGTTGGGGTGGACTCCGCGATTCGCCACGTACCGGGATGGGGTCCCCCCAGTCCTCCGGGAGATGTTCCCTCGCCGGGGCCGCTAGGCCGGACGGGGGGTCCCACCGGACGCCCTATATCCGACCGGCTCGCATGCTCTACGACGAGGCGACCATGTACTGTCGGTGGTGCGGGAGCGAACTTCCGGCGGGGGCGACGACCTGCCCCCGGTGCGGGAAGGAGGACGGGTCCGTGGGCGACGTCAACGCGCGGGTCGATCAGGCGTTCCGCGACGCGGCGCGCGCGGCCCACGAGCTGGGGGCGGCCAGCGCGCGGCTGGCCGAGAAGGTCGCCGCACACGCGGCCCGAGCGGCCGAGGACCCCAAGGGGTCGTCGCTCCGGGCGGCGCGCAAGGTCGCGAAGGAGCTCGACGCGGCGCGCACCGAAATCGAGCGGGCGCTCCGCGAGTTGTGAACGCCGGTTAGGGCCGGTTCTTGCCGGCGCCGGCGCCCGCGGCGACGGCCCGGTCCGATGCGTCCCGGGCCTCGTCGTTCTGCTCGAGGTCGAGCAGGTGGCCCATCTTGCGGGCCTTCGTCTCCAGGTAGCCGATGTTGCGGACCGTCGGGGGGACGACCACCGGGATCCGCTCGACGATCTCGACCCCGTGGTTCTGCAGGTCGCGCACCTTGTCGGGGTTGTTCGTCATGATCTTGATCGAATTGACGTGGAGCGACCCCAGCATGTGGGCGGCGATGCCGTAGTCCCGCTCGTCAGGGCGGAACCCGAGCATCTCGTTCGCCTCGACCGTGTCCGCGCCCGCGTCCTGCAACTGGTAGGCCCGGATCTTGTTCGCGAAGCCGATCCCGCGGCCCTCCTGCCGGAGGTAGAGGACGATCCCCCGGTCCATCTTGCCGATCTTCTCGAGCGTGTCGATGAGCTGGTCCCGACAGTCGCACCGCAGCGACCCGATCGCGTCGCCCGTGAGACATTCGGAGTGGATCCGGACCGGGACGCCGGACTGTTCGAACACGTTGCCGTGGACGAACGCGGCGTGCTCCTTGTTGTCGTAGTTGTTCTGGAACGCGACCACCTGGTAGTCCCCGAATCGGGTCGGGAGCTCGGCGATCGCCCGGATGCGGACGCAGATCTCGGGGGAATCGGGGCACTCGTGGTGCTCGTTCTCCCGGAGGAGCTGGTCCACGACGGTCTTGGGAATGCTCATCGACGAACGCAACCGGACGGCCGTTTAAAGGCCGCGCTGGCCTTCACTTCCCTACCGACCCCATCCCCCCTTTTCGGTTCTTTCCCGTCGTTGGCTGGGTGCCCTCCCGTGCGGCCGGACACCGGGTCGGCGGACCGTTCCGCGGCCTCTTGGGAGGCTCTTTTGACCCCCCCAACCCTCCCGGAACCCGAGGAATCCCATGAGCGCCCAAGTCGTGCATTTTGAGATCCCGCTGGACAACGTCGAACGCGGCCACAAGTTCTACCAGCAGGCGTTCGGCTGGCAGCTGAACGTGATGCCGGAAGTGAACTACGCCATGGCCCTGACGACCGACTCGGACGAGCGGGGGATGCCCAAGGCCCCGGGCGCGATCAACGGGGGGATGGGGAAGCGGGGCGAGTTCCTGAAGGGCCCGGTGATCACGATCATGGTTGACGACATTCCCACGGCCGAGAAGGCGATCGAGAAGCACGGAGGCAGGATCCTCCAGCGCAAGACGCCCATCGGCGACGGCTCCATGGGGTTCACGGGCTACTTCCAGGACACCGAAGGGAACATCATGGGACTGTACCAGGCGGGTTCCCGGTAGGGTCGAACGGGCCGCCGAGTTTCCCAGACTCCGGAAGGACCCGAAGAGGGCCTTGCCATCGTCCGACAAGCGGGCCGGAGGGCTCTTAAGCCGCGTCCGGTCTGTCGGGGCAGCCGGACCCGCCATCGACCTTCTCAGATCGGGGCGCCCGAAGCGAACATGAGCGACCCCGAACCTAGCGCGAGCCGCACGACGGACAAGACGACGTTTGACGACCTCCCGTTGAGCCCCCACCTCCGGGCCGGTATCCGGGAGATGGGGTACGCCGAACCGACCCCGATCCAGCGGGGTGCGATCCCCGAGGCGGTCCTGGGCCGCGACCTCATCGGTACGGCCCAGACCGGCACCGGCAAGACCGCGGCGTTCCTCCTGCCGATCCTCGAGCGGTTGATGAACCATCCCCGGGGCCGGATCCACGCCCTGGTGCTGACGCCGACCCGAGAGCTCGCTCTCCAGGCGGAGGGGTTCCTTCGTCAACTGGGTCGGCACACCGGTTTGCGGGGCGCGGCGGTCTACGGCGGTGTGGGGATGCCCGCCCAAGAGGAGGCCCTGCGAGGTCGCGCCGAGATCATCATCGCCACCCCAGGTCGACTCTTGGACCACATGAGTCGCGGGTACGTCGACTTCCGTTCACTCGAGATCCTCGTGCTCGACGAAGCCGATCGGATGCTGGACATGGGTTTCCTGCCCGACGTCCGACGTATCATGGAGCGGCTGCCCAAGAACCGTCAGACGATGCTCTTCTCGGCGACCATGCCGCCCGAGGTCGTTCGCCTCGCGCGCGACTTCCTGCACGACCCCCGGCTGGTCCACGTTCCCGAGCGGACGGTCGCAGCCGTGGGGGTCTCGCATCTGGCGATCCTCGCACCGACCTACCAGAAAACCGGGATCCTTGTGCGCATGCTCGAGGACGTGACGATGTCGAGCGTCCTGGTCTTCGTCCGGACCAAGCGCCGGGCGGACCGTCTGGCCCGCGACCTGGAGCGCGCGCGCGTCTCGGTCGGGGTCATCCACGGGGATCGGAGCCAGAACCAGCGGGTGCGCGCCCTCGAAGACTTCCGCGACGGGCGCCATCGGGTGCTCGTGGCGACCGACATCGCCGCGCGCGGCGTCGACGTCGAGGCCGTGACCCATGTCGTTAACTTCGACATTCCGAACGAACCGGAGACGTACGTCCACCGGGTCGGACGCACCGCCCGCGCCCAGCGGCGCGGCGAGGCGATCTCGCTCCTCGCACCCGAGGACAGCGCCGACTTCGGTCATATCGAGCAGTTCCTGGACGAAAAGATTCCGCGGACGGAGCTGCCCGGCTGGGACTACTCCGCGCCCCCGCCCCCGCGGCCGGTGGGCGGACGGCCCGGGCGGGGCGGCCCCCCGCCCCGACGCGAGTTCCGACGCGGGGGCCGGTCCGGTCGTCCGGGTCCCCGCGGGCGAGGCCCGCCGCCACGGCGTGAAGCGACGGGCGGCCACACGCGGTCGCGGGCCGATCGCTGGTAAGGACACGCCTCGCAATCGCCGCGCGAGGGCCCGTACTCGGTCTACGTTTAGTACGCCCCCGCGGTCGTCCGGCCCTTGACGGCGTTGCCCGTGCGTTCTCGACCCCGTGGCGGGCGGAGCGATCCGATCGCGCTCGTGATGTGCCTCGCCGTCGCGCTGCTGCTGGGGTCTGTTCTCACCGTGACGTCGGGGGCGAGGCCCCCACCCGCTCCGACCGTGCTTCCGACCGCCGACGTCTCCGTTCTCCCCGGGTACGCTTCGTCGGCCCGTGTCGATCCGGCGGCCGCGGAAGGGTCCGTCGTCTCGACGTTCGACCTGGTGGACAACCGGTCCCTCCCCGGGGCCACCGCGCCCGCGACCCAGGACGGGCCGACGAGCGTCCTCCTCGACCCCGACAACGGCAACCTGTACGTGCGCGGGTACCTCGGGAATATTCTGACGGTGATCAACGGCTCGTCGGAGCGCGTAATCACGAGCTTGGGGGTGCCGTACTTTCAGAACGCCTACAGCCTCGCCGAGTCGATGGCGGTCGACACCTCCACGGGCATACTGTATGTCGACGGGTCCACGAGCGGCAACCTGACCCTGGTGAACGGGACCACGAACTCGGTGGTGGGCACGATCACGCTTCCCGGGGCCCCCGACGGATTGGCGTTCGACCCCACGAACGGGAACCTGTACGTCGCCCTGTGGGTCCTCGGTGAGGTGGTGGTCGTTTCCGGAACGTCGCACACGGTCGTAGCGACGATCCCCGTCGGTAGCGAGCCCGGTGCGGTCCTGTTCGACCCCGCCTCCGGCCAGGTGTTCACCGCGAACTTCCGCTCGGACAACGTGACCGTGATCAACACGACGCACAACGACGTGGTGGCGAATCTCTCGACCGGTGTCTACCCCGCCGCCCTGGCGTTGGACACCGACAACGACGTGGTCGCGGTCGATAACGGCGCGGACGGAGGCATCGGTTCGGTGACGTTGGTCAACGCGGCGACGGACGCGATCGTCCAGAACTATACGGTCGGTCTGGGTTCCGAGTCGCTCGCGTACGCCCCGGTCCAAAACGAGCTGTTCGTTCCAAACGGGGGGTCGGCCAACGTCACCGTCCTCAACTTGACCACGGGCTCACCCGTCGCCAGCTTGCCGATCGGGTCCGGAGGGAGTTCGGTCGCCTACGACCCGGTCAACGAGGACGTCTACGTGCCGTGCCAGCAGACCGTGACCACGTTGGCGAACGTCACGGTGATCTCGGCGGCGCAGAACCGAGTGGTCGGGAACGTGACCACCGCCAGCGGAAATGCCCTGGACGTCGCGGTCGACGGCTCAACCGGCGACGCGTTCGTGGTCAACTACGGCTCGTACGGACTGGCCGGGTTCGTGCCGCAGGCCGAAGCGAACGTGACCGTGGTCAGCGGGAGTACGAACCGGGCGCTCGCCTCGATTCCCCTCAATGTCTTTCCGAACGGTATCACGTACGATCCGGACGTCAATGAGTTGGTGGTCCAGGACCCGGGCGACTCGGACAGCTGGCTGGTGAATCCGACCACGGGCCTCGTGGAGGGCACGCTGCCCTCCGGGTACCTTCCCCTCATCTCGGCCTACGACCCGGTCCAGCACGAACTGGCCGTCGTCAGCCACGGCAACTACAACCTGACCGTGTACGATGCGTCGTTGCAGCCGGTCGCTCGGGTCACCCTGGGTTACAGCCCGACGTCCATCGCCTACGACCCCACGGATGGTGACTTCTACGTCGCGGACGACCTTGGGGGGAACTTGACGGTCGTGAACGCGACGACGTACACGTTGGGAACTCCGATCCTGGTCAAGGCGTACGACGACTTCGTGGCGCTCGCGTACGACCACCACGACGGGGACCTGTTCGTCGCCAACCTCGAGAGTGGGGTGGTCACCGTGGTCGACCCGACGGACGGCACGGTCGTGACCAACCTGACGGTTGGCGACGAGCCGGACTCGGTGGTGGTCGACCCCGCGAACGACACGGTGTGGGTCGCCAACTCGGAATCCGGCAACATCACGGTGTTCAACGACACCACCCTGCGTTCGGTCGCGAACCTCAGCGTCAGTTACGCCGGTCTCCTCCTCTACGACCCGTCCAACGACCTGGTCTACGACGCGTCGCAAGGTTCGGGCGTCGCGGACGTCTACACGTTCAACGCGTCGACCTACGCGAGCGGGGGACCGCCCATCCCGTTGGGCCTCACGTTCGGGGCCGACGGGCTGGCCTACGACCCGTCCAACGGGGCCGTCTACGTGACGACGCAGTACGCCGGGGCGGTCAGCGAGATCTCCAGCGCGGCCTCGTACCCCGTGCAGTTCGACGAGACCGGCCTTCCGTCCGGCACCAGTTGGTCGGTCGACCTGGAGGGGGCGAACAACGCCTCCGTGACGCCCACCGTCGGGTTCGCCGTTCCGAACGGTTCGTACGAGTACACCGTGCCGACGGTCGGGGTCTACATTCCGGTACCATCGAGCGGTGCGCTCGACGTGGACGGGTCGGGCCAGGTCGTTTCGGTCCTGTTCACTCAGGTGTCCAGCCCGCCCTCCTTCCCGGTCTCCTTCGAAGAGTCGGGGTTGCCCCCGGCGACCCCGTGGGGGGTCACCCTGGCCGGCTCCCCGGGGACATCCACTTCGCCTTGGGTGAACTTTACCGAACCCAACGGAACCTACGCGTTTACCGTACCGTCCGTGTCCGGGTACACCGCGAGTCCGGTGCAGGGCAACGTTTCCGTCCAGTTCGGGCCGGCGTACTGGGCGATCGCTTTCACACCGGTCGCCGGACCCGGTGAGTACTCCGTCGCGTTCCTCGAGACCGGGCTCAGCAAGGGTACGACGTGGAACGTGACCCTGGCCGGGACGCTCCTCTCGGCGAGCGGGCCCTACCTCAACTTCACCGAACGGAACGGGTCGTACGCCTTCGCGGTTGGGTCTGTCGCCGGCTACTCCCGGCTGCCGGCCTCCGGGAATGTGACGGTCGCCGGTCAGGCGGTCCACCAGACCATCGTCTTCTCCCCGATCGTCGCACCACTCACTGCGACCCTGGCGGCCACGCCGGCGGCACTGACCCTAGGGGCCTCCACCGAACTCACCACGGTCGCATCCGACGGCACCGCGCCTTACTCGTACGCCTACTCGGGTCTCCCCGCGGGATGCCTGAGTGCCAACGCGGCGTCTCTGGTCTGCACTCCGACCTCGGCCGGAACGTTCACGGTTACCGTGACGGTCACGGATGCAGCCGGTGCCCACGCGACGGCCACGACCACGCTCACCGTCGCGGCGGCCGGAACCGCAACGACCACGTCGGGCGGGTTCTCGATCCTCGACTGGCTGCTGGTCCTCGTCGTGATCGTGGTCGCCGCAGTGCTGGCGGTCTACTTCGCCGCCCGGCGCCGCCGCCGGGATCCGGCCGCCGACCCGAACGACCGATCTGGCGCCGGGTCGACCCCACCGGCGCCTCCACCGTCCTGATCGGCCGCCCGGCCCGACGAACGCAGAGCGCCGGGCCGACCCTACCTTTATGGCACCGAGCCGACCATTCCCTCTCGGCGATGGTCTCGAACCGAGGCCCTTCGACCCCCGACCTCGCGGCGCTGGGCGCCGAGGGGATGGGGACCTTCATCTACGGGGCCGACCGCCCGTCCCTTCTGCGCGTGGCCTTTGCCCTCGCCCGCCACCTCGACCCGCACCCGTACTGGGTCGACATCCGTGAGCCGTCGTCGACCGGTACCGCTGAAGTACCCGGCCTCGGGCGGATCGCGGGGGACCATCTGTTCATCGTCTCCTCGCCCGACGCGCGCCCGCAGGACGCCGAGGCGAACATGGCCCTGTGGACGGTGGTTCGCTCCGACGAGCCCGCCTCCGTCGTGTCGGGCTTCGTCGACTTTCTCCGTCTTCCCCCGGCCATCCAGGAGGCCGTGAGCCGTTCCCGCTCTCCCGAGGGACGCCCGGTGTTCGTCGTGGCCAACACGGACCGGGTTCGGCCCTACTACCCCACGCAAGCGGCGGAGGTCCGACCGATCGTCAACGCGTTCGTACGCGCCGGCGTCGTCCCGATCTTCGCGTCCCTGGGGCCACCGGGTGCGGGTCGGTGGGCGTTCGACTTCGTCTTCGAAGTTCGACCGGGAGCCTCGGGAAATCCGGAAGCGGGCGTCCTCGCGTGCGAGCGAGCCCCACCCACCTCTCCGGTCGCCTCGGGAGTTCAGATCCCCTTTCCGCACGTCCCCGGGCTCTTGACGGAGCCCGGTCCCGGCGAGGGCCGTTCCGCCTCCGCCGGCGCAGCGGGCGGATGAGGAAACGCGCATTTTTCTAAGCGGCCGAGCTCCCGTCGCCGATGGCGGTACCCGGGGCCGGCGTCCTCGGGTCGCCCCCGACCCGGCCCGCGCGAGCCACCCGGATGCGGGCGACCGGCGCCCGCGACCTCGCCTGGGCCACGGCGGGGACCGGTGTCTTCCTGCTCGCCATGGGATTTCTCTCGTCGTTCCTGGCCCTACCCAACTTCTACAACGACGTGTTCGCCGGCTACGACCCGCCGTTCGACGCGATCGCCGGCGCGCTCCTACTGGCGATCTCCGTTCGTATCCCGGACCGGAGCGTCGTGGCCTGGCTCTTCTCCCTGCTCGCGCCGGCCCTCACGATCTTTGCGGCGATCGTGAGCCCGAACCCATTCTCGCTCGCCAGCGCCGTCGCGGCGTGCGGGCTTGTCGCGCTGATCTTCCCGTACTCCTCGGGGTTCTTCCGGGGGCGCGCGTCCGGGCCCGAGTCGACCCAGCTCCTCGTCATCGTCGCGGCGCTGATGTCGCTGCTGCTCGGGATGGCCGGCGCCCGGTGGCTGGGCGACCAGTTCAAGCCGTCCATCCACGGATGGACCGAGGCGCTCTACTTCACCGTCACCACGATCTCGACCAACGGTTCCGAATTCGCTCCCCAGACCGCCACCGCCGCGGCGTTCGTGGTCGTGCTCGTCCTCCTCGGCGTGGGAACGTTCTTATCCGCCGTGGTCGTTCTTTTCCTGCCGTTCCTCGAGCGTCGGCTCGAGCGGATCGCGCAGCGCCTGGAACGCGCCCAGATGGAGGACCTGACCGACCACGTCATCATCTGCGGGGCCTCGGCGGCGGCGCGAGCGACGGCCGCGAGCCTCCGGGACGATGGGGTGCGGTCGATCATCCTGTCACCGAACAGCGAGTCGGTCGACTTGCTCCGGGGCGAGGGGGAGGCCGCGCATCTGGGAGAACCGTCGAACGAGGATGACCTCCGGGCGGTCGGCATCGACCGCGCCCGCGCTCTGGTGGCGGCCGACGACTCGGATGCAGAGAACCTCCTCACGGTGATCACGGCGCGCGGGATGCAGAGCGCGCTACGGATCGTCGCGGTCGCGACCTCACCGAACTCCCTCGCGAAGTTGCGACGGGCCGGGGCCTCGGAAGCCATCAGCGCGGTCGCGGTGGCCGCCAAGCTCGTCAGCGCCGCGGTGCTCGAGTCCGGTGCCGCCCCCGGCCCCCATACGCACACGATCTCCCACTGACCGGTCGGGATCGGGTCGGAGCGAACGATGACCCGCAACCTACGGATCAGCCTCGCGATCCTGTCGATCGGTTTCGCGGTCGAGGGGGCGGGAGAACTGTACACCAAGCTCGGCGGTGGGACCGGGACGCCGAGCGCGAACGTGCTGACCGTACTGCCGCTGCTGTTCACGGCCGTCGGGTTGCTGTTCGTTTGGATCGGACGGGAGGAGTGGAGCGAGGTACACCGGGACCACGTCCGGGCCGCCCACCGCGTCTTCGCCGCCACGCTGCTCGGGGGCGTCGTCGCGGCGGCGGTCCTGGGCCTGCTCGTCGCGGTCCCCTCGCTCGGCACCCCCACGTGGGCGGTCGCGTTGTTCGGAGCCGCCGTCGGGAGTCTGGTCTTCGGTACGTTCGTCACGTACGCGTACATCGTCGTTCACCTGACGTCCAACCCGGGGCGCGTCGCGGTGGGGCTGGCGCTCGCGTGGGCGTTCGCCATCTCTGCGCTGGTGGCCGTTCAGATCGCGGGTGCGGTCCCGACGATCCTGGCGGACATCTCGGCCCGACGGGTGGGTCTCCCGACGTTCGTTACCCCGGTCGAGGCGCTCTACTCCTACCTGTTCCTGTCCTACTTCCTGCTGCTCGCGGCGTACCTCATCGCGCACGGACGGGTGGCCCAGGGACCGCCGGCCGCGGGACGCCCGGCCCCCTCGGTACCTACCGGCACGACGGGGAAACCCAATTGAAGCGGTAGTCCCTTCCCGGGGCATGCCCTACGTCGAATACGACGAGGTCGAAGCGGTCTGCTCCGACTGCGGGCGCACCTTCCGCTCGGAAGAGGCGCTCGAGGCGCATCGGCTGGACGCCCATCCACCGGGGAACCCGGCGACCGAGCCGGTGGCCCATCCCCGCCGAGAGCCGGTTCGGGTCCGACGCAAGGTCCATCCGGCGAACCCGTAACGGAAGTCATTCGCTGGGGCGAGCCCATGCCGGGCGCGTCGAACGGCGCAACTGCGTGGCGCGAAAGGCCACCACGGGGCGGTGGTTACCGGGCGTCGGTCGGCGTCGGAGGTACCAGGTCCAACGGCTTGGACAGGGCCGCCGGCGTCCGCTCGGGCCCCTGCCGAACCATGCGGAAGCCATTGGCCCGGAGCAGGGTCTCCTGCTGGCGTTCCCGCTCGAAGTTCAGACGAGAGGTGACGACGTGGAGCGAGGGGAACCGCTCCCGTGGAGCTTGTTCTGGCTCCGACCATCCCCCGGCCCGAGACCACGCCGAAACTTCCTCCGAGGTAGGTTCCGGAGCTGAGGCCGGTAGCTGGATGGTCAACTGGCGCCGCGCATTCTTGATCGACACGGTCGCCGATCGGGGTTCTCCCGAGGGCGGGTCGGCGGGAGGTAGAGAGACGACCAGTGGGGTATCGTTCGGGCTCACCTCGGCGACCGAGCCCGTCACCGGCTTGGAGCTGACCGGTCCGACCTGGACCCGCGTGTCCGGAAGATTGCGACGGAGGAACCGCGCCAAGTTGGCTGCCTCGACCGCTTGGGGCGGGGCGCATTCGACCACCGCGCCGGAGATGCCCAGAACCAGCCCGATCGATAGGAGATCCCTCCCCCACGGACTGGACCCCGCACGTGCCGGCTGAGCCTCCGGGCCGCGGCGAGCGTTTTGGAAGATCGTCAGAAAGATCTGTCCGCCGTCCCGAACCGCGTGGAGCTTCGCCTCGCCCAGCCGTTCCCGGTAGTGGATCGGGATCTGCCGGACGTTCAACCCCGCGCGGATGGAGCGCAGGACGAGTTCCGCCTCGATGGCAAAGTTCTGGTCACCCAGCCCGAGATCCATGAACCGGCGCGTGGACGTCCCCCAGAATCCACTGCAGAGGTCGAGGATCGTCCGTTGGGACAGGAGGCTCGACGTGTAGCTCATCAACAGGTTGCCGACCCGGTGCACCAGGTCCTTGACGTCGGAGGGCGGGCCCCACACCGGCCGACGAACCCCGATGACCAAGTCGGCGCCGCCTCGGAGGAGGTCCAAGGTCGGCAGGATCCGATCCGGAGGATAGGTCGCGTCCGCGTCCAACACCACGACGTACGGAACCCCCCTCTCGTGGACCCAGGCGATCGCCTCGAGGACGGCTCCGCCCTTTCCTCGGGTCGTTTGACGGAGGACGGGGACACCCCACCGACGCGCCACCTCCAGGGTACCGTCCGTGCTCCCCCCGTCGATCACCAGCGGTACGACCCGCTGGCCGGTTTCGTCGAACTGGTCGAGCGGCAGTTCCGAAAGGGTCCGGTCGAGCCCCCGCTCCTCGTTCAACGTCGGAAGAATCACAACCGCGAAGGCCCCTTGGAATCGCGCCGCTTCGGCGGACGAAAGGGACGCCGCCGCGCCCCGCCCCGAGGGGTCGTTGGCGTCCGGTGGCACTCGTTCGGGCATCGCAGTATAACCTTGAGGGGCGGTCCTAAGACCCCCCGCTTATAGGCAGTTCGGAAAATCTTGCTCTGAGGGGCCCGTTGATACACTGGGTACCTCGAAGACCCCCGGGAACCATGGTGGCCGGGTCCGGGGTTCATACACTTACGGGCGCGGGGTTCCCGCATCCGAAAGGTGGGGACGTAACCGAA
>JASHSU010000067.1 GCA_030038605.1 Thermoplasmata archaeon | reverse complement strand
GTCCGGACGCGAGATCGAGATGGAAGCACCCGTTCGGGAGTCGCACGAACGGCGTCCGGACGTAGGGAACCCGGCAGTGAATCCCTCGCCGAATTCGTTGACGGTGGGCGGATGCGAGGGCCAAGGCGATGTCGGAGGCCGCGACCGCCAAGCCTCCGGTGACCCCGAGTTCGAGGGCTCGGGTCCGGGCGAATCGGGAGAGTTTGCCTCGAGAGGTGAGGTTGTGCTGCAGAGCTTGACGGACGGATTCGTTGGTCAGTTGACGGACGACCTGCATGAGTTCCCGGACCTCGGAGGGAACCGGGGGCTCACTTTGGGCACCTCGGAACCCTCCCCCAGATAAGTCGCGAAAATCAACGACAGAGTCTTCATGACGCAGGGTCAACACCAAGGAGCGGCGCGGGTCCACCGCGGACAGTCAGAACGCTTCGGGTCAAAGTTTCGGGGGCCCGTGAACGATGAAAGGTGACTCTAAGGTAACATAGCCGGCTAGGTGATTAAAATCCCAAAGCAGAGCCTTCCGATGGGGCTATAGTCTTGGCCGGGTCGCGCGACGTATGGGTCGCCCACCGAGCCGATCGGTCCGCCAGCAGTACTACCTTCGCTCGTCCCCCAAGAAGGTGTTCAAGGCGATCACGAACCCGAATCGGCTGACCCGCTGGTTCTGCGATGTCGCCGAGTTCTCGCCGCGCAAGGGGGGACGGTACGCGTTCAGCTGGAAGGACGGACCGACCCACACGGGCAAGGTGCTGGAATTCGCAAAGGGCCGTGGCTGGACGTTAACGTGGGAGTGGCCGGGCCTGACCGACGCGGGAGTCACGCGGTTTCGGCTCCACGTGGAACCGAAAGGCAAGGGGACCCTCCTGCGCGTTCTCCACTCGGGCCTGCCGGTCGGCAAGCGGTGGGACGACCTGTACGCCGGGGCCGTCTGGGGCTGGACCTACTTCGCGATGAACCTCAAATCCGTGGTCGAGCACGGGTACGACCTGCGCTCGAAGTACGACGGGTAACCTGGCTCACGGCGACGGGGCTCCCTGGGCCCGGCCGAACCACCAGTCGGTCCGGGTGCCGGGCCAGGTGATGTCGATGATATCGAACGGGTTGCCGTCCGGGTCTTCGAGCGTTACGTAGTCGTGGCCGGCGCTCGCCGCCTGGCGCACCTTCGCGCCCAATCCCACGAGCCGCTCCACGTCGGCGACCGGGGTGGGCGAGTACAGGTCGAGGTGCAGCCGGTAGTCCTTGAGGGGTTCTTCCCCCGCCCCGTCCAGGCTGATGTTCGGCCCCCGGTGCTGCGGGTCCTCGAGGACCACCCAGTTGGAGGACGGCGGTTCGCGAGGGGCGTACCGGAGCGCCGCGGACCAGAAGGCGAACATCCGCGGAAAATCGTGGCACACGATCACGATTGAGCCGACCCACATCGGCCGGCCAGCATCGGAGGGAGGAGGATCCGCGCCCGCCATCGACACGCGGGGTCCATCCCCCCCACCCCTTTCAGGTCACCGCCGTGAGGGCGGTCCGCTCCCGTCGGAGCAACAGCAGCAGCATTCCTCCACACACTCGCAAGGGCCGTCGGCAGTGCACTCGGTCGTTCGCGTACAACACCTGTCCTTGGGGGGCCGTTCGGTCATGGATCCTCGACCACTTCAATAACTGAAGCAGTCATAAGCCGCCGCAACGTACGTACCACGTGACGCCCCCCGAAGTGACCCGCCTGCGCTGTCCGTGTCCTCCCGTTGGACTCATCGACGTGGTCGGCAAGAAGTGGGCCGTCTGCGTCATCTCCCTGCTCGGCGAGAACGGGACCGTACGGTTCGGGCCGATCCAGCGGTGCCTGTCGGGGGTCAGTCCAGCGACGCTCACCTCCACCCTGCGGGCGCTGGAGCGGGCGAAACTGGTCCGGCGGGAGACCGTCCACGGGTCCCGCGGCCCGGTCGCCGCCTATGCCCTGACCGAGTCCGGCGCGTCCCTGAACCGCGCGATACGGCCGCTCGCCAGCTGGCTCAGCACGTGCTGAGCTCGCTCAGCCGTGCGCCGCGGCCAGCCGGTTGATGTCGCGCGCGTAGAGCAGGTGCGCCGGGTCGCCGACCTCCGCGACCTGGAGCATCGCCCGGCCGACCCGCTCGGTGGTGGTGATGTGGTGGGGCGCCAGCGCCTGGACGATCGGCAGGAACGGGGCGAGCAGGAGGTACGTCCAACGGTACCCCGAGGTCTTCGACCGGACCCCGTGCATCGGCCGGATGAGGCCCGGGCGGAACATGTAGGCCGCCTTGAACGGCAGGGCGAACAGCGCGTTTTCCGTGCGCCCCTTGACCCGGGCCCACATCGCCCGGCCCCGCTCGGTGCTATCGGTGCCGCTCCCCGAGATGTAGGTGAAGGTCAAGCCCGGGTTCTGTCGCGCCACGGTCGCGGCCACGGCGAGTGTCAGGTCGTGGGTGATGTGCGTGTACTGGGCCTCGCTCATCCCGGCCGACGAGACGCCGAGACAGAAGAATGCGGCATCCCAGCCGGTCAGTTCCTGGGCGACGGACTCCGGACGGTACAGGTCCGGGACGACCAGCTCCCGCACTTTCGGGTGCTGGATCCCTAGAGGGCTGCGGCCGACGCACAGCAGGGACTCGACCCGAGGGTCGCGAAGGCACTCGATCAGCACGCCCTGGCCGACCATGCCCGAGGCCCCGAAGAGGAGGACCTTCACGGTCCCGGCAGACGGGCACGCCCCATGAGGGGAGCGGTCGACCGGCGCTAGGTCGAGGGCTCCGGGAGCGCGGGTTCGACGGGGGCTTCGGGGGGAAAGTACAGGTCAGGGTTCGCCCAACCGTAGACCGTCTCCTCGAGGTCCTGGCCGCCGATATTGACCCAGTCGACCCCCAGGGAGCGCGCCCCGAGGCGTTCGTAGAACAGTCGGGCCGGATTCGCCGACAGCACCCGGACGATCAGCCCCCGGTAGC